>CAJTXV010000013.1 GCA_910584255.1 uncultured Bacilli bacterium
TCGGAGTTATGAATAATGTACCAGACTCAAATGGAAACAAAGCAAGTCATATTAAGTTAATTAGAGCAGAATCGATTGGGAATTATTCATGGAATAATAATGGTACATATGGAATTAATGATTGGACCCATAGTGGAAGTATTAGTGTACCTTTAAATGGAGCATACTTAAATAGAACGAGTGGGACATGTCCAACAGGAGCAAATGGAGCGACTACAACATGTAATTTTAGTAATATAGGACTAACTGCAACAGCAAGAACACAAATTAGTAATATTACATGGAATTTAGGAGGAATTGCTAATGGGGATGTGTCATCATCAACATACTATACAGCAGAAAGAGGAACGAGCGTATATAGTGGAAATCCAACAACATGGAAAGGATATGTAGGACTCATGTATCCAAGTGATTATGGATATGCAGTTGGAGGAAGTGTTAGAAATACTTGTTTATCCACAAATCTAAGCGCATATAATACAAATGATTGTTATGCAAATGATTGGCTATATGTAAGTGGTGTATATCAAATGAGTATTTCACATTATACAGCTAATGGAAATAATTATATAATGGGTACGTATGATAAAGATGCTGGTTATTATAATGCTGCTTATAATACTGGTCGTATTGTTCGTCCTACTGTATACCTCAAAGAGAGTATTCATGTAACAGGAGGAGATGGTACAACTGAAAATCCGTATATCTTACCTGATTTATTAACAGAACATGTTAAAGGTTTAGGAACAACAGATACAACTAATTTAGCATATGATGGAACAACAGATAACAATTTAAGATATATCGGAGCAAGTCCAAACAATTATGTACAATTTAATGGAGAGTTATGGAGAATCATAGGAGTGATGAACAATGTACCAGATTCAAGTGGAAATAAGGCAAGTCATATTAAACTAATCAAGGCTGAGTCGATTGGAGATTATGCATGGAATACTAATAATGTGAAAGATTGGTCAAAAGCAAGTCTACAAACATACCTTAATAGTGGAGCTTATTGGACAGGTTCATTAGGCAGTAAAGCAAAATCCCAAATTAGTAATATTACGTGGAATTTAGGTGGAAGTCCAAGCTCTGCAGGTTATGCATCATCACTTTACACAACAGAGCGAGGGACAACAGTACCTAGTGGAAGTCCAACAACATGGAAAGGATATGTAGGACTTATGTATCCAAGTGACTATGGATATGCGGTTGGAGGAAGTGTTAGAAACACATGTTTAGTCACTAAAGTATCTCAATATGGTACTAATAATTGTTATATGTCAGATTGGATACATCTAAGTAATATAGCTCAATGGACACTTTTAACTTACACTGGTGTTGATTTATCTGCATTTCATATTCTGACTAATGGGTCTTGTTATAGTATTGAGATAATAAAGCCTTATTCTGTACGTCCTGTTGTTTACCTAAACACTAATATTTGGAGAATGAGTGGAAGTGGAAGTAGTACAGATCCATATATTATTAAATAATGGAAATTAAATATTTTATTAGAAGAATTGCTTTTGTAGTAATTCTTCTTTTCCTTAAATCTTTATAATCAAACACACTTTTAAATAAAAATTTACGAAAAAATAAAAAAAGTGTATAAATTTTTAAAAAGTATGATATACTAAAGTTGTCTAGGAGATGCGAGTAGGTCACATATAAAACCGACTAATATGACGATACGGGAGTCTTGATCAGTAGTCTGTGTTGAATGCCTTTCCATTTGGTAAAGGAATCCTAAAGGCTACGTATGGACACCCACCTGTAAAAATGCAGGTTTTATCGCCGACTAACCGCTCTTCTGGACTTTTTATTTGAAAAAAATTGGGTGTGTTTTATGTTATATCGTTTAGAACTGTTAATTGGTAAAGAAAATGTAGAAAAAATAAAAAAACTTCATATATTAGTAGTTGGTTTGGGTGGAGTTGGTGGTTACACCGTAGAGTCACTTGCTCGTTCTGGAGTAGAGGAACTGATACTAATAGATTGTGATACAGTAAACGAAAGTAATAAAAATCGTCAGATTATCGCAACCGATGATATGATTGGGTCTTCCAAAGTAAAAGCTTTTCAAGAAAGAATTGCATCTATTTCTAAAGATTGTCATGTAGTGGGGATAGAAAAGTTTTTAAATCCTGAAAATATTTCTTTACTGGATTCATATAAAATTGATTATATTGTAGATGCTTGTGATACAGTTTCTACCAAAGAGGCTTTAATTCTTTATAGCCTAGAACATAAAATTCCACTAATTTCAAGTATGGGAACAGGGAATCGATTAGATCCTACTAGACTTGAAATTACGGAACTTTCAAAAACTGAGTATGATCCTCTTGCAAAGAAATTAAGAAAATTTATGCGTGACAATCAAATGAAAGATAAAATTACAGTGGTTTGTAGTAAGGAACAGCCGATTCCTGTAGAAGGAAAAATGATTGGCTCTTGTAGCTTTGTTCCTAGTGTTGCGGGATTATTCATTACCAGTCATATCATTCGAGAAATAATAAAAAAATAATAACAAATAAAAAAGGATTCACATTGTGATTTCCTTTTCTTTTTAAAATTTTCTGTATAAACCAATGACTTTTCCTAATATGGTTACATTTGGTAAAATAATAGGCGACATAAAGTCATTTTCTGGTTGCAAACGAATGTGATCCTTTTCTTTGTAGAATGTTTTTACTGTAACTTCGTTTTCTTCGGTCATTGCTACTACTGTATCACCATTATTGGCACTCGATGCTTTTTCTACAATGATAATATCCCCATCATAAATACCGACATTAATCATAGATTCTCCCATAACGCGAAGAGTAAATACTTCTTTTCTTTGGGGAATTAAATTTGTAGGTAAAGTAAAATATTCATTGGGAACTTCGATTGCTTCAATAGGGTTTCCAGCGGTTACCTTTCCAAGAAGTGGGACTTCCACCACTTTTTCATTTTCTTTTGCATACTCATTTGGAACTAGGAGTTCAATGGTTCTATTTTTAGAATTATCCTTTTTAATATATCCTTTAATCGCCAATTGATTTAAATGAAATTGAGTGGTTGCGGGAGAAGAAAGTCCTACCATTTCTCCTAGTTCTCGAACAGTAGGCGGATATCCTTTAGAAGCAAGAATTTTCTTTAATGCATCTAGAATTTCTTCTTGACGTTTTGTTAATTTTTCCATAGCATTCCTCCTTTTTTCTTTCATCTTATCATAAACAAGTTTTATTGTCAAACAAATGTTTCAAAATCATAAAAGCAATCAATAGATTCTATTGAAATGGATTGGTTTCAAATCCTTGCTGTGATATAATAGAAATGGATAGGTGATAATCATGAAAAAAGTAATTTTAGTAGATGGAAACAATTTATTATTTCGCAGTTATTTTGCGACTAGTTATACAGGAAATATTATGAGAAATTCTAAAGGATTTCCTACCAATGCAGTCTATGGGTTTATTAACATGATTAATAAAATTATTAATGAAGAACACCCTGAGTATATGATGATTGCATTTGATAAAGGAAAAACATTTCGTCATGAAAAATATAAAGATTATAAGGGAGGAAGAAATGAAACACCAGAGGACTTAAAACAACAGTTTCCTGTTGCTAAGAAGATTTGTGAAGCTATGGGAATTCACTATTTTGAAATTGATAATTATGAAGCAGATGACATCATTGGAACATTTGCTAGAGTCGTAGAAGAAAATCCTGAATTTAATGCAACGATTGTCAGTAGTGATAAGGATTTACTCCAGTTAATCAGCGATGAAATTGATATGAAATTATTGAAACAGACAGGATTTATTCGTATGGACCGAAACTTATTTAAGGAAACATATCAAGTAGAACCACTTGGTATGATTGATCTAAAAGCATTGATGGGAGATGCCAGTGATAATATTCCAGGAGTTAAGGGTATCGGTGAAAAAACAGCCATTGGACTTCTCAGTCAGTATCAAACACTCGATAATTTATATGAACATATTGAAGAAATTAAGGGAAAAACCAAAGAAAAATTAATCGCAGATAAAGAAAATGCCTACATGAGTCGAGAGATTGCGACGATTGTTCAGAATGTTCCTATCGATACAGAATTAGAGCATATTCGTTATTCTGGAATTAATGCTTTAGAATATATCAAATTATTAGAAGAACTTGAATTCTATTCTTTAATTAAAAAACTAGATATTAAAGAAGAAACATTGAGACAAAATCAGGAAAAAGAGTTAGAATATGTGATTGTAGATTCACTTCAAGATTTACATTTACCAGAAAAATATGCTGTTTATTTAGAAATGTTAGGAGAAAACTATCATAAAGTGCCAGCAATTGGTTTTGGTATTTATGGAGAAAACACGAGTCTTTATATCCCATTTAATCTATTAAAAGAAAATCCTAGTCTTTTTTTAGGAAAAGAAGAAAAGTACACTTATGATTTGAAAAAGCTTTGGTATGTTTTAAAACGGGAAGAATTTGATATAAAAAACTGTAACTTTGATACAATGATTGCAGGATATTTACTAAATTATCCAATAAAAGATGACATCGCTCATTTAGCAAGAACTACAGGGTATTCCATTCCTTTTTATGAAGAAGTTTATGGAAAACGTGATAAAGAGGCATTGCCAGAATTAAAAGAAACTGCCAAGAGATGCGTTGAAAAAGCCCGTTATATCTATGAAACAAAAGAAAAATTTACAAAAGAATTAGAGGAAGAAGGAGCTCTAAAACTATTCCAAAATATTGAGATGCCTTTAGTAAATGTCCTAAAAGATATGGAACAAACAGGGGTATTAGTAGATAGAGATTATTTACAAAAAATGGGAGAGAATTTAGATCAAAGAATCGATTCTCTAGAAAAAGAAATTTTTGACATTTCAGGAGAAAATTTTAATATTGCTTCTCCAAAGCAATTAGGAATCATTCTATTTGAAAAATTACAAATTCCATATCCTAAAAAAGTAAAAGATGGAAGTTATTCTACTAGTAAAGATATTTTAGATAAATTGGCACCTAATTATCCAATCATTGAAAAAATATTAGATTATAGAATGTTAACGAAATTAAAAGCTACATATATTACAGGATTACTAGGAGAAGTATTAGAAGATGGTAGAATTCATACAATTTTTAATCAAACATTAACTAGAACGGGAAGACTATCTAGTATTTCTCCCAACTTACAAAATATCCCAATTCGTACAGAAGAAGGTAGGCTCATTCGAAAAGCCTTTATTCCAGAAGAAAATAGTATCATTTTATCTAGTGATTATTCACAAATTGAACTTCGTATTTTTGCATCTTTAGCCAATGTCGACAATTTAATTAAAGCTTTCCAAGAAGAAAAAGACATCCATGCGAAAACAGCTTCTGATATTTTTCATGTTCCATTAGAAAGCGTTACCAAAGATATGAGAAGAACTGCCAAAGCTGTTAATTTTGGAATTCTCTATGGAATTAGTAGTTTTGGTCTTTCTGAAGACTTGGGAATTGATATTATCAGTGCGAAAGAATTTATTTCTGGATATTTAGATACTTATCCAGAAATAAAAAAATATATGGATGAAACAGTAAAAAAAGCCTATGAACTTGGGTATGTAAAGACTGTAATGAACCGAAAGAGAACCATGGATGAATTAAAGAGTAAAAACTACTTAGTTCGTAGTCAAGGAGAAAGAATAGCCCTCAATACACCAATTCAAGGAAGTAGCGCTGATATCTTAAAGAAAGCAATGATTGAAATTTTTGAGGAGTTTGAAGAAAGAAAGTTAAAGAGTAAAATGTTAATTCAAGTACATGATGAATTAGTATTTAATGTCGTGTTAGAAGAAAAAGAAGTTGTTACAGAAATTGTCAAAAGGATTATGGAAAATACTTATCAACTAAATGTACCTTTGGTAGTAGATATTGAAAGTGGAAATGATTGGTACGAAGCAAAATAATTTTTATCTTTGATGAAATAATTAAAAAAGGCACCTACTATAATAAAGAATGTAAGGAGTTGAAATATGAAATCTACACATTTGAAAATGAATAAAAGAAGATTACTAGTTATTATAAGTATAATCTTAGTAATAGGGATTGTAACGATTGGTGTCCTTTTTATGAATCATCAGGAGAGATTACGAAAGAAAAGAGAACGAATTAAAAAAGCAACCATTTACTTAAAAGATAATCTAAAATTTGAAATTCATACAGAAGTAAAATTATTATCTTTAGTAAAAGGAAAAGATGAGGAAGTAAAAATTTTAAGTAAAGACGAGAATATCGATACAAGTACACTTGGAGAAAAAAAAATAAAGATTCAGTACAAGGTAGAAAAGGATACTCAGGAAAAGAAATTTAAGATTACAGTCATAGATACTACGAGCCCAGTGATTGAATGTAGTAAAGAATTAAGTACCACTGCTGGAAGTGAGATTGATTTATTAAAAGACGTTAAAGTGAGTGATAATTCCATGGAAGAAATAAAAGCTACCGTAGAAGGAAACTATGATTTTAATAAAGAAGGAGTTTATTCCCTAAAATATGTAGCAGTAGATAGTAGTAACAATCGTAGTGAAGAGGATTTTACACTGACAGTAAATAAAAAACCAGTAGTAATACCACAAGGAACAGATACTACATTTAAAACCAGTAAGGGATTTTCAGGTTATACCAAAAACGGAGTTACCTATATTGAAGGTGTATTAGTAGCAAATAAAAGCTATGGATTACCATCTAGCTATGGCTCTGGTTTAACAAGTGAGACTAGTAATGCTTTTAATGAGATGAAAAATGCAGCGGCGAATCAGGGACTGACTCTAAATATTATTAGTGGATTTCGTTCTTATTCTCATCAGAATAATCTTTATAACAATTATGTAGCAAAGGATGGAAAGGCAGCTGCTGATAGATATTCTGCACGCCCAGGACATTCTGAACACCAAACTGGTATGGCCGTTGATATTAATAGTCTCTATTCTTCCTTTGAAAATACGGAAGAAGGAAAGTGGCTAAAGGATAACAGTTATAAGTATGGATTTATTTTAAGATATCCAAAGGATGGAGAAGGTATTACTGGTTATATGTATGAACCGTGGCATTTTAGATATGTAGGAGTAGATCTTGCGACAAAACTATATAACAATGGTTCTTGGATTACTTTAGAAGAATATTTTGGAATTAAAAGTGAATATCAATCATGAATTAGGATGATGTAAAAATACATCCTTTTTTCATTTTTTCCTTGTTAAATTAAAAGAAATACTATATAATATGCCTAGTAGAAAAGAGGAAATTGTATGGAACTTAATCAAGAAAACTCTAAAATGTATCAAGATTTTTTAGATGCGAAACATAGAAAATTTTTAGGAGACCATCGTGCATTATGTGACAGTATAATGTTATTTGGATGTATAACTATTTTTTTATCTGGTTTTATTGGCACTAGTTTTCTTACATTAGAATTACAGTCAATATTTGAAAGTATAGTTATAAAATCTGCTGTTCAAGGAATAATACTAGGTGGTTATATAGGTATCGCAATAGCTACTTTTTGCGTAGGACTTCCAAAAGTAGTAGATGGCATTTTAATGGGTAGATTCAAGAAAAAGTATCCTAATTTTGATACCAGTATCGATATAGAAACAGTAGAAAAAGAATTAGAAAAATATCATGAGTTATCTAGACATTCAAAAGATATAGAAAATAAAAAAGCTCCAAAGAATATAGAAGAAATGAAAAAAGAACATTTATCAAGTTATCAAGAGCATATGCAAGAGGTAGCAACAGAAGAAATGCTAGAATTTTTAAAAGAAGAAAAAGAATTCTGGGAAAGTGTCTTGAAAGAAGAAAAATTAGATGCAGCTATGGAAATAGATAATACGAAACCAATAGAAAAGAATCCAGAAAAAACAATTGGATCTTTATAAAGGAAGTGTTTTCATGAATAAGATTGAAATAACAGCAGAAAACTATCAGGAATATCAAGATTTTTTAGATATCTCTAATTATAGTGCATTAGGTAATCATATCATTTTATGGTCGATTGGAATAACTATAATAGCATCTGGAATCGTTGGTGGTGTTACAGTTGGGATGATGCCTATTATGAAATTGATTTATATGCTGGTAGGAGGTATTAGTAATCCAATTTCTGCATTATTGGTAGGGGTAGTTGTATTACAATTTATATTGGTAGTATAGTAATAGCCATTTGGAAGGGAATTCCGAAAATCATAGATGGTATTTTAATAAGAAATTTCAAGAGAAAACATCCTGATTTTGATATTAATATCGATGTAGAAGAGTTAGAAAAAGAATTAGAAAAATATAGTGAATTATCAAAAGTTCCAAAAGATATGGAACAAAAGAAAGAAGAACATTTATCAAATTATCAAGATCATTTAAAGAAAATGACAGCAGATGAAATGATAGAATTCTTACAAAAAGAAAAAGAATTTTGGGAAACCGTTGCAATCGAAGAAAAGTATCGTCTTTCAGGTAATAATGAAAATATAGGAGAAGATACAACAAGAGAAAAGACCTATCATATTTAAAAAGAAGTAAGGAGTGTTCATTTGTTATGCCAGAAAAACCAGAAGTAATGACAGTTGCTAAAAAATTGAAAGAACATTTAGTAAATCGAGTATTTCAAAGCGTAGAAATTTTTCATGATAATATGATAGAGTATCCAACCGTGTCAGAGTTTAAAGAAAAAATTCAAAATAAAAAAATAATTGATATTACAACAAGGGGAAAATGGATTGTATTTGATTTAGAGAGTGATTATTTACTAGTGCACCTTAGAATGGAAGGTAAATTTTTTTATCGAATAGAAAAAGATAAAAAAGAAAAACATGAACATATAATTTTTACTTTGGATCATGGAGAACAACTTCGCTATCATGATGTTCGTAAATTTGGTAAAATGATTTTAATTTCTAAAGAAGAGTCCCTAAATCATAAACCATTTTCTGAACTTGGATTAGAGTTTTGGGATTCCCAATTAACAGATACTTATTTAAAAGAGCATTATAAAAATAAAAAGATTCCAATTAAAAGTACATTATTAGATCAATCTATCATTTCAGGAATCGGAAATATTTATGCCGATGAAATTTTATATTTATCTCATATTTCTCCATTATGTTCTACCAATCAATTAACGAAAAAAAATCGTATGGATATTATTCTATATACAAAAGAAGTATTGAATGAAGCAATCAAAGCGGGTGGAACAACGATTCGTAGTTATACCTCAGAAGAAGGAGTACATGGTCTCTTTCAACAACAATTAAAAGTTCATGGAAAAAAGGGTGAACCTTGTCCTAATTGTGGTGTGTTGATTGAAAAGATTCAAGTAGGAGGACGGGGAACTTATTACTGTCCAAAGTGTCAAAAGAAAAAATAAAATAGAAATATGTTTCTAATTCATTGAAAAAGGGAATATTCTATGATAAGATGAAACTCATGTTATGAAGGAGTGAAAGAATGAAAAAAACAAAAATTATATGTAGTATAGGGCCTAATACACAAAATTGGGAGAATTTTAAAGGATTAGTAGAAGCAGGAATGAATGTTGCAAGAATTAATTTTTCTCATGCGACGATGGAAGAGAGAAAATTAGATGAGAGTCTAGTAGAAAGAGCAAGAAAAGAATTAGGAGCCAATCTTGCCATTCTTTATGATACAAAAGGACCAGATTTAAGAACCTGTGAATTTGAAAATGATAAAATTGAACTTATTGCTGGTAAAAGTATTCGAATTGTAGAAGAAGATGTAGTCGGAAATAGTGAAAGAATTTCCTTAAATTATAAAGGAGTCTTAAAGGATGTAAATGTAGGTACTACAATCCTTGTAGATGATGGTTTTTATAAGCTTGTAGTAGTTTCTAAGGAAAAAGATGGAGTGACTTGTGAAATTAAAAATTCTGGAACGATTAAAAGTAGACGTGGAGTATGTATTCCAGGAATTAAATTAGATGTTCCTTATATTTCTGAAAAAGATAGGGAAGACATCAAGTATGCTTGTGATATGGATGGCGATTATTTAGCGATTTCTTTTGTCAATAGTAAAGATGATATCGAGGCAGTTAGAGATTTATGTAAGGAATTTGGAAAACCAAATATGCCAATTATTTCAAAAGTAGAAACACAATATGCTATGGATAATTTAGAGGAGATTGTAGAATCCTCTGACTATATTATGGTAGCACGTGGGGATTTAGGAATTGAAACAGGGGTTGAGAACTTACCGCTATATCAACAAATGATGATTGATTGTTGCCATGCGAATGGGAAAGGCGTCATTATGGCAACACAAATGATGTATAGTATGAAAACTAGTATTCGTCCAACCAATGCAGAAGTTACGGATGTTGCCAATGCTGTTTTAGCAGGGTGTGATGCAATTATGACAAGTGATGAGACAACCATTGGACAATATCCAGTAGAGACCGTAGAAATGATGGCTTCCATTTGTGAAAATGCTGAAAAAATTACAAAGTATAATTTAAGTGATTACAAATTAAAAGGAACGGAAATCCATAATACAGTAGCAGAGTGTGCAGTAAAAGCAACGACTAGTTTAAATATAAAGGCAGTGGTAGTATCGACACTAACAGGAAAAACGGCACTGGATATTTCTTCCCTTAGACCAAATTCTTTCATTGTTGCAACCACCACTGATGAAAAAGTGGCTCGTAGCCTAGCACTGAAATGGGGTGTTTATACGAAATTAGTTCCTCTATACCATACGACAGATGAAATTGTAGAGGCCGGAGTCAATGCTAGTAAAGAGGTAATGCGTTTAGAAAAAGGGGATACCATTGTAATCATTGGTGGATTTCCAACAGAAGCACATACGAATTTTCTGAAAATTGAAGAAATATAGTAAAAAAGCATGGTTTCTAAATCTTAAAAATACTTTAGAAAATTCAGAATTTTTTTGAAGAAATTTTGACAAGAATTAAAAAAATGCTATGATGAACATGTCAAGGAAACTTGTATAAAATAAAAAAGGGAAATACTTAACTTTGCGTTGTTGAGTACTTACCCAATTTAATATGTGTAAAGTACTGAATCTGCGTAGATTGAGTACTATTTTTTTATAGATAGAATCTTAAAGAGACTATTAATAAAATGATAATTAGTATTAGAAATGAGATTAGTAAATCCTTTTTCTTCATAATATCAAGCTTCCTTTCATAAGAAAGGAGGCAAGTACTCAACAGTTATAGTATTTTCTAACAAAAATTATACATTGCAAAAATATATAAAACAATCGAACAAGTTGAAATTTTAAAACAAATTTTATAATTTATATTTATATTAGTTAGTAATTATTACCTTATGATTGCTTCAAAGAAAAATGGTTTCACATCTTCTTAATATTGAATGATAGAAAAATTATATGAAAATCTCTTGACTTTTAACCGAAACCTAAATACAAGTGGTATAATGTAAATAGGTGATCATAGTGGAAGTGTTAAATCAAATTACAACGCCAACTCTTTTAATTACAAATCATAAAATAAAAAATCAATTGTTAAAGGAAGTATCAAAACGTACTGTATTAGTTCCTATTAAATTCATGACATTAGAAGAATTTCTCAGCAATTATTTTTTTAAATTAAAAAAAGAATCCTTTTTATATTTAAAAAATCTTGAAAAGAAAAAAGTATCTATTTTAGAAGAGGAAATTTTCTATTTTCCCTTTTTATTAAAATCAAAATATAAAAGCAAAAAATTGAATCATTTAAAGAGTCTTTTAACGGAATTAGAACATGAAAGTCTATTAGAAATGAATCCTCTCTTTTCATCTTACTTAGAAACTATTTCTATCATTGTTTATGGATATGAACTAGATCCATTTTATCAAAATCTATTTGAGAAGCTTCATGCAAAAATTTTAACCTCTTCTTTAGAAAAAGGGACGAATCCTGTCGTTTATAAATTTTATAGTATTGAAGAAGAAATTAGTTTTATAGGTGGGGAAATATTAAAACTACTGCAATCTGGTGTTCCTATGAATCAAATTAAGATTCTTTCGTTAACAGAGGAATATAAAAATCCAATCCGTCGTATTTTTTCTCTT
This sequence comes from uncultured Bacilli bacterium, assembly GCA_910584255.1. GTDB lineage: Bacteria > Bacillota_I > Bacilli_A > RF39 > UBA660 > Alloscybalousia. Next base: position 12,088 of record CAJTXV010000013.1, read on the forward strand.
TTACATATTCCAATTGAAACGAAAGAAGAGACTAAAATATTTGAAACTCCTCTAGGACAAATGACTTTAAAATACCTAGAAGAGGTAAAGGACTTCGAAGAATTACAAACAAAGATAGAATTAGAATTTCAAGGGGAAGAATCTATAAATTCTATAATTAAAGTATTTAATGAATATTCATGGTTTAAAGGATCACCCCTTGAATTAAAAGAGTTTTTAGAAAACGATTTTAAAAAGACTACTTTATCTAGAGAATGTTTAAAAAACAGAATAGAATGTGTAGAACTGGATCAAATAGATCCCAAAAATTTTTATTTTTTGCTTGGCTTTAATCAAGAAAACTTTCCAATGGTATATCAAGATGAGGAATTTCTAACAGATTTAGAAAAGAAAGAATTGGATCTTTTTACCAGTGATATAAAAACGAAACTTGAAAAAGAAAACTTAAAAAATATTCTTTGCCAAATTCCTAAATTAATGATTACGTATAAAGAAAAAAGCGCCTTCAGTAGTTGGAATCCGTCTCTATTAATTGAAGAAATGAATTTGGAAGTAAGAAAATCATCTTCTAGTTATCAAGACTCAAATATATATAATCAAGTACTACTAGCACGTTATTTAGATGGACTAAATAAATATGGGGTAATTGAAAAAGATTTGGAAGCTTTATATCAAACTTATAAATCGATTCCCTATATGACTTATGAGAATCAGTTTCGTGGAATCGATCCTAAACTTTTAAATTCATATTTAAATCATAAATTACTATTATCATACTCTAGTATTAATAATTTTTATAAGTGTAGTTTTCGCTATTACTTATCGAATATTTTAAAAATTGATTCATTTGAAAGTACCTTTTTTACTGAAGTAGGTAGTATCTTTCATAGTGTGTTAGAACATGCACTAGAACCAGATTTTGAATTTTTACCTTTTTTTGAAAAAGAAGTAGAAAAATATGACTTTACAATTCGTGAAAAGTTCCTTTTAAATAAATTAAAAGAAGAATTACAATTTGATATTCATGTATTAAAAAAACAAAAGAATCATTCTTTATTGAAAGAAGAATTACATGAACAGAAGTTTTATTTACAAGTTCAAAATAAAGATGAGCTAGAAACTACATTTATGGGAGTCACAGATAAAATTATGTTTTTAGAGGAGGAAAACCATACGTATCTTGCAATCGTTGACTATAAAACAGGAACATTACCAGATCAGTTGAATCATGTAGTTTATGGAATTGGAATGCAACTTCCTATTTATTTATATCTGATTAATCGAAGTGGGCAATTTGGTTCTCCAAAAATTGTAGGAATTTATTTACAGAGAATTATCAATAAAGAAATTAAAAGACAAGTAAAAAAGGATTATTTAACGGAAAAAGAGAATAGTTTAAAATTGGCTGGTTTTTCAATCGACAAAGAAGATTGGCTAGAAAAATTAGATGATACTTACCAAGATAGTAGTATGATTCGTAGTCTAAAAGTAGGAAAAAATGGCTTTTACGCATATTCTAAAGTTTTAAATGAAAAGCAGTTTAAAAAATTAGAGGATATAGTTCATGAGAAAATTATAGAAGCAGATCAAGAAATTCGAAACGCTAAGTTTCCAATTAATCCTAAAAAAATTGGAAAGGATTTAGTTGGATGTGAGTTTTGTAAATTTAAAGATATTTGCTTTCGAAAGGAAGAAGATATTGTTACTTTAAAGGAACATAAAAACCTAGATTTCTTAGGGGGTGAAGAGGATGCCTAATTGGACAAAAGAACAGCAAGAAGCAATTGATATGGAAGGAACAAATATCATTGTCAGTGCAGGAGCGGGTAGTGGAAAGACAGCAGTGTTATCTGAAAGGGCTTTAAGAAAGGTCAAGGATGGTATCGATATTGATCGTCTTTTGATTTTGACATTCACAAAAGCAGCGGCTTATGAAATGATGATCAGGATCCGAGAAAATATTAAGAGTGCTAGTTTTAAGGAGCAAGTACAAAAAATTGAGAAGGCTTATATTACAACCTTTGACTCATTCGCACTATCAGTTGTAAGACGTTATCATGCAAATCTAAATATCTCTAAAAACGTAAGTATTATGGATGAAAGTGTAATTTCTTTAATAAAAAAGGAAATCTTAGACCAAATATTTGATGAGTTTTATCAAAAAGAAAGTCCTCAATTTTCTCATTTAATTCGTGATTTTTGTATCAAAGATGACCAAGAATTAAAAGAATCTATTTTGAAAATAAACGAAAAACTAGATATGAAATACGATAAAGGTACATATTTAGATTCTTATTTTACTAGATTTGAAAAAAAGAACATAGAAAAATATATTCACCTATATGTAGAACAATTAAAAAGAGAAAGAGATAGAATATATTCAGAATTAGATAAAATACGTATAGAAGTAGATGGCGACTATTACCAAAAATTATTAGAAGGCCTAAAAGAATTATTTGAAAGTGATACCTATGATGCACTAAAAACTGCTCTAGATGTGATAGTTCCACCCATACCCCGAGGATCTTCTGACGAAGTTAAGAAAAGTAAAGAGAATATAGGAAAGATTCTAAATTCTTTAAGAGAAAAATGTATTTATCAAAATCAAGAAGAAATTATGGAAGTGATTCTTTCCACAAAAGATTATATAGAAGCAATTTTAGAAATCATTCAAGTATTAGATGAAAGAGTTTTAGAATATAAATATACTCATGACGTATTCGAATTTGTCGATATTAGTAAGATGGCAATTCGACTAGTAAAAGAGAATGATGATATTAGAACAGAACTAAAAAATTCTTTTGATGAAATTATGGTGGATGAATATCAAGATACGAGTGATTTACAAGAAGAATTTATTCAGTTAATTGCAAATCATAACCTTTATATGGTGGGAGATATTAAACAATCCATTTATCGTTTTCGAAATGCTAACCCTAATATTTTTAAAGAAAAGTATGATTCCTATGCAAGAAAAGAGGGTGGCTATAAAATTGATTTAGTAAAGAATTTCCGTAGTAGAGAAGAAGTACTGCATGATATTAATTACATCTTTAACCTAATTATGGATGATCAGTTTGGTGGGGCAGATTATGCATTAACTCATCAGATGGTATTTGGAAATCAAACATATAATGAGGAGGGAAAGACAAATCAAAATTATCAAACGGAAATCTATAATTATACCTATGATAAAGATAGTGAATTTACAAAAGATGAGATAGAAGCATTTATGGTCTGTCAAGATATCAAAGAAAAAATTAATGCCCACTATCAAGTATTTGATAAAAAGAAAGGAAAATTAAGAGATGTTTCGTATCATGATTTTGTCATTCTAATGGATCATAGCAGTAAATTTGAATTATATAAGAAAATCTTTGAATATGAGAAGATTCCTTTAACTATATTAAAAGATGAAAATATCATGGATCAAATGGAAATATATCTAGTCAATCATTTAATTCAATTAGTTTTAAAGGCATCCAAAAAAGAATTTGATAAAACGTTTGAATATGCCTTTTTAAGTATTGGACGTAGTTATTTATTTGAAATGAGTGATCAAGAACTTTTCTGTATATTGAAGAATAAAACTTTCAAGGATACTGAGTTATATCATTTACTAGAACCATTCTTTTCAAAGATTGCTACTTTAGATATTGAAAATTTTGTAATCCAATTGATAGATAGTTTTCAGTTCTTTACAAAATTAATTCGGGTAGGGAATGTAGAAATTTCTACAAATAATTTGGAGTATATGATTGAAACTGCTTCCAGTTTAAAAAAACTAGGTTATACTCTAGAAGACTTTTCTATCTATCTAAAAAATACGATTGAAAGTGGGAAAGAAATTAAAATTCCTATGAGTAGTAGTCATGGGGATTGTGTCCAAATTATGACCATTCATAAATCCAAGGGATTAGAATATCCAATTTGTTATTATACAGGATTATTTTCTACCTTCAATATGAATGACTTAAAAGATAAAATTCTTTTTGATTCTACTTATGGTATCATCACTCCTTATTTCAAAGATGGATGTGGAGAAACAATCTATAAGAGTCTTTTTAAAGAAAAATATTATTTAGAAGAAATTAGTGAAAAAATTCGTCTTTTCTATGTCGCACTCACTCGATGTAAGGAAAAAATAATTCTCCTTGCCGACTTACAAGAAGAAGAAAGTATTCTAGAAGATGGAAAGGTAGAAGATAGTAGGAGACATGCTTATAATTCTTTTTTACAATTTTTAATTAGTATTTATGATTACTTAGATGGTTACTGTAAACAAATTGATTTAAAGAAAGTCCCTATGTCTTTAGATTATAAAAAGAGAAATAGCAAGCATTTACAAGAAATTCTTTCACCAAATAGTAAAACGATTCAAGTAAAAGAAATATATATTAGTGGGGAAACCGAAACGAAGGAAACATTTTCAAAAACAGCAAAAGAAATATTTTCTCCTGTAATTGTAAAAAGTGTAGAATTTGGAAAAGAGTTTCATAGACTTTTAGAATATTTAGATTTCAATCAACCAAACTTAGATGGAGTTCCTTCTTGGATGGCTGAGAAGATTCAATCGTTTCTAAATCTTCCTCTTCTTTCAAATTTAAAGAAGGCAACCATTTATAAAGAGTATGAATTTATAGATGAAAAAGATCAAAAAGAATATCATGGTGTGATTGATTTGATGCTAGTGTATGAAGATCATGTCGATATTATTGATTATAAATTAAAAAATACTATGGATCATGAGTATCAAAAACAATTGGATGGATATCGTAGTTATATAGAAAAAATGACTAAGAAAAATACGAATATCTATTTATATTCTATAATTGATGAAAAGTTAACTCAGTTATGATATACTATAGAAGTTTTGAGGTGAAGTAAATGAAAGTTGGAATTTATACATTAGGATGCAAAGTAAATGCGTATGAAAGCGAATATATTACTAGTTTACTCAAGGAAAAGGGGTATGAAATTTGCCCCTTTACAGAAATTTGTGATGTCTATGTGATTAATACGTGTTCTGTTACCAATACATCCGACAGTAAAAGTAGGAAAATGATTCATCAAGCAAAGAGAAGAAATAAGAATGCTTGTATTGTAGCGATGGGATGCTTTATCGAAGCTAATAAACAGAACGAAATAGAAGGAGTAGATATTTTAATTGGGAATAAAGATAAAAGTAAAATAGTCTCTTTGATAGAAACATATTTTAAAACAAGGAAACCAATTAAAAATCTATATAATGATTTAGGAACCGAATTTGAAAATATGGAGATTCATTCTTTCGGAGAAAAAACAAGGGCATTTGTTAAAATTCAAGATGGTTGTGAAAATTTTTGTACCTATTGTATCATTCCTTTTGTACGTGGAAAGTGTAGAAGTAAAGATAGAGATTTAGTAATCAAGGAAATTACTTCATTAGTAAATTATGGATATCAAGAAATTGTATTAACGGGAATACATACTGGAAATTATGGTGTAGATTTAGGAACTGACTTTGCTTCTCTTTTAGAACGTATTTTAAAAATTCCGAATCTTTATCGTTTACGAATTTCATCCATTGAACAAACAGAATTAAATGAGCGGGTTTTAAAACTTTTGAAAAATCCAATCATTGCAAATCATCTACATATTCCTCTTCAATCTGGAAGTGAGAACGTTTTAAAAAGAATGAACCGAAAATATACAAAAGAGGAATATCACAAAAAAATAGAAGAAATTAGAAACATTCGACCAGATATTTCAATTTCTACGGATGTGATCGTAGGATTTCCAGGAGAAACAGAAGAAATGTTTCAGGAAAGTTATCAATTTTGCGAGGAAATAGGATTTAGCAAAATTCATGTATTTCCATATTCTAAGAGAAATGGAACTGCTGCTTCTAAATTTCCGAATCAAGTAGATGAAAAAATCCAAAAAGAAAGAGTTCGAAAACTGACAGAATTATCTAGTACTTTAGAAAAATCCTATATGGAAAAATTTCTAGGAAAGGATGTAGAAGTATTAATAGAAACGTCTGATTCCACTTATAGTATTGGGCACACAAGTAATTTTTTGTTGGTAAAAGCTTTAGGAGTATTTCAGCAAGAGGAGAAAGTGCTGGTTCAATTAGATCAAATTGAGTACCCATACTGTTTGGGAACCATAAAAGAAAGAATAAAGAAAGTAGACGAAACCCTTGTAACCAATGGATGAATTAAAAAGACATCTTAAGTGAATAGAGTAGAATTTGTTGACAAACAAGTTGAGTTCTTCTATAATGATAATAAGGTGATAGTATGAATAATCAAAATGGAATCAATGAGCAAAATGAAGTGGTGACACCTGTAGAAGTAATAGAAAATAATTCTTCTTCATTAAATACAGAAGTAGAAGCCCCTCATGACTTATCTAAAATTCAAGAACTAGTAAATCAATTGGAAAGTAAAATTCAAAAAATTAACAATGGCGATAGTGAAAATGCGCAAACAAACCAGAAGATTGATATAGAAAAAGTATATCAAGGAAGTATTCAAAATAGTACGATGAGGCAAGTGGTTGAAGGAGAAATGTATGTCGGGAAAAATCCTACATTGGCAAAATTTGTAGAAGAAGCAAAAGGAACAATCGTAGAGGCATTAAAGAATCAAATGGGAATTGATAAAGTACCTTTTTCTAATTCTAGCGAGAATTCTCCAAGTCTTGAACTAATTACACCAACTTCCTTTACAGAAAATAAGGAAGAGATAAGACCAATTGGAATATCAAGCCCACCATTAAGACCAGCAAATATCTTTGAAGATGAAGAGATTTTAGGAGAGCCAATGGATCAAGAGAGGAGTAAAGTAGCATGATTAATAATAGTATAAAGCAATTAGAAAATAATGAGACTTATGCAGTTATTGATACCATTTCTGGTAATCAGGGGACCTATATCTACTTTTCAAATATCAAAGATGAAAATGACTTGTGTGTGAGAAAACAATTAAAAAATGATCAAGAAACTATTTTAGTGGGATTAGATAATAAAGAGGAAGTTGACTATGCATTACATCTTTTGATTAAAAAGAACTTAGCAGCATAATTTCTAGTATCACGATTTTGACACTTTAGAAATTCTAAGGTGTTTTTCTTTCTAAAAATGGGGGAGGTAACATGATAAATTTTATTAAAGGAAATTTTAAGAAAGCAATTTATAAAACAGAAAAAGGATATGTTGTCGGATTATTTAAAGTAAAAGAAGTGGAGGGTGAAGAATTAAAATTTTATATCAACCATACCCTTACTTTTACAGGTTATTTTCATGAATTGATAGAAGAAGATACTTATATTTTTTATGGAAAATTAGTAGAACATGAAAAATACGGAGAACAGTTTCAAGTAGAAAGTTATGAACGAGTATTACCAGAAGAAAAAGATTCGATTGTTGAATTTTTGAGTAGTGGATTATTTAAAGGAATTGGAGATAAAACAGCCCAAAATATTGTAGATTGCTTAGGAAAAGACACACTAAATATTATTTTAGAAAACCCAAACAATCTTTTATTAGTTCCGTCCGTTACTAAAAAACAGATTACAACTTTACATAATACGCTAGTAGAATATGAATCTAGTTATAAAACAGTACTAGAACTTAGTGAACTAGGATTTACTACCAAAGATAGCTTAATTATCTATAATAAATATAAAATGAAGACAACGGAAATACTAGAAGAAAATATATATCAGTTCATGGAAGATATAGAAGAAATTACATTTAAAAAAGTAGATGCCATTTTTTTAAGACAAAAGGATTCCAAAAGGGATGATGAACGAAGAATTATGGCATCGATTCTGTATGCAATGGGAGAAGTATGTAGTTTATATGGACATAGTTATTTAACAAAAGAAGAAGTATTCGTTTACTCCGCTCGTTCTCTTGGAAATTCGATTGGTCAAAATGATTTTAATTGTGCTTTAGAGCGATTAATTGAAGAAGTAAAAGTAATCAAAAAAGAAGAAAACTATTACTTAAAAGATCTTTATGAAGCAGAGGTTAATATTGCGAGTAGGTGTGGATACCTAATGAGAAAAAAGGATAATTATGACAAAAAGTTGGAAAAATATGTAGAAGAAGTAGGAAAGATTTTTGGATGTCATTATAACAAAGAACAATTAGAGGCAATTCATAATTCGTTTACAAAAAATCTACTGATTGTAACTGGAGGTCCAGGTACTGGAAAAACAACCATTATACAGGCAATCTGTGAACTATATAAAAACATGAATCGACTGTCTCATCAAAGTTTAATCGATGAAATTGCCCTTCTAGCACCAACTGGACGAGCAAGCAAAAGAATTAGTGAATTTACTTTACTACCTGCAGTTACCATTCATAGATTTCTAAAGTGGAATAAAGAAAATAATAAATTTGCCATCAACGAGTTTTGTAAAAGCGATGTAAAACTTGTAATTATCGATGAGTTTAGTATGGTAGACACACTATTATTTGATCATCTATTAAAAGGAATTCGATATGATACAAAGATTATTTTAGTAGGAGACTATAATCAATTACCGAGTGTTGGAACTGGTCAATTATTAAAAGATATGATTGAAAGCGAAAAAATAAATGTTGTCTCTCTACAGGAACTATACCGTCAGAAGGAAAATTCTAATATTATTTCTCTTGCTTATCAAATTAATGAAGATCGCCTAGATACAACTATTTTTAATCAACAGGAGGATTTAACTTTTATTCCTACACTAAGTAGTAATTTAAAACAAGAAATTATTGAAATATCTTCCCTTTATAAAAAGAAAATGTCTTCGATGCAAGTACTTGCACCCATGTATAAAACAGTAAATGGAATTGATTTACTAAATGTGAGTCTTCAAGAAGTATTTAATCCAAAAGCAAAAGGAAAAAAGGAAATTATCATTAATAATGTATTGTTTCGAGAAAAAGATAAAGTCATACAACTTACCAATATGCCAGATGAAAATGTGTTTAATGGTGATATTGGATATATTGAATCGATTGAAAATGGCACCAAAAAAGAAATTTTAATTAACTTTGATGGAAATTTAGTTCGATATACAAGTGCGAATTTTAATAAATTTAAACATGCTTATGCAATTAGTATTCATAAGAGCCAAGGAAGTGAATTTGATACAGTTATTCTTCCAATTGTCAAAGGATATGGAAAAATGTTATATCGAAAACTAGTGTATACCGCAGTGACTCGATGTAAAAAGAAATTATACTTAATTGGAGAAATTGATGCTTTGGAATTTGCCATTAAAAACAACAATACAGATATCAGGCAAACAAGTTTAAAGGACAGAATACTAGAAAATATAAATGTATAAAAATTGGATATTCCTCTCATAATACAAGTGGTATAGTTAATATACTGATCATATTTTTAATAAAGAGGTGATAGATTGAAAAAGGGAAGTGTCATCGGAGGAGTTGCGATAGGACTTGCTTTAACAGGTTATGGTGCTTGGTGCATCTATAAGAAATGTTGTCCTGAATGTGCGAGTGATATGAAACGTGATATGAAAAACAACATGAAGAAAATGAAAAAAGATGTAGAAAAAAGTATTGAAAATATGATGTAAAAAAAGAGAAAAATCTCTTTTTTTCTTTGTCTTTTTTAAACGGTTGTCAAAATGAATTGTTTTTAGTATAATAGCTAGGCAGATAGGGGGAAACTTTGGGTGAAAAGTCTTAGTTTAGAACAACTACTAGAAATAGAAAATCAGACGGTGATTTTGCCTTATACAGATTTTGCTGCAATTTGTAAATCAAACCTAAGTATTTTTCAATTTATGCATCTTCTAATAGATGCCAAATATCGGCAAGATCCTTTGAATAAATTGTATAAAGAATATAGAACACATGGTCTTATTTATCAAACGATAGAGGAACTCTACCTTTCTTTATTAGATGATTTAATCGCTGTAATTAATCGTACAGCGGTAGAAAAAGATCCTTTATCTCTAAGCATATTACTTGGAGATTATTTAATTCCATCAGGTTTACTTAGCTATTCAACAAAATTTCATTATATAGATAGTCGGAAATTAGTTTGTATGGATGATGACTATATTTTCTTTCATTCAAATTATGGAAAATTAATTTTTTGTGGGTATGGAGTTTGTCGCCATATTGTTTCTTTTGTAAGTGATATCTTAAATAGAATGGGAATTATAAATGATAAAATTCCTTGTCATTCTTTAGAAGTAGAAAACATTGTTCCTTCTTTAATGAGGAATGCCAATCCAAATCATTTGATTTTAGGATATCCTTATAAAAACCATTACTATTTGGCGGATATTACTAATCATATTTATAATCTTTCAATAGAAAATGAATATATTGAAAAGGGATGGAAAGAAAAATTAGTTTTAAATTACACCAAAACGTACCTTTTTCAAGAATCTCTTTCTTGGTCTTTAGATATTCCCTATGGTTCTTTTAGTAAAGAAGAGGTAATGAAAAGAAAGAAAAAAGTAGAACTGTGCCTCCTTGCTGGAGATAGGGAAAAATTTATAGAATTTAAAAGAAATCATCTAGATATGCTTGAAAAAATTGCCTATTTGTTACCAATAGAGATGAACCGTAATATTGAAAAGGAACAGGAAAAACAACGAAAAAAGAAAATACAAATTTAATTTTTTCAGTCCTTTTTGATGTCAAATAGAATAAAATATGATACAATAATAAATATTGGATAGGTGAAGAGTATGTTTACAAAGAAAAAAGAGAATGAATTAGATTATAAAAAACTAAATGAAGGAATCCGAGTAGGTGTTACTTTATTAAAAATCACACTATTCTTGGCGATTGTTTTATTGGGTTATATTAGTTTAAAACTCGTAGTTGATTTAAAAATTTTCCCGATTATTGGAAAAATTTTAAAAATTATTTCTCCATTCTTTATTGGAATTGTCATTGCTTGGTTATTTGATCCAATCGTCAAATCCTTAGAAAAAAGAAAGGTCAATCGACCGCTTGGGGTTGTCTTTGTCTACATTGTATTTATTGCATTTATTGCACTACTTTTATATATTATGATTCCAATGGTAGGAAATCAGTTAAATGACCTAATTACTTCAGCACCATCCTTCTTTAATGAGATGAAAGATTGGGTAGATGGAATATTTGATAGTTTGAGTAAATCGACAGGAAATGATTTTATAGATATTCAAGAAAAATTCTATGATTCGATTAATAAAATCGCAAATTCATTTACGGTTGGACTTCCAGCTCAATTGATGACAATGATTAGTAGCATTTTACAAGGGGGATTAAATTTCTTAATTGGGTTATTGGTTGGATTCTATATGTTATTTGATTTTGGAAATGTAAAAGGACACTTATTTAGTATGATTCCAAAGAAATATCGTGAGGATACAACAGATTTAGTAGAACAGTTAAATAGTAATTTACGTAGTTATGTCGCAGGAACATTAAGAATTATGATGATTCTATTTGCCTTTCAATCGATTGCCTTAGGAATTGCAGGATTAAAAGCACCTATGGTATTTGGACTATTCTGTGCAGTTACCAATGTGATTCCTTATATTGGACCATATATCGGTGGTGTACCTGCTGTACTAGTTGGGTTTTCGATGGATCCTATGACAGGAATTTGTTCTTTAATTGCTGTAGTGATTGCACAAGTGTTAGAAAGTTATTTCCTACAACCATTAGTGATGGGTAAAACGATGAAACTACACCCAGTAACGATTATGATTGGTTTATTAGTCTTTGGTAGTTTCTTTGGAATTATTGGAATGATTATCGCAACCCCAGTAATTTCTATTATTAAAACAATTGTCTTATTCTTTGATGAAAAATTTTCATTAAAAGAAAGAATTACAAACTAGAAAAAGTAGGATTCTTACTTGAAAATTTTGGCTTCCTTTGATATACTTATGATAGTTTCTTGAAGTAAGTGAAAATACAAAATAAAAAACGATGAAGAGGATAAGTACTATAAATGATTCTTTTAAAGAGAGTTAAGGGTAGGTGGAACTTAACAAAGAAATGAATAGGAAGCTACCTTGGAGTGAGAAAGTCCGGATAGAAGTCCGTTATCAAAGAAAAGATCTAATGAGGATGGTACCGCGATTATATTCGCTCCTGTTTAGGTCTTTTAATTTACATATAAAGGAGAATATGTATGAGACTATATTTGATTAGTGGGCGTGCTAGAAATGGGAAAGGTACACTCAGTGAATTAATTTGTAAGGAGTATGAATCGTTAGGAAAAAGAGTATGTAGGATTCAACTGATGAGACCATTAAAATGGCTCTTACAGGATTACTTTGGTTGGGATGGCAAAGAGGAAACAAAACCGAGGGAGCAGCTTCAAAAAATGGGAACGGAACTGATTCGTGAACAGTTAGGAATGCCGCTTTATTTTATTGATAGATTAACTGAAAATATCAAAATATTAGAATTATCCTATGATGTGTTTTTAGTAACTGATGTTCGTCTTCCACTAGAGATTGAAACCTTAAAAGAAAGGTTTTCAGGTACAGTTAGTATTCATGTTGAAAGAGTAAATTATCAAAGTGAATTAAAGAAATCTGAACAGGTTCATTATACAGAAATTGCGTTAGATGGTTATCAAGGGTTTGATTATATAGTAGTCAACGAAACCATTTCTAAATTAGAACAAGAGATTAAAAAAATAGTGAGTGAGGTAGAGAAGAATGAAGAAAATGAGTAGTACAGAAATTAGAAATATGTGGTATCGTTTTTTTGAGAGCAAAGGACATAAGAAAGTAATGAGTGCCCCTCTCATCCCACAAGATGATAAAAGTTTATTATGGATTAATGCAGGAGTTACGCCATTAAAAAAATATTTTGATGGAAGTGAAGTTCCAGAAAATCGTAGAATTGTCAATATTCAAAAATGTATCAGAACAAATGACATCGAAAATGTAGGAATGACTGCAAGGCATCAAACATTTTTTGAAATGATGGGAAACTTTTCAATTGGGGATTATTTTAAAGAAGAAGCAATTGACTTTGCTTTTGAGCTCTTAACTGGAAAAGAATGGTTTGCAATTCCTAAGGATAAACTTTATTTTACTGTCTACACAGAAGATATGACTGCTTACGAAAAATGGTTGAGTTTAGGAGTGATGCCAGATCATATTGTAAAACTAGACGGAAATTTTTGGGAAATTGGAGAAGGACCATGTGGACCAGATTCAGAAATATTTTTTGATCGAGGAGAAAAGTATGATCCCAATAAAGACGCACTTAAAAAATTTCAAAGAGAGGAAGATCAAGAACGGTATGTAGAAATTTGGAATAATGTATTTAGTCAATTTAATTCAAAAGCAGGGGTACCACGCGAAAAATATAAGGAATTACCTAGTAAAAATATAGATACAGGCGCAGGATTAGAACGCTGGGCATGTATTTTTCAAGGGGTAGATTCCAATTTTGATACAGACTTATTTGTTCCACTTATTAAAAAGATTGAAGAATTAAGTGGCGTTTTATATAATGGAGAATCTTCTTTTAAAATTATTGCCGATCATATACGAACCATTACAGTGGCACTTTCTGATGGGGCTATTTTTGAAAATGTAGGCCGTGGGTATGTATTAAGAAGATTATTAAGAAGAAGTGTCAGGATGGGTAAAAAGTTAGGACTAAACGAACCATTCATGTATAAGTTAGTACATACTGTCATTCAAATCATGGAAGAATCCTACCCTGAACTTAAAAAGACACAAGGAAATGTGGAAGCACTTGTCTATGAAGAAGAACAACTATTCCATAAAACCTTAGCATCTGGTGAAAGACGATTATTAGAACTGATGGAAAAATCAAAGGATAAAACAATCTCTGGTCTAGAAGTGTTTAAATTATATGACACCTATGGTTTTCCCTATGAACTAACTTTAGAATACTTAGAGGAAAAAGGATTTACAACATTGAAAGAAGAATTTGATCGATGTATGGAGGAACAAAAAGAACTTGCCAAGTCTTCCCGTAAACAAGAAGCAAATATGCATATTCAAAATAAGGCTTTATTATCTTTTGAGCTACCAAGCGAATTCTTATATAATACTTATACTTCTAGAGGAAAAGTTATTGGCCTATTCCAAAAAGATAAGCAAGTAGACGAATTAGAAAAAGAAGGATTTGTAATTTTAGATAAAACTTGTTTTTATGCAGAAAGCGGAGGTCAAGTAAGCGATACGGGAATGTTAACGAGTGGAAATGTGAAGGCTCGTGTTTTAAGCGTCGTAAAAGCTCCGAATGGACAAAATCTTCATAAAATAAAAATTTTAGATGGAAAGATGCAACTAGGGGATACTTTAAAAGAAACTGTAGATGAAGCAAAACGTCATGCAATTGAAGTCAATCATTCGAGTGTTCATCTCCTTCAATATGCCCTTCAAAAGCTAATCAGTAATACCATTCATCAAGCAGGAAGCAAAGTGGATGAAGATTCCCTACGATTTGACTTTACATATACTGGAAAATTATTAGATGAAAAAATTATTGAAACAGAAAAGTTCTTAAATGAATACATCCAAGGAAACTTAGATTCAAAAACAGATGTAATGTCATTAGAAGAAGCAAAAAAAACAGGCGCAATGGCATTATTTGGTGAGAAATATAAGGATCAAGTACGTGTAGTTACAATTGGAGATTCCAAAGAATTATGCGGTGGAACACATATTAAAAACACGAAGGAGATTGAAAAAATAGCTATTTTTAATGTAGAATCTAAAGGAAGTAATGTGTATCGTATCGAAGCAGTCACGAATAATAAAATTGAAGACCGACTAATGGAAGTAATCAAACCATATAATGACGAAAAAATCAAACTCTTAATGAAAGCTAGAAATATTATTAGTAAAGCAAAGAAAGAGGATATTCTTCTTGATTTTGATATTCAAATTGATAATAAAGAACCAATGAGCTATGAAGATTTAATTTCTGAAAGAAATGAATTAGAATACACACAAGCAGAAGTAAAAGAATTAGAAAAAAAATATCAACAAGAAAGACAGATACAAGCCTTAAAAGATACCTCTTCTTATGAAAAAAATATAGAAGAAGTAGGTGGCGTTAAAGTTTTACTCATGAAGTTAAAAAATCAAGATAATACAATTTTAAAAAATATGATTGATGATCTCTTAAATAAAATGGGAAATGGATTTATTTTATTTGCAAATTGTAAAGGTGAAAATGTGAACTTTATTGCTAGAAGTAATATAGATTTAAATGCTGGAGAGATTGTAAAAATGGCAAGTACCTTATCTTCTGGTAATGGTGGTGGAAGTAAGACTTTCGCACAAGGTGGTGGTAAGACTACTAAGCATATTCAAGAAATATTTGATTCTGTAAAGGAAAAACTTTCATGAATTCGGTTTATGTAATTGTGTCTACGAGTAAAACGACGATTAAAAAGCAAATTGATAACCTCTTTTCCTCTTTTAAAAATATAGAAAGAATTCACTACGATTTAACGGAAACACCCATTGAAAAGGTGATTGAGGATTTAGATACATATAACTTTTTATCTAAACAAAAAGGGATTGTCGCATCTTCTGCTTTTTTTCTATCTAAGGAAAATCAGAAAGAGGAAATTACTCATAATATAGAAATACTAGAAAAATATATCTTAAATCCAAATCCAGAAAATATTTTAATATTAGTAGTAGACAATATGGATAAACGAAAAAAAATTGTAACAACACTTCTAGAACATGCGAAAGTTCTAGATCAAGAGATGGATATTCATTCTATGATTCGAGAAGAATTAGAAGATCATAAGATGGATATAAAAACAATCAATTTTTTAATTTCTTATTGTGGGAATGATTCAGAAAAAATTTTAAAAGAATTAGAAAAACTAAAAATTTATAAAATTGAATCAAAAGAAATTACAATACCTGATATTAAGGAAGTTGTCTTAAAAAGTATGGAAGATAATATTTATTCTTTCGTAGATTCCATTTTAAATGGTAATAAAAAAGAAGCATTTACTATGTACCAAGAATTGTTATTACAAGGAGAACAAGCAAACAGTATTTTAAGTAAACTGGCAAATAAAATTCGTTTAATTTATCAAGTGAAAGTCTTAGTACAAGATGGAAATTCAGATCAAAAAATTGCAAAGCAGTTAAATATGCATCCCTATCCCATCAAATTAGCAAGGGAGGCATCTTATCGATATAGTGAAAATATGTTATTAGAGTATCTATCGAAACTATCTATCGTAGATTTAAAAATGAAACAAGGAAATACGGTTGCATCCCTTTCTTTCGAAGTATTTATGGCCAGTATATAGAAAAATTTGAGGAGTGTCCTATGAAAATAAACTTTGATTATGTGAAACAATATCAAACCATTTCTTCTTTAGAACAACAAATGTTAAATGAAATTTATAAGAAATTAGAAAAAAAAGAATCAATGTTAGATTGGTTAGATATAGAAAGTTGTATTTCTTCATCTGAATTAGAAGAGATGAAAAAGATTTCTTATGGTATTCGAAAATTTTGTGATATTTTCCTAGTAATTGGAATCGGGGGTTCCTATTTAGGAAGTAGGGCAGTATTAGAAAGTCTTTCTCCCTATTTTTCAAAGAAAAAACCAGAAATAATTTTCGCAGGTCATCAATTATCTGGAAGTTATTTAAAGGAATTACTAGATTACATGGAGGGAAAAAGTGTCTATGTAAATGTGATTTCAAAGTCTGGTGAAACACTAGAAACCATGGCTAGTTTTCATATGATTTACGGGTGGATGAAAAAAACATATTCTGATGTTCAAAAACGAGTAATCGTAACTATAGGAGATTCTTCTAGAGGAGATTCTTCTAGTTCTTTAAAAAAATTAGCGGATAAAGAGCAACTAAAAACATGGATCATTCCAAGTGAAATTGGAGGAAGATATTCTGTTTTTACTGTGGCTGGATTATTTCCATTAGTTGTTTCTGGTATAGATATTGATGAGTTTATAAAAGGTGCACAATCGAAAAGAAATTGTTTTTCTGAAAGCAGTCAATATGCATTAGTTCGAAAGCATTTAGAAGAGAGGGGAAAGATAGTAGAAGCATTTACTATTTATGAAGAAAAATTATCTTTTCTTGCAGCTTGGTATCAACAACTATTTGCAGAAACACAAGGAAAAAATCAAAAGGGAATTCTTCCTATCATTAATCCTAATACGACCAATCTACATTCGCTCGGTCAATATTTACAAGATGGAAGAAGGATTACCTTTGAAACCGTCTTACAGATAAAAAATACCAAAGATATTAATTTAGAAAATGAAAGAATCTCAATGAATGAATTAAATCATTTGGTACTTAATCAGGTAGCAAATGCCCATAGTTATGGAGGCACTCCTAGTATCATCATTGCCTTAGAGGAATTATCTCCTTTTGAAATTGGTGGACTTTTATATTTTTTAGAAGTTAGTGCTGCGATTGGAGGGTATTTATTAGAAATAGACCCATTTAATCAGCCTGGAGTAGAAATTTATAAACAACGAGTAAAAGAGGAATTAAAAAGTATACAAAAAAATAAAGGAAAGAATTGAATAAGAGAAAAGAAAAATCAATCAGGGTGATTAAAAATGGTAAAAAAAGAAGATTTTATTTATGCACTAAGTGAAACTATGAAAAGTCATTCCCTTACACTGAAGGATGTAAAGGAATGGTTTTATCTAAGTATGGTAGAAGAAGCAAATATTACTTCTTTTACAAGACAAAATGGTACAAGAGTTAAGTAATTGGTTTTCATCGCTTTCGGAATCGGCTTATCAGAATTCGACGATACTAATTCAAAGTCTCAATCAAAGAATTCAAAAAATTAGTAGAGAAATCTATCATCTTTTTAATGATTTTGAAGAGATTCAAAGTGGAGCAACCTTTGTGCAATTCCATATATTATTGAATAAAAAAATAGATATTTTATTGAGAAGAATTTCTTTTTAGGGATTTTTCTTTTTTTAAGTTTCAATACTAAAATTCACTTTGCATCAAAATTTAAATACAAGACTTATTTTGAAAAAATAGTGTATACAAGGGAAATACAAACTAAAACAATTGAAAAAAACAAATAATTTTCTTTTTCTATGGAAGATGTTCTAAAAATCAAGTATAATTAAAACTAGATAGGACATATTTAAAGAAAGGGGGAATCTTTATGTCAACTACAATTACAATACCAACAGCTCATATTGAAAGTGAATTATCTCAAATTGCCAAAACGGTAATTATGCCAGGGGATCCATTACGTGCGAAATATATTGCCGAAAATTTTCTGGAGGATGCTGTGTGCATTAATAAAATCAGAAATTGTTTAGGTTATACAGGAACTTACAAAGGAAAAACTGTGACAGTCTTTGCATCTGGTATGGGAATGCCTAGTATTGGAATTTATTCCTATGAACTATTTAAATACTATGGGGTAGAAAATATCATTCGTGTTGGAACGGCAGGTAGTTACACAAAAGACATCCAAGTACTAGACATCATTTTAGTAGATAAATCTTACTCTGATAGTAGTTTTGCTCATGTTCAAAATGGGTTTCAAGGTAATTTTGTGGATGCCAGTACCAATTTAAATCAAAAAATTATAGATACTAGTAAAAATTTGAATTTGAAAGTTTCAAGCAAAAATATATATTCTAGTGATGTATTTTATAACGATATCAGGAGCCCATTAATTAAAGAATATAATTTAAATATCGTGGAGATGGAGTCATTTGCACTTTTCCATAATGCAAAAATCTTAGGAAAAAATGCATCCTGCCTTTTAACAATTTCAAACAATTTTGAAACAGGAGAAGAGACAACTTCAGAAATGAGGGAACAAGGTTTTAAAGAAATGATGATACTTGCACTAGAATCTTGTTTATAAAATAGTAAATAAGAGCATACTATGAAAGAGGTGAGACATTTTGAACTATAAAAAATTAGATATGGGATCTTATCAATTACATTTAATCCCTACTGATCGTTTTAAGACGATTTTAACTAGGGTTTGCTTACGTGATAAGATTGTAAAAGAAGAAATTACATTAAGAAACTTTTTAGCAAACTTTTTAACGTACTCAACAGCAACTCATAAGACAAAAAGAGAACTGGTATTAAAGGCTCAAGATTTATACGCAGCCAACATCTATACGAAAGTTTATCGTGCAGGTAATCATAATATGATGAGTTTTTACCTATCGATTCTTTCAGAAAAATATACAGAAAAGGGAATGATTGATCAATCTGTGGGACTTCTATCAGATATTATGTTTCATCCTAATTTTGAAGAAGAAACATTTGAAGAAGCTTTCAAGTTTCTTTATAATGCAACAGAAACGGCGATTCAAGGTGTCAAAGAAGACCCAACGCTTTATTCAACGGTTCGTATGCTAGAATGTCTAGATCAAGATATGCCTTATTCTTTTCATGAACATGGATATATGGAAGATTTAGAAAAAATTAATCGTACAACCTTAATGGATTATTATCACAATGTGTTTAATCATAGTTTAGTAGATATTTATGTAATTGGAAATTTTGATGAACAAGAAATGATTGAAACTATCAAGAAACATATGCATTTTGATACATTTAAACGTCCCAAGGAATCACAGATTATCTATCATGAAAAACTACCAAAACGTCCTAAAGTTGAAAAAGAACGTACAGAAGGATCCCAATCCAAACTATCGATTGGTTGTAAAATCGACCGTTTAGATGAATTTGAAAGAAATTATGTCCTAACAATTTATAACTTCTTATTAGGAAGTGGTAGTGAGTCCAAATTTTTTAGAGTAATTCGTGAAAAACATTCACTTGCATATTATATCTATTCTTCACTAAATAAATTAGATCATTTACTTTTAATTCGAGCAGGGATTTCTAAGAAAAACTATAATTCAACTATAAAACTAATTAAAAAGTTAATGAAAGAGATGGAAGATGGGGAATTTACCGATGAAGAATTAGAAATCGCCAAAAATAATTATATTACATTCTTAAAAGAAATCGAGGACAATGAAAGTGCAATTATTGAGACCTTTCTAGCACGTGACTTACTGAATTTGGGAGATATTGAAGAAAGAAAAAAAGAAGTCACAAAGGTGACCAAAGGGGATATCATGGTGATTGCGAAAAAAGTAAAGATAGATACGATCTTTCTTTTGGAAGGAGATGTAGAAAATGAAGGAGATTAAGCTGGTAGGACTCGACCAAAGTGTGTACCATGAAAAATTAGAAAATGGATTAGAAGTATATTTGATTCCGTATCAAAATAAAACTAATTATTCTATGCATTATATTACAAAGTTCGGTTCTATTAATACTAGGTTTTATCCAATTGGGGAAAATGAACTTTTAAAAGTCCCAGATGGAATCGCTCATTTTTTAGAACACAAAATGTTTGAACAAGAAGATGGAATTGATCCTTTTACTTTTGCTTCTAAATCTGGAACCAATTCAAATGCTTCCACTAGTTATAAGATTACAAGATATTATTTTGAAGGAAGTAATAGTTTTAAAGAAAACTTAGATTACTTGTTAACTTATATTCATAGTCCGTATTTCACAGAAGAAAATGTAGAAAAGGAAAAAGGGATTATTGCAGAAGAAATTATGCAGTATGATGATGAAATTGATTGGATTTTAGACGAAGAACTTAGAAAATCATTATTTCAAAAAGATCCAACGAGAATTGATATTGCTGGGACGGTAGAATCCATTAATGAAATCACAGAGGAACTTTTATATAAAACTTATCATACGTATTACCAACCTAGTAATATGATTTTACTAATTAGTGGTTCTTTTGATAAAGAAGAAGCATTAGAGACAATCAAAGAGAATCAAGCTTTAAATGAGGCAACAACCAATCAGGAAATTAAGGAAAAGAAAAGGAAGGAACCAGTAGAGGTTGCTAGGAAAGAATATAGTTTTGAATTTCCAATTATCAATTCTAAAGTTGCTTATGGAATCAAAATTCCTGTCAAAGGAATCAAGGATAAGTTCTGCTTTAATCTGTATGTAGGAATGATTTTAAATGTTTTATTTGGATTATCTTCTAAATTCAGGGAGCGAATGAAAAGAGAAAAATTGATGACGTCTTTTTATAATGAACGAGATTTTGTAGGAGATTATTTAGTAGTTAGTTTTTACGCAGATAGTCCAAATGCCAAAAAATTAGTGGAGGAAATTAAAAAAGAAATCAAAACTGGAAAAATTACAGAAGAAGAAATAGAACGCTTGAAAAAGGTATGGATCTCATCAGAAGTAGTGATGATTGATAATATTTCTTTGACATTAGATAACCTTTTAGATGACATTGTGAACTACGGAAAAATTATTGAAAATAAAATTGAATTGTATAAATCAATGAATAAAAAAGAATTAGATGAAGTTTATCAGTCAATCGATTTTGAAAATGCAAGTGTTGTATATGTAGAACCTAAGAAGGTATAAATTTGAAAGCTTGTACATAAGATAGAATAGGTGATTCCTATGATTCAAAAAAAATATATTTTGACATTTATTTTAGTAGTAGTCTTCGGACTTACTACTTTTTTTGCGACGATTTGTAAAGTAGAACTCCCAGAAGCAAAAGAAAAGCTAGTAGAAGAGCGTCGTGCAGTCTTTCTCTCCTATATAGAAATAGAAAAATACTTTCAAGGGTTAAACGAAGAAGATACGAAAAAAAAGATAGATGAAATTTTAAACTTTTTAGAGAGTCATCATTTTAATATGATTTTATTACAGGTTCGTTCTTTTTCAGATGCTATTTATCCTTCAAAGATTTACCCAATGTCTAAAACTCTAGTGCAAGAAGAGGGAGAAAAGTATCCATTTGACTTTCTTGCATATTTTATAAAAAAATCTCATCAAAAAGGAATTGAGGTCCATGCTTGGATCAATCCTTATCGTATTCGAAGTAATACTAATGTTAGTTCTATAAGTCCTAAAAATCCTGCCTATTCGTGGCTTGGAACTTCCAATGTGAAAGTGATAGAAAATCAAGGAATTTATTATAATCCTGCATCTTTAGAGGTTGAGAATTTAATTATAAAAGGAATTGAAGAATTAATTGAAAACTATTCGATTGATGGAATTCACTTCGATGATTATTTTTATCCAAATGATACCATCGATGAAGAAGAGTATCAAGAATATCAAATGACAATGACAAAAGAGGAGTTTCATCTAGCGAATATTAATCAACTAGTAAGGAGAGTTTATGATACAGTACATAAAAAAGGATTGATTTTTGGAATTAGTCCAGAAGGAAATATAGAAAACAATTACCAAAGAAACTATGCGGATGTAAAAACCTGGTTAAAAGAAGATGGTTATATTGATTATATTATGCCCCAAATTTATTATGGATTTGAAAATCAAGTAAAGCCTTTTAAAAATACACTGTTAGAATGGAATTCTTTGATTCAAAATCAGGTGAAACTGATTCCCGCTTTGGCACTTTATAAATCAGGGTTACCCGATCAGTATGCAAAGTCTGGAGAGAAGGAATGGCAAGAAAATACAGATATTATTAAAAGAGAAATTGAAGAGAGTAGAAAGGTATCTAATTACCAAGGATTTTCGTTATTTCGCTATGATTTTCTAGTAAGTGAAGCGGAAAATACCAATTTAAAAAGTGAGAGAGAGCATATTTTTCAGTTATTAAAAGAATAGTTATATTAATATAAATGATAAAAATTATAGAAATTTGTTCTAAAATTTTAACTTGCTCGATTGTTTTTTTGCCCTTACAATGTATAATTATTTTAGGAAATACTATAACTGTTGAGTACTTGCCTTCATCTACTTAGGAAGGAGGCTTGATATTATAAAGAAAAAAGATTTACTAATCTCATTTCTAATATTAATTATCATTTTATTAATAGTCTCTTTAATGATTCTATGTATAAAAAAATAGTACTCAATCTGCAAAGATTAAGTACTTAAACAATTAATTTCGGGTAAGTACTCAACTCGGCAAAGTTAAGTATTTCCCTTTTTATTTTGTGCAAGTTTCCTTGACATATTCATCATAACATTTTTTTTAGTCCTTGTCAAAAATTTTTTGTTGTACGAAAGAAGACTGAAATTTTATTCAGCACTCTTGAAATTTAAGAATTTCTACTTTCCTTGTTGAAGTGGAAACATAGAATACTCTAGTTGCTCTAATTTTTGGGCTTCTTCGTGAGGAAAAGTAGATAAATAAATATCCGTTACTTGTTTTTCATACTCTAACATATCAAAGTGCCCTTTAGATAATGTTGTAACAACAGGAACTAATAATTCCTTTTTGATTTGATTTAAATATTTTTGTCCATTTTCACTGAAACCTAACACTCGAATGTATTCAATTTCTGTAAATTTACTTGCTTTCTCCTTTGTAAAATTACATAGAATATGAACACACATTCTTTTTAAACGGTTATAAGTATAACGCTTGGTTTTCATTTTTTGAATAAAATCTTCCATACTACTAGATTCTTTAATCACCTTTTTTATACGATGTTCAATTCCTTCATCGACAGTTTGATAGATAGATAAATCGGAAGAAGAAAGAATCTTATATTTTAAAAAAGGAAAATAAGATTCTTCAAAATTACTTTTTTTCTTAAGCAATTCATAAGCAGACTTTGGAACTGCCATAGAAAAGTCTTTGTTAGAAATAATTGCTTTTCTAATACTAGTTGCACTAGAAATAGGACTCATAATTTCTTCTTCATGAAAAGCATTGGTTCTTTGAATTGTCTTTGGAATGATGGAACAATCTTGTTTTAATATTTCTTTGATATAGGAAAGCCCTAATAAGTCATTGGGAGTTGTAACTGTTTCAGAATTTAAAAAGGCCATATTGAGTGCAGTTGGATAGTTTTTTCCTTCTTTTAAATAGTGATGGACTTTTACTTGATATTCCTCACTAAATGTTTCTTGTGCGAGCTCAGTTAGTTTTTGAATATCATTACATTCGCTTCCAAAATAGAGGAAGTCAACATTAAGATTCTTTAAAATCTGAATGGCACCTTTTGCGAATATATCGGCACTTTGAGTAGCAAAAGGAAAAGGAAGTTCTACGACTAAATCGATTCCATATTCTAAACATAATTTTGTTTTTGTATATTTATCCAAGTAACTTGGAATTCCTCGTTCCGTAAAAGATGTAGATATAACTACGATGATAAGCGCATCTTTTTGAAGAGAACGAACTTGTTCTAATTGATATAAATGTCCATTATGAAGTGGATTATATTCAGCAATAATACCGATTGTTTTCATAAAACTTCCTCCTTAAAATACTAAAATTATAACAGAAAAATAGCACTATGAAAAGAAACTACTAGTAAAACTTGCGATGTTGTGTTAAAATATAGCCATAAGTAACGGACAAAATCCGCTTTAATTGAGGAGATAGCTATGAAGATATTAGTAATCGAAAGAACAAGCGATCAAAATTGGAGACAAGTAAATCAAAAAGATATATATGCTTGTACAGAAAGTAAAATGATGGATACATTTATTCAAGAATATAAAGAAAAAAATCAAATTTCAGAAGAAATAGAATTTATCTTCTTAAAAGGAAGCAATTGTGGTGGTTCGATGTCCCAGTGGAGATGTTATCATGAAGATAGTGTGCTAGAAGTAATTCAGAATTTAATTAGCGAAGGGGAAATTGACGGACTTTTATTAGACCCAGTATTAACAGAAGATGAAGAAATCGGATATAAGTACTGTAATAATATGACTTGTGAGTTAGCAAGTAAAATTTACCATGCATTTAAAGACGATGTACCAGTTGCATTTAGTGTTCCAGTTACAGATACTTCTAGATTTGAAGGTACCCAGCTTCATACAGAGGTTATGTTAAATGCGAGAAATCAATCCACTGTGACACCAATTTTTCATTTGGCAGGAATGAAAGCATTTTATGAAAGAATGTTTCGTTATTATATGGATTGCATCAATCAATCAAAAAAAGAAAATAGCAAGGAACCAATCAGTATCAAATACCCAAATTCTTTATAAGACTCATGGAATTTAAAATTGCAGAAAGATAGAGAATATGTTATAATAGGCTCCAATTGATAAAAGAAGGGGGGCAAAAAGGATGCATGTAGAAGGGAAAAAATTTTATCATATTCACAGAAATAATTGTGACAATTGTCTTTTTGAAATTGAAAAAAAATAATGATTGATTCAAACTTTAAAGCATTCTTTTATAAAGAATTTCTAAAGAAAGAAGAAAAATTAATAGAAAAATATGGAAAGAATTATGATATAGATTATATTATCGATATGGTGGAAGAGGAACTTCATAATTCTTGCCATTACTTTGATGATGTACAGAAATTAAGGAATTATTATTTTTTAAGGAGAGAGTTTGCCTTAGAAGAAGGAAGAAAGCTTTATAATCCAAGTGCTCCATCAAGGTTTCAATCCATTTTTTTAACTGATAAATCGAATATGTGTTATTGGATTAATCAAGTAGGAAATGGTGAATATAAAATATATAATTTAATAGTATCTGGCAATTTATTTCAGAGTACAGACTCCCTTTATCCAAGAGTAGATTCTTCTTTTGAAAGTCAAGTAGAGAAGTCAAAAAAGTATTGGAAACCTAAATTGAAGGCATATGGGAAGCGCAGAGAATTTCTTTTTCAAGGGGAAGTCCAAATGATAAAATAGATAATTTACCGTTTGTTAAATGGAAAAGTAAAAAATGATTGAAAAATTAAGAGATATACTGTATAATGAATAAGCGGTGGTGATTCTATGATTATTGATTTATCAGAATTCATGAATTCCGAAAATGAAAAGATAACATTGGAGCAAACTGTCATTTTCAAAGATTCTTATTTAAAGGATTCTGAAATTAAAAAAATAGAACCAGTAACAGTAAAAGGAGAATGCCATTTAGAAGAAGATAGAATCATAATATCAGGAGTTATCCAAGGAAAGATGCAAATTGAAGATGCGATTAGTCTTAAAAACATTGATTATCCATTTTCATTTGAATTTGAAGAAGTTGTGGATGAAAACTTAATAAATGATGAAAAAACACTTGATATTACGGATGTTTTATGGCAAAATATTGTATTAGAAATTCCTTTGAAACAAACAGAAGTCACTGATTTCAGCGAATATCAAGGGGATGGTTGGAAATTGGTAACTGAAGAGGAAACAAAAAATACAAATAATCCTTTTGGTGAATTAGTGAATATGTGGGGAGAGGAGTGATAATATGGCAGTTCCATTCAGAAAAGTATCTAAAACTAGAAAAAGAATGAGAAGAAGTCACAATGCATTAACAGCTGTTGGGACAACAAAATGTCCAAATTGTGGGGAAATGATTCGTCCACATAGAGTTTGTCCAGCATGTGGTTTCTACAAAGGAAAAGAAGTAGTTAGTAAAGAAGACGCTGAATAAGCGTTTTTTCTTTCGACAAATTGAGAACAAAAGAAATTATAAAATAAAACTAGGTGATGCTATATGAACGTATATTTGGACCTAGTTTTTTTATTAAATTTTTTTCTAGATAGTTTATTGTTATGGGCAGTCAGTGCTGTATTAAAAAGAAAAGTTACAATGAAGAGAATCCTTTTAGGTGGATTCGTTGGAAGTAGTAGTACTATTTTCTTATTGTTTGATTTAAATTCCATAGAACTCTTTTTTTGTAAATTGATTGTTTCTATCTGTATGGTTCTCGTTTGTTTTTCGTATCATTCTCTAAAAGAGACTCTTTATAATTTATCCTATTTATATTTTATTAGTATCCTGCTTGGAGGATTTCTTTACTATTTAAATCTAGAATTTTCATATAATGTAATCAAAAATCTCTTTGTTTCCAATGGAAAAAAGAAACCAATCTTCTTTTTATTATTCCTCTCCCCACCAATTTTATATATTTATACAAGACAAAACTCAAAACGAAAAAGAAGAAATACTAATATTTATCACATTGAACTTATAGAAGGAAAAAAGAAATATCAGTATATTGGTTATTTAGATACAGGAAACAAACTCTATGACCCTTATAGTAAAAGACCAGTTCATCTACTGTATGACCCTACCTACAAATTTTCAAAAAAACAACATGTGATTTATGTCCCCTATCAAGGACTAGGAGTGAGTGGAATTATTCCTTGTGTTCATTTTGACAAAATGGTAATTGACAATAAAAAAGAACTAAAAAAAGTTTTGGTTGGCTTTAGTAAAGATTCCTTTCAAATTGAAGGAATTCAAATGATTTTACAAGGGGATGAAATTTTAAAAGACTCCTAGTGTTCGACAGATTTTGAATGAAGTGATTTCTATAATAAAAATATCTATCATATATTAAAGAAAAGGAGGAAGGTCATGATAGGAATACTTTTATTTATTACTTCATTGATAAAAAGGGAAAATACGTTATTTTATGTGGGGGCAGTAGATAGGCTACCAGAACCATTAAAGAAGGAACAGGAAGAATTTTATATTGAACTTTCTTGTGATGGAGATTCTTTTGCCAGGGATAAACTGATTGAACATAATTTAAGGCTCGTAGTATTTCTTGCCAAAAAGTATGAAAATACGAGAGTAGATTTAGAAGACTTAGTAAGTATTGGAACCATTGGCTTAATTAAAGGAATTAAAACATTCAGTAAAGATAAAAATATTAAACTTGCAACTTATGCATCGAGATGTATTGATAATGAGATTTTGATGTATTTAAGGAAGAATAAAAAAGTCAGAACCGAAGTGAGCTTTGATGAATCACTAAGTTTTGATGCTGATGGAAATGAATTACACTTAGAGGATATTTTAGGAACAGATCCAGATATTGTAACAAAAGGATTAGAAAAAGAAACAGAACGTGACTTAGTAATGCAAGAAATTAATAAATTAGAAAGTAGAGATAAAGAAATTATTATGCTTCGATATGGCTTAATGGGTAGAAAAGAAATGACACAAAAGGATGTTGCAGACCTTCTTGGAATCAGTCAATCTTATATTTCTAGAATTGAAAAAAAAGTGATTCGAAAGCTACGAAGTTTAGTAAAATGCTAAAACTTCCAATGACGGAAGTTTTTTCTTTAGAATATACACGTTTTTAAGATTCTCTCGGTATTTTTAAAATTATACTTTGCGACTTCTTTTAATTTTTCCTCACCAAACTTTTGAACAATTTCTTCTCCAATTGTATCCACCATTGGACCTGCACCCTTTGGAAGAGGAATATGTAACTGATCTGAAAGTTTATCAAATTCTTTTAAAAATAAGTAGCGACTAATAATAGAGGAACAAGCAACTGCTAAATTCTTATCTTCTGCTTTTGTCATAAAAGTAATTCCTTTTTGAATCTGAGTGGAATCCTTAATATAGTCATAATACCTTGCTTCTCTTGCAAATTCATCTACAATAATATAATCATAGGATTCCGTTACTTCATGAACGAGTTGATAGAGAACTTTATTATGAAGGATTGCTTTGATTTTATTCATATTATGGTCATTTCCATGTTTTTCATTATATTCTTTGTTGTTTAAGATGATACTCTTATATTGGATTCGTTTTGCAATTTCGGGGGCAATTTTTAAAATGGTTTCATCATTGATCTTTTTAGAATCACGAATTTCTAATTTTTCTAGGAACTCAACGTCACTTTTTTTAACAAAACTTGCAGTTACAACAATGGGACCAAAATAATCTCCTGTTCCCACTTCGTCAGAGCCAATAGAGGAGCAGTTATGATATTTTTCCTGGCTCTTTGATTGAGTCTCTTTGCTTTCATTTGTTTGCCCATCGATTTCTTTCCACATTGTACTATCAACATCGGCACTTACGCCTTGAAACATGACCTTTCCACTTTCATACATTGTAATAACAGTATCCTCATCTTGGGCTTGAAATACAACATATGGAATCACTTTATCACGTTTTTTATTTTCATAATATTTAATCATCTTTTCTTTGGTTTCATCACTTACTCGAATCACTACGTTCATAAAATCCCTCGTTTCTATAATTACATTATACCTTAAAATGATAAAAATCAGTAGAAAAATATAGTTGTAAGTTAAGTTTTTCTATAGAAATAAGTACTGTATAATATTTTTTTCCTTTTGTTAGTTGTAAATCCTAAAAAAAGTCGGTATAATAAAAATAAAAGGAGTAGGTGAAAATAAATGAATATTGTAGATGTGTTAATTATCCTAGGAATTTTATTATTTGGTGTTTCGGGTATGAAAAGAGGAGGAATCAGACAAATTGTAGGGACGGTTGGATTTATCATCGTGTTAATGCTTGCTTTTTATTTGAAAAATCCATTAGCAGAATTTTTAAGCCTGCATTTACCATTTTTTAAATTTGGTGGTGTGTATCATGGTGTAACAGCATTAAATATTTTATTTTATCAGTTAATTGCCTTTTTCATTATCTTAGCATTATTAGAAGTAATTTTGAAATTGATTCTTACAATGACAGGTGTGTTAGAAAAATTACTTCGTATGACTGTAATTTTAGCTCTTCCATCTAAAATTTTGGGTCTAATTGCAGGATGGATTGAAGGATTCTTAGTTATCTTTATTCTTCTTTTAGTATTACATCAACCAATGTTTAATATCAAAGTCTTTGAAGAAAGTAAACTGACAAATCAGATTCTAAAATCAACTCCACTGATGTCAAATTTTGCGAATGGAATTGTAACTACAGTGAATGATATATATGAAATTGGAAAAGACTATAAAGAACAAGAGGATTCAGAAACACTAAATAAAGAAGCAATTGAAGTTATGTTAAAACATAAAGTAATCACAGCAGATTATGTATCAAAATTAGTAGATGCTGGTAAAATTGACATTTTAGGGATTGAAAATATTATAAATCAATATAGATAGGAGAGTGTTCTATGGAACTAAAAAAAGAAGATTTTAAGGAAGAAATTAAGGATGGAATTACATTAGTAGATTTCTATGCCTCTTGGTGTGGACCTTGTAAGATGATGCATCCAATTATAGAAAAAATTGAAAGTAAATATAAAAATATAAAAGTCATCAAGGTAGATGTGGATCAACATGAGGATTTGGCACGTGAATATGGGGTTATGTCAATTCCAACTCTATGTTTGATGAAAGATGGAGAAATAAAAGAAAAAAATATTGGATTTACTCCAGAAGAGGAACTAGAAAGATGGATACAAAGTAATTAGAGAAACGAATCGTGTAAACTCAAAATAAATAAACTCTATAGAAGACCATCTTCTTTTTTCTTTTATGATAGTTAAACAAGAAGATTGACGAAAGCTAGGAAATAGGATACAATCAGAATAAATTTTATTAATTTTGCGAAATCAAAATGAAAGGAGTGAAAAAGTGGGGCATATTATTAAATCAAAAGAAAGAGGAAATCTTGTTGTAATTAGTGGTCCATCTGGAGCTGGTAAGGGAAGTATTATACAGGAAGTAATTAAAAATAATGATAATATTTGGCTATCCGTTTCTATGACTTCTAGAGAAATTCGTGGGCAAGAAGTAGATGGAAAAGAATATTATTTTATTACAAGAGAAGAATTTGAAGAAAAGATTACGCATAAGGAAATGTTAGAATATACAGAATACAGTGGAAACTATTATGGTACTCCTCGTGGGAAAATTAATGAACATTTAGAAGCAGGGCAGGATGTAATTTTAGAAATTGAAATCGAGGGTGCTTTAAATATAAAGAAAATGATACCAGAAACAATTTTTATATTTATTATGCCACCAAGTATGCAGGAATTAAAAAAGAGATTAGAAAAACGTAAAACGGAAACAGAGGATAAAATTATTCGTAGATTTAAAAGGGCATATCAAGAGATTAATGAAGTTACAAAATATAATTATGTAATAGTAAATGACGAATTAGACCAAGCGGTTTCTAAAGTAAAAGCAATCCTTTTAGCAGAAAGATGTCGAGTAGACAGAATTGAAGAAGTGTATATTGGAAATGAAGAAGAAATTCTTCATGAAAACCTAGTAGATAATAAAAATATTGTTAATTTAGAAAGAAAAATATAGATTTCTCCTTGTTGTTTCAAAAAAAAAGAATTATACTTAAATAGAAAAGGAGTGAAGTAAAATGTATTGTGGTGAGTGTGGAGCCAAGCTTGAAAAAGATGCAATATTTTGTAGTGAATGTGGTTCTAAAGTAGAAAAATTCAAGAAAAAAACACCAGCAAATGAAACAGAAATTACACCAGTTGCACAGAAACCGCCTAGAAAATCAATGTCTAAAGCGAAGAAAATAACACTAACAATATGTGCAGTAATTATTATTGCTTTATTTTTCGGTTACAATTATCTGAGTGAGAAATTTGGTCCTAAGGGAGTTGCCAAAGAATATGTGGAAGCAGTCATGAATAATGATTCTAATGCTTTATATGGATACTTGAATATCGATGGCGACAAAACTTTTGTAAGTAAAGAAAAATTCAGGGAAGTAATAGAAAGTAATGATTCTACTCAAGAAATTACAAACTATAGAATTGATGGTGTCACATATGGTGATGGGAAATTAAGTGCAAGAGTTAAAATTAGTTACACAGTAAAAGGAGTACAAAGTGAAGGTACAGAAATCGTTTATTTAACAAAAGGAAAAAAGAAAAAATACATGATTTTTAATACTTGGGAGTTAAAAGAAGATTTTGGATCTATTTTAGTAAAAGATTATGACATTAAGGTACCAAAAGGTTCAAAAGTAATCATTGACAAAACAGAATTAGGAAATAAATACTTGAATAAAAAAGATTCTTCTAAAACATGGGATGTATATACAATTCCCCAAATCTTTTCAACAGAAGTGACAATTAAAACGGAAATTGCAGGATTTGAAGTAACAGATAAAGTAACACCATCTAGTCTAAATTATACTGCATCATTAGATTTAGATTCTTTATCTAGTGAAAACGTAGAAAAGTTAGAAAATCAAATAAAGACAGATATTACAACTCTCTATCAAAATCTAATTGAAAAGAAAACATGGGATGTCGTAAAAGATTCCTATAATTTCAAAGATGCAGATTTAGAAGATTTAGAAGAAGAATATGAAGATTTGTATCAAAGTGTTGCGGAAAATAGTAGTAGAACACTAAAAGCATTTGAGATTTCTTCTATCAAGGTAAATACACTTTCTTCAGAAGATGATGGATTGATTCGTGTAGGTGTTAAGTTTAACTACAACTATACGGTTGATTATAAAAGATATGATGACTCTATCGAAGAAAAGAATGGAAAAAATAGTTCTAATTCTACCTTGTATTATAGATACAGCGATGGAGTACTGAAATTAGTAGATGCGTCATATTTAGTATCATACTTTTCAGCATATTAAAATAAAATAAAAAAGGAGTGAAAGAAAATGGCAAAATTTTGTACAAAATGTGGAAAAAAACTAGAAGATGGAGAAGTTTGTAGCTGCACAAAGAAGGCTACAAAAAAAGAAACGGTAAAAGAAGAAAAGGTAGAAAAGGCAGTAAAAGAAGAACCTACAACAGTAGTAACTGCTAGTCCAAGTGCAGCAAATGATTATGTAAATAACTATATGGAAGTAGCAAAGGGAATTTTTACACACCCAATTGATACAATGAAAAAATTTGGACAAAGTGAACATTTTACACTAGGACTTATTATGATTGCAATTAATTGTTTAGTTACTATATTATTTGTTTATTTAGGATTTAAAGAGTTAACATCTAATATGGGTGAGTTTAGTTCTATCTTCAGTATGGGATATGGATACGGAGATGTAGAAGTTCCTATGGAAGTATTCATTAAAATCTTTGTAATGATGGCAGGTGGTTTCGCAACAACAGCAGCAATGCTATATGTAATTGCAGGACCTATTTTAAAAACAAATGCAGATATTAAGCAATCCTTTGCATTAGTAGGTGTTTGTTCAGTACTTACAACGATTACAACTATTGTGGCATTGATTTGTATGTATATCTCAACACAGATTATGTTTATTGTACTACTAGTTTGTGGGGTATTATACTTATCACACCTATATCATGGATTCTTAAATTCAACTGAGGTTGAAGAAAATAAAATTGGTTATACTTATGTAGCATCTGTTGCAGTTGCGACATTTGTAGTAGTATATTTATTACCAAAAATTTTATTCTAGTTATAGAAGGAAACTATTTGAATAGTTTCTCAGACTGTTGACAAATATGTTCAACAGTCTTTTCATAAGCAAATAAATTTG
>CAJTXV010000014.1 GCA_910584255.1 uncultured Bacilli bacterium
CCACAGGCAAGAGTTATTATAAACTCAAAAAAAATAAATAGAAAGAATCAATCAAATAGATTAATAATGTCTATAAGATTGATTATACGAGGAACAGAATATGAAATTAGTAAATCAAGAAAAAGCTAAAGTAATCAAAAATAGTGATACAAGTTCTTTATTAGAATATTCAATTGAGTTAGATGATAAAGAAGTAGATTTTGCGATTAATACCATTCATGGAAGATATCCTGAAACAGGGTATTGTACCAATAGGAAATGTAAAGAACTTGCCTATGTTTTGAAAGGAACAGGACAGATTTGTAAAAAAGAAAAAGCCTATTCCTTTAAAGAGGGGGATGTAATTTTAATTGATAGAGAAGAGATTTACTTTTGGGAAGGGAATTGCAAAATCATTATGATTTGTACTCTTCCTTGGTATAAAGAGCAATGTGAATTAATTAAAGAATAAGAAAAATTGAATTCTAAAAAGGGTGGAAAAGCAATTGACATCATCAGATGTGATTAAATTTAGAGCTTAGTTCCCATTATTAATAATTTTGTAAATTATAATATAAAGTTCCCATAAAAGGGGACTTTTTTTGAGTATTTTGACTTGAAAAATTTTTAATTTGGTGTATTATATTGGTTGGGAAGAAAATTATGCCACACGAAAAAGTGCACGTATTATAGTCTTTTTATGACTAAGTTCCCATACATATTTTTAGTGTAATTGTTGGTTTATTTGCCAACGAAGAAACGGAAGGCTGTCCTTCTGTTTTTTCGTTGATTAATAATCGCATTTGTCATCAAGATAAAGATCTAAGATTTCCATTAATTGAATAGTTAAGGTAATCATTTCTTGAACAACACTTTCATTTAGTTTTTTTCTTTTCCTTATACGATAAGATAATTCTGTAATATAAAATATCATATCATTAATATAATCAATATCAGGATAGTTCATTACTTATCACCACCTAAAATATATTTTCTTGTTAGTTCTACATTATCAGGTTCAATATACTGGTAGTTTAACTTTTTTATAAGTAATGGATATTTATTTTTTGTTAATTCATATGGAGTTTTTCCTTTTAATTTTTCTCTTGGAATATTATTTATTGTTGTTTCTAATCTTTGGACTTGCCTTTCTGTTAAATTATTTAATGATTCTCCTTTTGGGAATATTCTACGAATGTATTCGTGATTGTGTTCTAGACTCGCTTTTTCAAAGGAACTGTAAGGATGACAATAAAAGATATTTGTTGTTTTATTACTTGTAGTATAGTCAAACTCAATATGTATAGGATCTAGAAATTCATTACCATTATCTGTCAAAACTATACGAAATATTTTAGAAAATAATTGAATACCAAGAATATTTTTAAGTTTATCTATCTCTTTATTCACATTAGCTATGTTTTTTTTGTCTAATAATCTAATAAACATAAACTTAGTATCTTTTATCAAAATAGTTAGGAAGACTTTACCACCTTTAGTTCTTTCTACAGTATCCATTTCACATATATTCATTCTAGGATGTTTTAGTTTGAAATCAATATATTCTTCATATGTTCTTCTTTTTATAATGGATAAATTTCTTTTATAATCGTGATTGTTTTTATGTTTTCTTTTTCTGTATTTAACCTTCTTAGGTAAATCTAAGTTAGATAAAGAGAGAATACCTAATTCAACATACTTATAAAAAGCAGCCTTAGAGAAAAAGAGAATATCCGAATGGTTAATATACACCTGATTAATACTTTGCTTTTTATTTTTAATCAGAGGAACAATTGAGTTTTCAATTTCCTCTACAACATTAGGACTAATATCTACTTCAGTTCTAGACTCAACTAAATTATTTTCATAGTTTTCTTGAGCCAAGCTTGAATTGTAATACAGTTTATGATTAGTACAGTATCTTTTGTTGGGACAAGCATTACAAACATAAGGAGGCTTTTTTAATTTGTCACACTTAGAAATAGCAGAAGAAATTCCTTTAGAATCAAAAGGAGAATAAAAATTGCTTTTAACAAATCTATTTCTTTTGATTTCTTTAGAAACGGTAGTTCTATCAACATTGATAGATTTCGAAATATATGTGAAATTTTTACTTAATCCAATTAAATATTCAATAGTATGTCTTTGTTCTTTAAATAAATGGTTATAACTTGTCATCATAATGACCTCACTTTCTTAATGACAAACAAACCAACGCGATATATAATACTATTAAATGGAATAAATAACAAATAAAGACACGCTTTATTTGAAAGAATATTATTTATGATGTTTATTTGTCAATGATCAAGATGAACTCGCTTACGCTCGTCATTGACAAATTTAACGACTTAATTCCCACTGATAAATAAATGGGAACTTTCGATTTTATTAAATGCATCATCAGATGTGATTGCTTTTCTATATATTTTTGTGTATAATATAGCGCATATTTATGAAGGAGTGCGTAACGAATGGAAAAATTATGGAAAGAAAAGGGTATTTATATAATGTTATGTATTATTATTTTATTACTACTTTTAATTACAGTCTTATCTAGTAGAGAACAGAAAAATAGACAAAGGATATATAAAGAACCAATTTTAAATCAAGATATTTATGAAATTCATGAAATAAATCAGGAAATACCAAGATTAACACCAACGCCTCTCAATCATTTATTAACAGAAAAAGTTGAAAAGAACCAAGAAACGCTAACAACTACCCAATCTTCAGATACTATGAATAAAAATACCACTACTAAATCGCCTACACCCACAAATGGGCTAACGACAACACCAATCCCAACTTCAACGGCATCCGAAACAAAGAATACAAAAACAGTACAACAGGCAATCAATGAAATGAAGATAGGCTGGAATTTAGGAAACTCCCTAGATTCATGTAATTATCAGAAAAAATATCTAGGAGAAGAACGGGCTGTTACCTATTATGAAACTGCTTGGGGAAATCCAGTCACAACTAAAGAAATGATCACAGAAATTAAAAAAGCAGGATTTCGTAGTATCAGAGTTCCTGTTACTTATTATGATCATATAGATTCAAATGGAAAAATAGACAGTAAATGGATTCAAAGAGTGAAAGAGGTTGTCGGATATGTATTAGAAAATGATATGTACTGTATATTAGACGTCCACCATGACACTGGACTTTATGAGGGAGGATCTTGGATTGTCGCAGATGCTGATAAATATCAAGTGAATGCGGATAAACTTTCCCAATTATGGACACAAATAGCAAATGAATTTAAAGACTATGATTATAAACTTGTATTTGAGGGATTTAATGAAATCGTTGATACCAACAAAAACTATAATTGGGTGAGTGGACATAAAAATACACTCACTGTAAATAAACTGAATCAAGTATTTGTAGATACAGTCAGAAATACAGGGGGAAAGAATCAAGATCGATTTTTAGTAATTACTACTTTTGGAGGAATCACTGATGAACATAAATTATCAAATTTCTTGATGCCTAAAGATTCATCAAGTGATAAAATTATTTTAGCACTGCATGATTATGCATCCACTCAAGGTGGAATCGACAAAATGTTAGGAAACATTAAAAAATATTGTAGGGAGAAAAATATTCCTGTGATTTTAGATGAGTTTGGAACCAAACAAGTAAATATGAGTGAAGAAAAACGAATTGAAATGGCCTCATACTATGTTTCAAGTGCCAGAAAACTAGGAATTACTTGCTTTTGGTGGGATAATGGAAATACAACAGAATATGGAATTTTTAACCGTTTCAATTCATCATGGAAATATCCAACAATCAAAAATGCATTAATAAATAATTCTTGAATATAAATAAAAGATCCTTAAGAAAAGAAGAAAGACTCTTTTATTCTTCTTAAAAAGACCCCTGCATTTCATTTGACAATAATTTAAGATAAAAGATATAATGAAAGTAGAATTGGGGGACTGATTATGAAGAATTTAGTAAAGAAATTAAATATGAAATTAATTATCCTTTTCTCAATTACGATTTGTTTAATGATGATATTTGTAGGTGTATTTAAAAACTCTGTTGCAATTTCTGAGACAATAGAAAAAATTTCTTTTTCTTCTCAGGAATTAGAATATAGTAATAAAGAACCAGGAAGTATAGAAGTAGAAGAAACGGCACAGTGGACATCAAAAAAACAGGCAAAAATTACATTTAATATTGATACTATTAAGAAAAGTAATACTCAATCGGTAGACACAATTCTAGTATTAGATGTATCTAGTTCCATGCATGGGAAATCCCTAAATCAACTAAAACAAGATACTAAAAAGCTAGTCAATGAATTACTAGATTCTTCTTTAAATAAAGTTTCATTAATCAGCTTTGACAGTAATGCTCAGATTATTTCAGAATTTACAAATGATATAGGAAACTTGGAAAATACAATTGATGCAATGTCTGCAAGCGGAAATACAAATTATTATCAGGCATTAATTAGAGTAGATGAATTACTAAATAATTATCAAAAAGAATCGGATAGAGATTGTATTGTTTTATTTGTAACGGATGGTTATCCATCTTTAGATACCCCAAACGAGATAAGTCAATATATCCATTTAAAAAATACATACTCATATTTAACCATCAATGCCATTCAATATGAAATGGGTAATGATATTTTAGAACCAATTAAAAATATTAGTGATTATCAATTTACCGCGAATCAGGAATCTTTATATGATGTACTATTAGATGCCTGTACATTGTCTGATTCTTATGAAAAGTTTATATTGAAAGATACCATTGACAGTGAATACTTTAATATTGAATCTATTTCTAGTATTCACTCATCGACTGGGCAAGTAGAATTAAAAGAAGAAAATGGTGAACAAAAGATTTTTTGGACAATTGAAAAACTTCCTTCTGGTTCTAATCCAATCCTTACAATTGACATTCATTTAAAAGAAAATTATCAAGGCGTAGAAAATTATTATCCAATCAATAAGGAAGCAAGTGTCACTTATAAGATGGAAGATACAGAAGAAGAAATTATGAATCACCAAACACCTGTTTTACAAAATTATTATCAAGTAATTTATGAAGCAAATACTCCAGATGGATGTATAGTAGAAAATGTTCCACCAATGACTCGTAAAATGGTATATGATACAGTGGAAATTAGTGAAATAAAGCCTAGTTGTGGAACTTATCAATTTTTAGGATGGAAAATTGTGAATAATGGTATTTATCAAATGAATAATGATTATTTTGAAATGCCAGAGCATGATGTAGTCTTACGAGCAGAATGGGGAAAAGTTTCCCTTACAGTATCAATGGATGGGGAAGTTTATGTAGAACCACCTAAGAATGAAAAAATAGCTCAAGAAGCAGTAGATGAAATGAAAATCGGTTGGAATTTAGGAAATACTTTAGATTCGTGCAATTACCAAAAAAAATATTTAGGAGAAGAAAGAGCGGTCAGTTATTATGAAACTCTTTGGCATAATCCAGAAACTACGAAAGAAATGATGGATGGAATTAAAAAAGCAGGATTCCATAGTGTAAGAGTTCCAGTAACTTATTATGATCATATTGATGAGAATGGAAAAATAGATTCTTATTGGTTAAATAGGGTGAAAGAAGTAGTTGGTTATGTACTGGATAATGATATGTATTGCATTTTGGACGTTCATCATGATTCAGGATATTATGAGGGAGGTTCTTGGATTTTCGCAGATGCAGATAAGTACCAAGAAAATGCCGAAAAATTAGAAGGACTATGGACTCAGATTGCAACAGAGTTTAAAGACTATGATTATAAATTAGTATTTGAAGGATTTAATGAAATATTGGATAGTAAAAGAAGTAGTAATTGGAGAGAAGGAAACGAAGATACGGCCAATGTTAATAACTTAAATCAAGTATTTGTAGACACCGTTAGAAAAACGGGAGGAAAGAATAAAGACAGATTTTTAGCTGTTACTACTTATGGCGGGGCAACCTACCAACATCTACTAGAATCATTTGAATTACCAGAGGACGAAGCAAATGATAAAATTATATTAGCAATGCACAATTATAATTACATAGAAAGTGATATAGATACAATGATGACAAATATTAAGACATACTTAACCGATAAAGGAATTCCTGTAATATTAGATGAATTTGGAACAAAACAGGAAGAAATAGCAACTGAGGAAAGAATAACAAGTGCAGCTTATTATGTATCTAGTGCAAGAAAATTAGGAATTACGTGTTTTTGGTGGGATAGTGGAAAATCAACTAAATCTAAAATATTTGATCGTGAAAGTTTAACATGGGAACAGTTAGAAATAAAAGATGCATTAATTAATAATTCTTAGTAAAAAGAGATATTTTAGATATGAGATTCTAATATGCTCTTTTTCTTTTAGACGAGTTTTATTTATGCTATACTATGGAGTGTTAGGGGGAAATCAAATGGAGGATAACAAAATCGCTTATAAAGAATTGGTGGAACTTTTTTTAATTGATACCGTTCCTGAGATTAAAAGTGAAAACGAAATTCCAAAGTTTAATATTATTTTCGAAGATGAGGCGTATGAATATTTTCGTTATGTTATGAATCATCCATATAAACCAATCTCAAAAATCAAAGGAGAGGATATCAAGAAATTAAAATCTTTACATGGTAATCAAAACTGTCCAACGGTGGTTGTTGAAGATTATCAAATGTTTTTCTATTATCTAATGGAAATTGTGAATCAATCAATTAAGTTATATACTCAGTATGGAGAACCTAGAAGTGTGCGAAATTATTGCATGTGTTATATGAAACGAGTATGGCTTAGAATGGGGCCAGATGATTTTGGTGACATTGAAAAATTTTTAGAAAGAGAGCTTAAATTTATACAAAATAATAATTTTGATTACCTAAGTGTTGGAAAAAAAATAACTGAATTCTATGGGAATGATGTATACTTACAATCAAGACTTGGGACAACTTTTGATGAATCAACGAGACAAATCGCTTTTTGGATTCAAACAGAGGACAAAGAAAAACATGATCTCCCATATATTCATTATGGAATTAACGAAGAAAACAATAAAAAAGTTTGTTATATATTTGGTGTTCAAAGTAGTTTTTTAAGGCAAAAAGTTTCGAAAATTGAAAGGTCCCTTTATAAATTGAATCGAGAAATTGAAGAAGAAAATGTTCATCCCAGCAGAGTTTTTGTATTACAACTTTTCTTAGAACTTTTGATTAAAAATAATATTACTCATATCAAAGTTCCACTTCTTCAAGTATTAAATTATCGCTACCATGAAATATATGGTCAAAATATAAAAGATAATTATTATAAAAACTGGAATAAAGATAGAATTGATAGTTTTCAATATTTAAGAGGATACCATTTAAAAAGAGAAATTCAAAAATACGAGGACATTCAAATTGAATATATTCGATTTGTAGATAAACAGGATACGATTAGTAGGCTAAAAACTGAAAATTTAATCAATTTATTTATGGAAGTATTACGTCAAAATCCAGAATTAGAGTTATTAAATGATTTAGATAATAATGATGGATGCTTAGAATTTAAATGGACCCAAAAAGGAAAGATAAAACACCATTTTTAAGTAGAAATAGTTTATAATAGAAGTGGTGATGTGTATGGAACTGGATAAATTTTGTAAATGGTATGATTTAGGGGATGTTCAGTCTACTGAAAAAATACTAGGCGGAAGAATGCATAA
Source organism: uncultured Bacilli bacterium (assembly GCA_910584255.1). Taxonomy (GTDB): domain Bacteria; phylum Bacillota_I; class Bacilli_A; order RF39; family UBA660; genus Alloscybalousia. The sequence goes on from CAJTXV010000014.1 coordinate 7,696, forward strand.
AATGTACAAAGTTAAAACAACGAAAGGTGTTTATGCTATTAAGAAATTAAATCAAGAAGTAATGAAAAGAGAAGAGGCCTATCATAATTTCCTCCAATCAGAAAAAATAGCTAATTTAGCAAAAAAATCGGGAATTCCTACCTCTTGTTCTATCTCTATTCAGGGAAAATTTATTCACCAATTTGAGGATAAATATTATATGATATTTGAATATATAGATGGAAAAACATTAAGTGATCAAGAGATTACAGTTGACCATTGTAGAAAAATAGGTACGTTACTTGCTGGACTTCATCAATTAGAATACTCTAGTTTAGGTTTAGAAGAAAACATTATAACATATTCTAAATTGTACCCTTGGGAAGAATATATCCAAAATGAAAATTTTAAAAACATGGATTATCGAGAATTATTTTTAAAAAACTATAAGAAATACAATTCCTTGTTAAAAAGAGCAAATGAAAGATATAATAAAAGTAATAAAACTTTAACTACATGTCATTGTGATTTAGATCCTAAAAATGTTCTGTGGGAAGGTAATAAGCCGATAATCATTGATTGGGAATCAGCTCAACTAATGAATCCTTATAGAGAACTAGTAGAAGTAGCTTTTTCTTGGTCTGGATTTTTAAGTGATCACTTTGATGAACAGAAATTTTCATCAATAATCTCTGAATATACAAAATATAGAAAGTTCGAACATCATAGATATTTTACTATCTGTGGAAATTTAGTAGGAAGATTTGGTTGGTTAAAATACAATATAGAAAGAAGTCTAGGAATACTTTCTGCAGATTTAGAAGAGAAAAAAATTGCAGAAGAAGAAGTTAGTAAAACAATCCTTGAAATTAACAAATATCAAGAACTAATTGGACCTATATATCAAATTATTTGTAAGATAACCAAGGAAGAACTAGTAAAATATCATCCGTTTGTAGAAAAATTGATTAAAAAACTTCCTTTATTAAAGGGAAAAAACTATCAAAAATTAGATGCAGGATTTACTAATATCTGTTATAAAGTAGGGGAGTATATTATAAGGATATGTGTAGATTCTAAGAATGAAGGAAATTTTGAAAAAGAAATGGACTTTTATCTCAAAAATAAAGAAAACCCTTATATACCAAAGTGCTATATAACTGATAAATCTAAAACATTAATTCCCTATGAATACGAAGTTATCGAATATATTGAAGGAAAAACATTATATGAAATTTGGTATCAATTATCAGAAAAGGAAAGAGAAGATATCATTATAAAAGTAATTGAAGTAATTAAAAGCATCCATAAAATTGAAGTGGAACCTTTTGACTTTAAAGAGTACCTAAAGAAAGAACTTAAACGGTTATTAAAAGATAATCAGTTAGATGGAACGATATCCCAAAAACTACTACAATCTTGTGATAAATATTTTGAGGAAAATCACTTTGGAATCATTCATGGAGATCTTCATTTTGATAATTTGATTTATAGAAATGATAGAATTTATATTATTGATTTTGAAAGAATTATGGTAGCACCCATTGACTATGATTTTAAAATATTTGATCGATGTCAATATCATCCATGGTTATGGGCGAGTGAAAAGACTGATATGTTGACAGTAGAAGAAGATTATCAGCGATTACTACCAATATTAATAAAAAATTATGGAGAATTAAGGAAAATAAAATATTTTTGGGAAAGATTAACGATTTATCAAATTCTAGATGATCTCAGAGAATATAAAAATAATAAGAATCAAGAACTTTTAAGCAATATCAAAAAAAGTATAGAAAAGTTGTAATTTTAGGAAAATAACTTTCAATTAAACGATTTTAAAATTGATATTAAAAGCATAGTATTTTTATAAAATGTAAGAATATTAAGTCATTTATTTATATTTTTAATTTAAATGGATGGATATTCATTTAATAAAAATTCGTTCACGTGAGAATATCAAAATGATATATCATCATACATTTTATTAGCAATGTATTTAAATTTTTCTTAATCAACTAAAAAAAGCTTTACAAATTAGATAATTTGTGATAAAATATAGCAAATTTAGAGGAGGAATAAGTATGAAGAGGGGTTTATTATTAACTATAATTATTTTATGTTTTGCTTTATTTTCAGTTATTTTATTACCAATGGGTCAAAATACAGCAAATACAATGGAAGTAAACAATATAAATGCTTATCAATATAGTGAAGGAAATGTAGAGGACTGTCTTTATTTATCAGAGATTAATTATATTAAAAATCAATCTTCTACAGCCTGGGATCAAATTAGATATAATGAAGTAAACGGTGGTGGAAAAATTGCTGTTAAAATTGAAAACAATTTATTTTCTTTTGACAAAGGAATTTGGGCACATGCTACTTCACAGATAACATATGATATTAGTTCTTATAATTATAAGTATTTTACTGCCTTTGTTGGAATTAATAATACATCTTCATCAGGAAATGGAGTTAAATATACAATATCTACTTCAAAAGATGGTGCTACTTGGGTTTCACCAGTAAAAGATTTATTAAAAAAACCAGGAGAAAATGCTACTTTTATTAAAGTAGATATTCGTAATGCTAAATATTTAAGATTATCCGCTAATGACAATGGTGCTAATGGAAATGACCATTCAGTATATGCAGATGCGAAATTAGTTAATGACGTGAGTAACTCTTCTTCATTCCCATCAGTTGAAGAGTATGATAAAATAATAAAAGAAAAATATGCAAATCAAAAAGATATTTCAGGAGAATTTGAATTTACTCTATTAAAAAGAGAGTTAATCAAAAATGTGGGACAATATTCACTAAATACTTTTTATAACGCCAGTGCTGAAAACAAGGCGGCAGTAGATTGGTTAATGAATAATCAAAATGTTTTAAGGTATTACATACTTGGTGGTAAACCAGATGGAGGAAGTTATTATAACTCATTAACACAATTATCCCGCCTATATGCAAAATATAAAAATGATTTTGTACTTACAGAAACAACAAAATATGGTAATTCATATGGAGATTTATATACTAAAATGGCAATTTCATTATCATTAACACATTCAACTACTGTTTATTTATGGATGAATGGACCTAATGTAAAAGATACTGTGTCTGATGCAGTAAATAGGTATCAAATATATAAAGACTTACATAAAAATGGAAATATGCGTTTCACAGACTCAATCGATTTTGCTGAATGGTTTGAAGGTTACGAAATTGAAGAAATGCGTTATGTTATGAACAATATTATAGATGATGAAGAAATCCTATGGTTGAATGAATATACGCAAAGTTTCATAGATGCTAATCCAAGTAATCCAATGTGGTATTTATCTCCGCATCCTTATATGAAATATTTATGGCCAAATTATGGACGTCCAGAATATTATGATATAGCTAATAAAAATAAATATGATGAAAAATATAAAGGAATATTTTCAAAATATGGAGTTCCATTTGGAACAAAGGGTGTAGCTAGAATATGGATGAATATAGAAGGGGGAGCCGTTTGTGGTGGTATTTCTAAACAGGGTTCAAATAACCGTGCAGTGCATGGTGTGCCATCAACAGTCGTATCCCAACCTGGACATGCAGCCTTTGCCTACTATAAAAAGAATGATAAGGGTGAAGGAGTTTGGGTTCTAAATAATGTAATAGCTGGATGGGAACAATCAGGAAAGACCGAAAGACTATCCGTTAGAATGCCTTTAGGATGGGGAAATGATTCTTATGTATCTGGTTGGGCTGCTTCCTATATTTTATTAGGACAAGAAGCAATCAACCATATAGACAATTATGAATTATCAGAAAAACAAATCATGTTAGCAGATGTCTATAAAGATAATAAAAACCAAAAGGAAAAATGGTTAAGAAATGCTTTAAACACATTGCCTTACAATATAGATGCTTGGTGGGAATTAATTCAACTATATAATAGCGATAGCACTAAAACTGAAAAGGATTATTATAATCTTGCTTCAGATTTAGCAGATGCTTTAATGCCTTTCCCATTACCAATGAAGAATTTATTAGATCAAATAAGTAGTAAATTTACTAGTAATGAATATGTGTTTGCTTATACTCTTTTAGTAACCGATAAATTAACAGAAGGTAAAGACTTACCAGATACTGCAACAGATCGAGTAGCAGTTCCTAGTTACACAAGAGACGTTGCTAAATTTCTATTAGGTCAAGTAGATACATCCTTAGCAACATTCTCATTTGACGGGGAAGATGCTGGAAAAATTGTTTTATCTAAACGATTTGATACAAGTGGAATTCGATGGGATTATAGTCTAGATGGAAAAAAGACTTGGAATGAAGTATCATTTACAGCAGAAGAAGCACACAAACTAAAACTAACACCTACACAAATAGCAAGTATTACCGAGGAAAACGACATTTATGTTCATATTGTTGGAGTCAACTATAGTGAAGAAAATCTATATAAAATCGATATTACAAAAGGTGTAATATCAAGTACTCTTTATAACAATGACTTAGAAAACAGTGTCATTGGAGTCAACACGACGTATGAATGGAGAATGCGGGAAAATGACCCTTGGACTTCTTATAAAGATGCCATCCCAGATCTTACAGGAGATAAGACAGTACAGGTAAGAGTAGGGGCAACAGGAACACATTTACCAAGTGATGAAGTAACCTACAGTTTTACAATGGATAATCAACCAGATACTAGAAAGTATGTGCCAATTTCTCATTTAAGTATTCATAAAGTTTCAACAGAAGCTACTAATCATGCGGGAGGGGTAGTCAATGCGATTGACGGGAACTATAATACAAGATACCATTCTGATTGGAATGGGGGAGATACAGAGAGGTATATTACGATTAAATTAGATGAACCGATGGCTATATCAGCTGTAGAATTCGTTCCAGCAGGAGGAGGAAATGGAAAAATCTATGATGGAACTATCTATGGAAGTATGGATGGTGAAAACTGGGAAGTACTATCAAGTCAGAAAAATTTAAATTATACGAATCAAGCAAATACAATTGAAGAAGCTATAAGTAATATAAAAAGTTTTGAAGTTGATGAACCTAAAATGGTACAATACGTGAAAATTGTAGCAAATCGAACGAACGGAAACTGGTTTGCAGCAAGAGCCTTTAACTTTTTTGAAGATATTACATTAAAGCCAACACCTACACCAACGCCAACAAAAACGCCAGAACCAACACCAAGTGAATCACCAGTGCCAACAGACTCACCAACCCCAACTACTTCCCCAATTCCAAGTGATACACCGATTCCATCACCAACCCCAACTGCTTCTCCAATTCCAACTGCTTCTCCAATTCCAAGTGGGTCACCAATACCAAGTGATACACCGATACCTACTGAATCACCACAACCAACACCAAGCGAATCGCCAATACCAACTCGTGTTCCAACACCAGTACCAACACCAAGCAAATCACCAATACCAACCCCTGACTATTCAGATTTTTCAACTGATTATGGGAATGGCTATAACAATAACAACAACAACTATTATAATGATAATTCATCTAGTAGTACAAATTATATTGATAGTAATAATACAGTAACAAATACTACAAATCAAGTAACAGAAGAAACACCAAGTCAATTCGTAAGTACGATTCCAGAAAGCACAGTCAATTATCCTGTGGATAAGAAAGAGGATAATAAGGACAATTCATTTGTTCAATTATGTGTGAATTTATTTCTTTTAATTTTAGGCGCAGGGATTGTAATTATCATTTTATAATAAAATAAAAATAAAAATTTTTCTCAAGTTATTTTGGGAAAATTTTTTAACATTAATTGAAACCATGCAATATTATTTTGCAATATAATAAAAGTGAAGTGAAGTTTATGACATTAAAGCAATATGTTCAAAAGCAAGGAAAATTTAGTTTTGAAGAACTGCCTTTTAATGATGTAGATGGATTAATCCTATCTTTAATTAGTTATATTGATTTTAAAGGAATTGTGTCAAAAAGGGATATAAAAAAAATAACTTTATCCAAAGCATCTAACTTATTTTTTAAAAAATATAGTACAAAAGAAATAAAAAAAATGGCTCCTACGTTTCTTCGTAAATTAGTTTATCTCTTTCAACTCATGGCTACTACAACACGCTATAAAGACATTCTTTTTTACAATTACATAAAGGAAGTAGAACAAGATACACAATTTGGGGCGGTTTGTATGCTTTTAAGTGATAATACTCTATTTATTTCTTTTGAAGGAACGGATGATTCAATTTCAGGTTGGAAAGAGGACTTTCAGCTGTCTTACCAATTCCCCGTATTAGCACAACAAAAGGCAGGAGAATATTTAAAGAAAAATGTAGCTATCTTCGGACCAAAGGTAAGAGTAGGAGGACACTCTAAAGGGGGTAACTTGGCAATGGCAAGTTACTTATTAGTGAGCCCCCTAACCCGTAGTAAAATTATACGAATTTATAATAATGATGGACCTGGATTTATGGAAAAAGAATATAAGTCTAGAAGTTATAAAAAAATGGAAAAAAAATTGACGATGGTAGTTCCTGAGGAAAGCTTTGTTGGAATGATTTTAAGACATCCAACCAATTATCAGGTAGTCAAAAGTAGTTCTTATAGTTTTTTTCAACATAATGGTCTTTCTTGGTTAGTGGACAATACTACTTTTTTAAAAGGAAAGCAATCTAAAAGAAGTAAAAAATTAGAAAAACATGTTTTTGAGTGGATTAGTAGTTATAATAATGCAGACAGAAAGAAAATTGTCCTATCTTTATTTTCCATTCTAGAAAGAGCAGGAGTAAAGGGACTTAGTGAACTTAGAATTACCAAAATCAACAAAATTATTGCCCTAATCAAGGAAAATAAAAATATGGATAAAGAAACAAGAAAATTTTTATTAAATTCCTTTAAAAAGTTACTATTATTTAAAGAAGAAAAGAATATTTAAATATATTCTAATAGAGGAAGGAGGTCTTTCGAAATGGATTATACTCAATTAGATCAAATGATACAATATATTGAAAAAAACCTTACAGAAACCGTTGATTATCTAAAACTATCGAGGATTGTCGGACTCCCTCCTTATATTTTACAAAGAGTTTTTCATTTTATTACGGGAATGACCATTATGGAATACATTAGAAAAAGACGCCTGAGTAAAGCTTATGAGAGTTTAAGTAGAGGGGAACAGACAGTTACAGAACTTGCCTTGTGAGTAAAGAATCTTTTTCCTATCAAATTTTAAATCTAGATGAAATTACTTTATGTGGGAAGAAATGTGGGATTGACGATGAAAACTATGTTTCTCAAATCTATCAATTTTATAACTATTTAGAAAAAGAACAACTGTTACAGCAATTTAAAAAGGAAAATTGGTATGGGATTACAATTGTAGAAAAGAATTAAACCTACTATTTTGTAGGATGCCCTACTAAATACTCAAATCTAGAAGAATATCAAACTCCTAAATCAAGATATATTTTAATGGATTCTCTTTCTGGGAAACAAAAGGATATTGTATCAACCGAGATTAATCTGTTTCAAAACTTTCTTCCCTCTACTGACTATCAGTATCAAGAAGATTGCACTCTATACGAATTAGAAATCTATAATAGAAATCGCTGCTCTATCGCACTTCCTACTTGTTGATAAAAAGTATATGCATAATGTGTATTATACTTTTTTAATTCTGTTAAAATGAAATTATAAATGGAGGTATTATTTTAAAGAATGATTATTTATCGCATCCAAAAAAGAGACTTTTTCCCTTTATCTCTCAACTGGTTCATGAAGATAAGAATGGTTGCTTTTCAAATCAACTATTTGAACTGAATCAGCCGTATCTATTTATTTACTGTGATTTTGAAACTACAAAGTTTATAGAAAGGTATTTCTCTTTTCAAAATGGGGAACTCTACTTACAAATTGAGGAAATTTCTATGAGACCTAAAACAAAAGAAAAAGTAGAGAAAGAGTCATTGAAGGAGAGAGTGAAGAATCTATTGGAAAACTCTAAATTCTTTTTCCTTCTTGATTTTGATGACATTATAACCCCAATGGTTGGTCAAGACGAAGTGGATATTCCGTTATCTGGAATTCTTGTCTACGGAAAAGATTCTGGGATAGAGGCATTTATGTATCAGATGACCTTAGAAGAAAATCAAGTCATAGTAGAAATGAGTAAAGTTGAGCATCCTCGGTTTAAGACTGATATATTAGAGGCTCAAGGATTCACCATAGAGCCTGATATAAGCAGATTTCATAGATAAACAAGGATAAACTGATTTAGATTTTAAATCAGTTTTGTTGTGATCTAAAAAAGAACTTGGGGATAACTCAAAGTATTGTGATATAATAATAAAAAATAAGGAAAAAAGTAGGTGGAAAAGTGTCCGATAGAATGAAAAAAAATATCAAAAGAATTATAATTATTATAGGTATAATCTTTTTGCTTCTAACTATTTTTGTAGGTATTATAATCAGTAATGACAATCTTCACTTTAAATTTGACTATGAATCCCTAAACAATATTCCCTATGAAAATGGAAGAAAAATTAAAGTTTCTATTCCTTTTAATAATCATATTCAGTATATTAAAGGAAAAGAAATTATAGAAACATTAAAAACAAAAACAGGAATTGTTTATTTTGGTTATAATAGTTGTCCATGGTGTCGCAATGTGATAGGCTTACTCATAGAAACAGCAAAAGAAAATCAAATAAAACCTATTTACTATGTAGATATTCATCATGCAATAGATAATGTTGAAGGGGAATTAAAAGAATACTTAGGGGATTATCTTCGAGTAGATGAAGAAACAAAAGAAAAAGTACTGGCTGTTCCTGACGTTTATTTTATAAAAAATGGAAAAATTATTGGTCATCATATCAGTACTGTAAAAAGTTATAAAAATCCATATAAGGGAATGAATGACAAACAAAAAAAAGAATTAAAAGATATTTATCAAGAAATGATAGAGGAGATGAAAAAATGAAAAAGCAAGATCTAAGAATTGTATTTATGGGAACTCCAAAATTTAGTGTTCCAGTATTAGAAGGATTAATTTCTTCCTATCAAGTAGTAGGAGTCGTGACACAGCCAGATAAAGAGGTAGGTAGAAAGAAAGAAATCCGCTTCTCTCCAGTAAAAGAGATGGCAATAAAAAAACAGATTCCTGTTTTTCAACCAGAAAATATTAAGAAAGAGTATCAGGAAATTCTAAATTTAAAACCAGATTTAATAGTGACTTGTGCTTATGGACAAATCATTCCAAAAGTTCTATTAGATTTTCCAAAGTATCGCTCGATTAATGTACATGCTTCTCTTTTACCAAAACTAAGAGGAGGGTCCCCCATTCATAAGGCAATTATCAATAATTATTTAAGAACAGGAATTACCATTATGTATATGGTAGAAAAAATGGATGCAGGAGATATCATTGCCCAAAAGGAAACAATCATCGAAACAGAAGATACAACTGGAACACTTCATGACCGATTGAGTATGATGGGAAAAGAACTCTTGCTAGAAACGATTCCAGATTTAATTCAAGGAAAAATTCATCCAATTCCCCAAAATGAAGAAGAAGTAACTTATGCATGGAATATCACAAGAGAAGAAGAAAAAATTGACTTTACAAAGTCAACCTTAGATGTTTATAACCAGATTCGAGGATTAAGCCCTTTCCCTGGAGCATATGCAGTTCTTGACAGTAAAATTGTCAAAATCTATGCATCAAGAATTAGTAGTAGTTTTTTTACGACTAGAAAAGATGGCGAAATAGGAAAAATTTACGAAGATGGAATTGGGGTTAGTACAAAAGATGGAGAAATCATTATCACAGAACTTCAATTTGAAGGAAAAAAGAAAATGAAAGTAAAAGACTTTCTTCACGGATACGATGGAGAAAAAATGATAGGAAAAGTATTCAATGAAGAATAATCAGTGGAAAGAAATTTTAAATAAATGTTTTGGTCATGAAAAAGATGAGCGTTGGAATGCAGTAGCGATGTTACTTATTTTTGCTTTCTTCTTAGGTATTTTAATTTTCATGTTACGACAAAATGGAACAACTCCCACTCTAGAAAATCCTAAAAATACTCCCTCTCCAACTCCTATTTCTACTGCTAGTCCTAGTGATACAAATGTAAATCAAGAAGAAAATTTAGGAAGCCATGAAATTAATTATAGTTATTTATATACTTTTACCTTAAACGACACGAAAGAAACAATTACTGGAAAACGCTTAGATCAAAAAGAAATATTCACATTAATCAATCAAACAGGAAGTAGTGATTATGCTAGAGTCAGTGACAATTATTTAAAAAAAGAAAATGAGGTATACCATTTAGTAGAGATTCCAAGCAGAAATTTAATCTATGCCAATTTGGATCCACTAATTGCCGCTTTAGAAGAATTAACCCCTGATATTAATTCCAATCAATACACTTATTATGTTCCAACTTCGATACTGTTAACAGCCTATCATAAAGATTTAGGATTGATAGATTCCAATCATACTTTAAATACAATCGTGATTACTAGAAATGATACAACAATTGAAGCAATTGATGTAGATTACTCATCTCTTTCTACTTTAATCAGCGGAACAAATAATCAATATACCATTCATATGGAATTTAATCATGTTGGAACAACCAAAAATTTTACGATTTCCTTCTGATTGACAGTTTTTAAAAATAGTGAGATAATGTCTATACTAGGAGTTGAGTCTATGATAGAAGAAACATTAGAACTCTCCCAATATAATACAAACGAGGAGATGGAAAATACTAACATCTTAGTTCAAAATGATATAATAGAAGAAAATGTTTACTTAAAAGAGGAATTAGAGATAGATGGAACTGCACTCGAAATGACTTCTACCTTTTCATTCGTTGAAAAAAGTTTAGATGAAGAAGAACCTTATTACTATTCCAATCTTCAAATATTCACATTTGCTTGCTATATCAGTAGTTTTTGTATTGCTGTGATAGGAATTATTTTTCTGTTTTTTCAAAGATAGAAGGGGAAATTTATGAACTTAGATCAAGAGAAGAATGAGAAATTTTTAAAACTGGTGGAAAAGCACAAACAACGACTAGATGATATGGATTATGAGTTTTATGATTTAGATACCCCATCTCTTGGTGGAAAAATAGAACAGGCAATTTTTGTATTTGAGGTACTAGAAATGAATCATCTATTAGATCAGGATACAGTGATTTCCAATATTGAAGAATATCTTCCACGTTTGTTTAAAAATGATATCATTGATGGCTTTACATTATTAAGAAATAATGTTCCATATTATATCAGCTTAAATAACGTAAAACCAAAAGAAAATTATCGAGTTTTATTATTTGGTAGAACCAATGATAGAGAACTTATGGAAAAAGAAAATCAGTTGATTGAAGTTTTTGAACTATTTCAAAAGGCAAATAGTCTGAGAATGCTTCATCACTTATAAAAGTAGAAAGAGGAAAAGTATATGGAAAATGAAATGAATGCAAGTCTTGAAAATGAGGAATTAGAGATTCCAGAGAACTTTGTAGAACCCCATTTTGTTGTAAAATCAAAGTCCCCAATAGAAGAAGTAACTTTAAATGAGGTAAAACCAGAAGTAATTCCAGTAGCGGCAGCGGACGAGATGAATCAATCTATGTTTCCTCTTCCAGAGGAACTAGAAACAGAATTAGAAAAAATGAATCCTATGACGACAGAAGATGAGGAAGAAATTGAAATTATACCGAATGGATATTCAGGAATGTATATCTTAGTTAGTATTTTAATGCTAGCTATGGTAGGGCTTTCTATCTTAGGATTTGTTTTATCTTAAACTTTACACATTACTTGACATAAAAAGAAGATTATCGAATGAGGTAGTCTTCTTTTTCTACTATAAGTATGATAGAACGTGTTATAATAAAATCGTGGAAGTGTAAATATGCAGAATATATATAATTTAACTTTAAGAGATTTTGAGGATTATTTTGTAAATCGGAAAGATAAAAAATTTCGTGCAACGCAAGTATTTGAATGGCTATATCGAAAAAGAGTAACCTCTTTTGAAGAGATGACAAACCTAAAAAAAGAAGTGATTGAAGACTTAGAAAATCACTTTACAATGTCAACCGTTCAAATTGTAAAAGTAGAAACAGATACAGATGTTCAAAAATATTTATTTTCCTTACAAGATTCTGAAAAAGTAGAAGCCGTTTTAATGAATCATGACTATGGAAACAGTGTTTGTATTTCTACACAGGTCGGCTGTAATATGGGATGTAAATTCTGTGAAAGTGGAAGACTAAAAAAGGTTAGAAACTTAGAAACCCATGAAATGATAGAACAACTATTAGAAATTGAAAAATACTGTAAAAAAAGAATTAGTCATGTAGTAGTGATGGGAATTGGGGAACCATTTGACAATTATGATAATTTAGTAAAATTTATTGAAATCATTAATAATGATCATGGAATTGCTTTAGGTAGTAGGCACATTACGGTCTCTACTTGTGGAGTAGTTCCTAAAATCATAGAGTTTTCATGCTTACCATATCAAGTAAATCTAGCAATTAGTTTACACGCTCCAACCAATGAACTTAGAAATCAAATCATGCCAATTAACAAAGCCTATCCGCTAGAAGTGTTATTGGATACTTTAAATCAGTATATTAACAAGACGAATCGAAGAGTGACTTTTGAATATATTTTATTAAATGGTGTGAACGATCAAAAAGAACATGCTTGCCTTTTAGCACAGCTTGTACGAGGAATGAATTGTTATATTAACTTGATTCCTTATAATGAAACTAATAATATTCGATTTAAAAGAAGTAAAAAGGAAACAATTTTAGAATTTTATGATATACTAAAGAAGAATAAGATAAATGCCACCATCCGAAGGGAATTTGGTTCCAAAATAAGTGCAGCTTGTGGGCAGCTAAGAAGTAAAAAGGAGGAATACGATGAAATCATTTTGTATGACCGACACGGGGAAAGTAAGAGATCATAATGAAGATAGTGTAATTATTGTTCGAAATAAGAAGAATGACTATCTGTTAGCTGTTGCCGATGGAATGGGTGGACATTCAGCAGGAGAGGTAGCATCCTCAATCGCAATTAGTTATTTGGGAAAACATTTCCAAGAGTCATTTATTGACCTTAGTAAAGAGGAAGCCATTGACTGGTTAAGAACTTCAGCAACAGAAATCAATCGAATGATTTATAGTTATGAAGGAGACCATCCTGAAAGTAAAGGAATGGGTTCTACATTAGTAGTTGCCATTCATACGAAAGATTATATCTTATTTGGAAATATTGGGGATTCTAGTGGCTTTGTGATGAAAAATAAAAAGATACATAAAGTAACCTATGACCATACACTAGTAAATTTATTAGTAACAGCAGGAGAACTTACAAAAGAAGAGGCTAAAAACCATCCCAAAAAGAATGTCTTAATGAAAGCACTAGGTGCTAGTAATCCAATTGACATTGATATCTTTGAAGTGGACATGGGAGTAACAGATATATTTTTATGTAGTGATGGACTAACCAATATGGTAGAAGAAGATCAAATACAAAAGGTACTATTAAGTGATGAACTGATTGAAGATAAAGTCAATCGACTAATTGCAAAAGCAAACAATCGAGGGGGTCTCGATAATATATCGATTGCATATTTAATTAGAGATAAAGAGGGTGAAGAAAAATGATAGAAAAGGGGCAAAAGATTAATGATCGTTATGAGATTATTAAAAGTATTGGTGAAGGTGGTATGGCCAATGTATATTTAGCCTATGATACCATTTTAGATCGTCGAGTAGCCATTAAAGTGTTAAGGGGGGACTTATCAAATGACGAAAAGTTCGTTCGTCGTTTTCAAAGAGAGGCACTATCTGCATCTAGTCTTTCACATCCAAACATTGTTGAAATGTATGATGTAGGTGAAGATAACGGCATTTATTACATCGTCATGGAGTATATTGAGGGAAAAACGTTAAAACAATTGATTAAGAAAAGAGGAAATCTGACTTTAAGTGAAGCAATCGACATTATGCTTCAGTTAACGGATGGTATCTCACAAGCACATGATAGTTATATTATTCATAGAGACTTAAAACCACAGAATATTTTAATTAAAGAAGACGGGCTAATTAAAATTACTGACTTTGGAATTGCGATGGCACTAAACAGTACTCAATTAACACAGACCAATTCTGTGATGGGTTCTGTTCACTACTTGCCACCAGAACAAGCAAGTGGAAAAGGTTCTACCATTCGAAGTGATATCTATTCTATGGGAATTTTATTTTATGAACTCCTAACAGGAAATCTTCCATTTAAAGGGGATAATGCGGTTGAAATTGCCTTAAAACAAATGCGAGATGATATTCCAAGAATTCGTAAGAAAAACCCTGCGATTCCTCAAAGCGTTGAAAATGTTGTATTAAAAGCAACCGCTAAAAATCCAAAGAATCGTTACGCAGATGTAAAAGAAATGCATGCAGACTTATTAACTGTACTAAATGATGAGAGAATGGATGAAAAAAGAATTGAATTTAAGTATCCAGAACATGACTTTGATGATAATACAAAAACGATTTCTGCTATTAAAAAGAAAACAGATGATAAGATTAAAGAAGTAGAAAAAGAAGAAGAGGAAGAAAAAGAAAAGGAAGATGTAGTTCCAAAAATCGAAGAGAAAGAAGAAAAAGAAGAAAAAATTTCTGAAGAGCAAGAAACAGACAAAAAGGAAGAACCTCAAGAAAAGGAAGAGGAAAAGAAAGAAATAGAAGAGGGCGAGGAAGAAGATTACGAAGAAGATAAACTTGTGAAACGTACTAATAAAATTATCTGGGTTTTAACGGCAATATTTACCGTTGCCGTGATTGCTGTTATTAGTATTTTCTTAATCGTTCCATATTTTACCAAAACACCAGATGTCGAGATTCCTAAAGTTGCAGAAAAGTCTGTAGCTGAAGCAGAAAAAGTATTGAAAAAAGCAGGCTTTGAAGTGGCTCTTGAAACAGTAAAAGAGGAAAGTAGTACGATTCCAGAGGGAATGGTCATTAAGACCTCCCCATCAGCAGGAAGGACTGTAAAGAAAGGTACAACAATTACAATTTATGAGTCAACTGGTGAAAAAGTATATGAAGTAGAAGACTATACAGGGAAAAATTATATTGAAGTACAAACAGAACTTGAAAAAGTGTATGGATTAAAAGTAGAAATAGAAGAAAGGGATAATGATTCTGATGAATTCACATCTCAACAAGTCATTGGCCAAAGTGTAGAGCCAGGAACTACATTAACTAAGGGAGATGAAATTAAACTATATATTCCAAAAGGAGATGATGGAATTCCTGACATAGTAGGAGAGGAATGGACAGTAGATGATGCACAAGCCTTCTGTGATAAATACGGATTAATTTTAAAAGTCGAAGAAGTAGAAACAACAGAATACCCAGAAGGAAAAATAATAAAACAATATAGAAGTCCAAAAACACCAATTATAAAAGGAAGCACACTAAAAATCGAAGTGGCAAAAGCACCAGCACCGACTCCTACACCAACACCAATTCCTACTCCAAGTACAACACCAACGCCAAGTGCAACACCAACCACATCGAATTCTGACAATGAACCAAGCGAATAACCAATAATGGGGGTTTTATGAAGGGTCAAATTGTAAAAATCGTAAGTAATTTATATACTGTTTCAACAAATGAGAAAACTTATTCATGCCACTCGAGAGGAAAATTTAGAAAGGATAAAATTACTCCCCTCGTGGGTGACTATGTCAATTTTGATGAAAAGGAATGTTATATATTAGAAATTCTTCCAAGAAAAAATTCTTTAGTACGCCCAGTAGTTAGTAATGTGGATCAAGGATTGATTGTGACGAGTGTAAAGCATCCGGATTTTTCCTCTAATTTATTAGATAAACTACTTGTTACTTTGGAGTTTCATAATATAGAGCCAATTCTCTGTTTTTCAAAATGGGATTTATTGTCTTTGGAGGAAGAAGAAGAAATGGCGTGTATTTGTGCATATTACAAAAAAATAGGATACACGGTTGTAAAAAATACAGAATTAGAGAAGATAAAACAACTACTAAAGAACAAGACAACCGTATTTACTGGTCAAACAGGCGCAGGGAAATCTAGCTTAATGAATCGATTAGATCATACATTAAATCTAGAAACAGGGGAAATTTCAGAAGCTTTAGGGCGTGGAAAACATACGACAAGGCATGTCGAGTTAATAGAAATGTACGGTGGAAAAGTTTTAGATACTCCAGGATTTTCTTCTCTGGACTTTACGGACATGAAGAAAGAAGAAATTCGTGATACTTTTACTGAATTTATGAACTATCCATGTCCATTTCGTGATTGTATGCACCAGTTTGAAGGAGAGTGTGAAGTCAAAAAGAATGTACAAAATGGAAATATTTTATCTTCAAGATATGAAAATTATATTAAATTTATAAATTCAAAAAATAATAGGAGTTGAATCTTATGAAGATAGCTACATCATTTTTATCATGTAAAAATATAGGAAAAGCAATTCAAAAATTATCCGCAACCGATGCGGATTTTATTCATGTGGATTTTATCGATGGAAAACTATATCAAGGAAAGAAATTCTCTTTTCGCAGATTAAAAAAAATTTTTAAATACACAAGAAAACGTTTAGATGTGCATTTAATGGTAAAAAAACCTAAAAAGTATATTAAGAAATTTGCAAGTTTAAATGCTGCGAATATCACGTTTCATATTGAAACGGGTAAAAATATTGAAAAAAATATTGAACTTATTCATAGCTTTGGGATTCGTGCAGGACTGGCGATTAGTCCAAATACCGAAACTTCGATACTCCGCCCTTATCTAGAGAAAATAGATTTGATTCTAATTATGTCTGTGATGCCTGGTGCAGGAGGACAAGCCTTTTTAGAAGAAACAATACCAAGAATTGAAGCAATAGTAGAGATGACCAAAAAGGTAAATCCAAATATTAAAATCTGTGTAGATGGTGGAATCAATGAAGAAACTGCAAAGAAGTTAAAAAGTGTTGATATGATCATTGTAGGAAGTTATGTTACAAATCAAAAGAATTTTCAAGAAGCAATTGATACGATAAGAAACAGTGTAAAGTAGGGGGAATTAGTTATGGAGAGCTATCAACTAATCATAGCAATCGTTGGAGAAACTGGAAGTGGAAAATCTTTTATTACTCGTGAAATTTTTCCGAACTATCCAAGTATAAACATAATATCTAAGTATACAACCAGAAAGTCTAGAGTAGATGAACAAAATGTTATGGATGTTTGTGGTAATAGACAAAAAGAGGAAATAGAAACCATGGAGTATCAATATATAAATCCGCTGAATCATCAATTATATGGTTTCAGAAAGGAAGAAATTGATGCTACATTGGAGGAAGGAAAGATTCCTTGTATTGATTTGTCTAATGAAGATGTCTATTTAAAATTAAGAGAAGACTACCCCAATCAAGTGTTATTATTAAAGGTAGAACCTTACTTTAGTATGGATACGATGAGAGATATATTTGAAAGACAAGGTAGGGATTCTAATGAATTTGATGAAAGAAAAGAGTCCCTTAGTCATCCTTTAACAGATTGGGCTTACCACTATGACAATATGAGGGTAATCGTAAATCCATACTTCTTAAGAAATCTATCAAAATCACTTTCTTATAATATTTTAGTAAAAAGAATTGAAGGTATTTTAGAAAAAGAATGTAAAGTGAATTTAGGAAATAGTTTATTAGAAGAAAGTAATACACTCCAAGAACTGTATCAATATTTATATAGATATTCTAAAAATCGACCAGTGGACCAAGAATTAAGTTTTACAAGAGGAAGGCAGAAGTAATAATAAAAAAGAGTAATGGATACTAAAAAAAGGAATATACAGATGGATGCATAAAAATAATAGGTTCTATAGCCTATTTTTTCTATGTGAATAACTGTACTTTACTGCCTTTTTATGGTATAATAAACGGCACGAAAAAGGGTGATTCTATGGATACAAAAAATTCTGAATTCGTAATCAAAGACAATAAATTATATGAATATTTAGGAAATGGCAAAAAAATGTTGATTCCAGAAGGAGTAGAGTCCATTGAAATAAATGATTTTGAAAAATCTATTCTGGGGATAAAGAATTTTAAAAAAGTGGTGATTCCCGGAACTTTAAAAGAAATACCAGACTGTTTTTTGAGAGAAAAAACAATTGATGAGTTAATTGTCAAAGAGGGAGTAGAACGCATTGGCTGGAGTTCCTTCCATTCAACTTTTATAAAAACATTAGAACTTCCAAGCACCATCAAAGAAATTGATTCCTATGCTTTTAATAACTGTGCATTAAAGGAAGTATTATTAAATCCAACCATTGAAAGATTAGGTAATTATTGTTTTGCCGAGAATCGTTTCTCTAGGTTCATTTACCCAAAAAGTTTAAGATGCCTAGATTTAAATTCAATCTTTCCTACAATTTCCTGTCAAGATAAAATAGAACTTATCTTTGATTTTGACTTTCTGTATAATGTTTCTTATTTTCCAAGTGAAATAACTGCAACTTCCATTGAACTATCGATAATTGTCAGTAAGAAGTTTGGATTTAGTCTCAAACTAATGGAAGAGTTTTTTGAAAAAATCAAAAAAAATGGATATTATCATATGATTGAGAAAATTACTCTGATTGGCTATCATAATCCCCTCAATTTGGCTCATTTAAAGAGGATAACAAAACATATGGGAATGAATATAGAAATTGAAATGATAAAAAAAATGGATGAGGACTTACTAGCAAAAGTGATCGGAGGAAAAAAACATCCAAAAGAAGAAAAACAAGTTTTACAAAGTACAAGCATAGATACAGAAAAAGAAGAAGACAAGGATAAAGAAGTTTACAACTTAGTACAAGAGATTAAAGAAAAAAGTCATATTTTAGAAGATAGTTTAAGAGAAAAAGTAATCCTTCAAGTAGAAAATTTAATTAAAAAATATCAAAGGGGTCTAAAGGAATTAAAACCAAAACTAGAATCAGAAAACGAGATTTCCTTAGGTTTTTATCAGACTCCACAATCCTTAAGATTAGGCTTAATTAGAGCACTTCAAGAAATGAATTTGAATTTCATTAATTTAGATGCGGATATATATTTAAAGAAAAAAATCGAAAAGTATAGAGAGTTAGCAGAAGATAATAACAAGGTAGAATTAGAAGAGGAAGTAGATTCAGTTGAAGATAAAATACAAGCAATAAAATACTATGCTTCGTTATTAAGTCAAATAAACATCAAAGATGAACTTTTAAAAATATTAACGGAAATAGAAAATCATTTACTGATTCCATCACTAGATACCGTAACACTTTCTATGAATCGAAGTTCTATCAATTATGAACAAGAATTAGAACATAGAATAGATTGTCTATATCAAAAAGTAAAAGAGACCAATCAGTTTTACCAATCTCTATGTGGAGAAAATGATACCTCTTTAGGAAATGATATGAGATTATTAAATGAAATTTTAAATTCTTTAGATCAGAGAAATAAAATGTACTATCAAGATAGATTAAGTCAGATTAAAAATAAATATTTAGAGGAAATAAAAGAATTAAGAATAGAAAAAGATAGTGTATTAAAAGTAAGAGAGGAACTAATACCAATTCTAGAAGATTTAAAAGAATTAATTCCTAATTTGAAGGGAAAGAAAGAGATTTTAGATGATATTAGTGAGGCAAGAGGAATCATGATAGGAGAAGATAAGAAGGACATAGATGCTATCATCTCTAGGTATCGTGATTTACTCATACAATTAAAAACCAATAATCCAGATGAAATAGATTTAAACAAAGTGAATTCAGAAATTAAGCGAATAGATGCTATCTTTCATAATCCTGACTATATAGATGAACATCCAAGCGTACCAAGAATAGATGAAGCTATCCTATCTCTATTAGAAAGTAGTACGTTAGACGAATCTATAAAAGAGCAAGTTGAAGATTCTCTAGATGATATTGATAATGATTATGATAGGCGTGAAAGAATGCATTATTCTACTGATGTAAAAAGGAAAGTAGGCGCAATTACAAGTACTACGAGTGATATTATGCTTTTATTAGAAAATAATCCATTAGAGGAAGAAGAACAGAAACAAATAAAGGATTCCTTACTTTATATCTTAGACGATGCTTATCAGCAGATTATGAATAATTCTTTTATCATTGAAGAAAGAAAAGATAGCATCACAAAGAACTTGAATTGGAGTTCTAGAGCAACCTTACAAATATTAAGTAAATTTCACGAGATACAAAATTTTATAGATGAAACCATTAAGTACAATGAAGAGATAGAATCCTTTAACTCTAGTCATGGAAAAGGGGCATAAACTGAAGTAAAAATTTATTTCAGTTTTTTGATGAATCAAAATAAAAAATAAGTGATATTACTCACTTACTTCATTTGTTTCTTCTTTAATTTCTTCTACTTTTTCATTTTTTCTAGAAGTTCTAATTTCTCTCGCACTTAATCTTACTTTCGTTCCATCTTCTAAAGTCACAACTTGTAAATTTACTCCTTGTTTCTTTCTAGTAGCATTTAATGCATGAGAACGTTTATTTCCGAATAAAGGCTTTTTGTTTGTAATATTTACTGGCATCTTCTTTTCCTCCTTTTGATACATAATAACTTGCACTCATAACTTTACCATAATTTACATAGATTGTCAAATAAATTGAACACTATTTTTGCCATCCCTTTTTCACTTTTTTTAAAGCATAAGTAAATGCTGTTTCTATTCCTGCTGTTTGAATACCTTTGATTGCTTGAGGAAGAGATTCCCTTTCTGATTCTTTTTTATAGTATTCAGTGATTCTTTTAGAAATATTGAGTAAATCACTTCTCTTGATACTATCGGTATAAATTGCTCTTTTGATTGGTTCAGGAATGACATTTAAATCACGATTAATAGCATCATAATCTACGACAAGAACACCATTTTCCTCTTTGTAATATCCTTGATTTACAGTACTGTAATCTTCTTTAAAATAGTCAAATTGATTCGTAACAATATTATTTACTTTATTTGGATCCTCTTGTATATTCGTTAGGATTTAACTCAATATTTTGATGAAAATACTCTAGTAAATCTTCTACGATTAAAATTAAATCAATATCTTTCTTTTGATTACTATGATTTGCTTGTGGCATGACTCCAGAGCCATATCCATATGCTGCAATTACATCTGGATGATTTCTTAAAAATGCTTGAATTAATTCTAATTTTTCTTTCGTTATTCTCTCTTTCATAAAACTCACTTCATTGTAATGAATATATGATAACATAGTTCTATTTGCTTTGCAATTTTTTTAACTCGTTAGAGATAACAAAACTTAGATAAAAGCGCTATTTTCTATGATAATTTTATTTAAAAAATGACTGGTTTGTGTTAGAATATATGAAAACGAAAGGAGGAGTATTCATGTATGCACCACTTTATGTAAAAACGAACTATTCTCTATTATCTAGTTTGATACGAATTGATGATTTACTAGAATTCTGCCTCCAAAAAAATATCACTTCAATTGCAATTACTGACTCAAATTTATTTGGGATGATGGAGTTTTATAAAAAATGTAAGGCAAAAGGGATTCATCCAGTGATTGGTTTAGAAATTCATCTTGAAAATGATATTTTAGTTTTATATGCGAAAAACTATCAGGGATATCAATCCTTAATCAAACTATCTACAATACAAGATGAACGCACTGTAACACTTGAGGATATTAAAAAGAATAAAGAACAAGTGCTAGGAATTGTTCCCATTCAATATTTAGAAACTTTTCATCTTTTAAAAGAAGTTTTAGAAGAGGTTTATCTAGGTTATAAAAATAAGAAAGAAGAACAAGAAGCACGATTAGAAACAAAAAATGTTGTATTTTTTAGAAAAAGTCAATATATTCATAAAGGACAAGAATCTTATTTAAAATATCTACTGATGATTAAAGATGGAAAAACAATTGCGAATCAGCCAGACTATCATTTAGAAAACTTAGAATTAGAGATTGATAATATCTATGATTATTCTAGTAATGAGGGGTTATTTCAAACATTAGAAATTACTAAGAAATGTAATGTGGAATGGGGTAATTCTGAGCTATTATTACCTGTTTATGATACAAAAGGGAATCATTCGTCTCATGAGTACCTAATATCTTTAGCACGAACAGGACTATCTAAAAGATTTAGTGAACGTGTACCAAATATTTACTGGGAGCGATTAAACTATGAACTAGAAGTAATTGAAAAAATGGGTTTTTCCAATTACTTTTTAGTGGTCTATGATTTTATAAAATATGCGAAAAAAAATCATATCTTAGTAGGACCAGGAAGAGGAAGTGGGGCAGGATCTTTGGTTTGTTATTCAATTGGAATTACGGATTTAGACCCAATCCATTATGATTTACTATTTGAAAGATTCTTAAACCCAGAGCGAATTAGTATGCCTGATATTGATACGGATTTTCCAGATGTTTATAGAGATCAAGTTATTCAATATGTCAAAGAAAAATATGGAGATAAAAAGGTCGCAGGAATTGTAACATTTGGAACACTTGCTGCCAAGCAGGCCATTCGTGATGTTTCTAGAGTTTTAAATATTCCTTCTTATCAAGTAGATCAAGTAAGTAAAAAGATTCCAAGTTTTACAAAATTAAAATTAAAAGATTTCTATGAAACAGACATAGAATTTAAAAATTTAATTGATGCCGATGAAAAACTGAAATTAATGTTAAAAATCGCATATCAAATTGAAGGATTTCCAAGACATACATCTTCCCATGCTGCGGGGATTGTCATGTGTAAAAAAGATTTAGATGAAGTAATTCCTCTAACGAAAAACGAAGGAATTTACTTAACTGGCTTTTCTATGGAATACTTAGAAGAACTAGGACTATTAAAAATGGACTTTTTAGGATTAAAAACACTTACGACTATTATGAATATTTTGGAAGATATTGAAGTAGGAGAAAAAAAGAAAATAGATTTTAACCAAATTCCACTAGAAGATCAAAATGTCCTAGGTCTGTTTAGAAATGCAGATACGACAGGAATTTTTCAATTTGAAAGTGATGGAATGAGAAATTTTCTAAGAAATCTAAAACCAAATTCATTTGAAGATATCTTTGCAGCAATTGCCCTATTCCGACCAGGACCTGCAATTAATATAGATTCTTACATTCGAAGAAAAAATGGGGAAGAAGAAATTACTTACTTAGATCCATCTCTAGAACCAATCTTAAAAAGTACCAAAGGAATTATTATCTATCAAGAGCAAATCATGCAAATTGCATCTATCTATGCAGGGTATACTTTAGGAGAAGCAGATATCCTAAGACGTGCGATGAGTAAGAAAAAGATGGATGTTTTAAAGAGCGAGGAAACCCGCTTTATAAAACAAAGTGTAGAAAGAGGACACAGGAGGGAAACTGCCAAAGAAATATTTAATTTAATTTTAAATTTTGCGAATTATGGATTTAATCGTGCCCATTCTGTTGCATACTCTTTAATCGCTTATAAGATGGCTTATTTAAAATACTATTATCCGAAATATTTCTATAGTAATCTTTTAAGCTCTGTGATTGGTGGTTGGGTGAAAACAAAACAGTATTTAAATGAAGCAAAATCACTTGGAATTGAAATACTAAAACCATGTGTCAATCGAAGTGAAAAAAGATATACTGTAGAAAAAGAGGGAATACGTTACCCGCTATCTGCAATTAGAAATGTAGGGGTCGTAAGTGTAGATGCAATTTTAAAGAATCGTGAGACTCCATATCAAGATATCTTTGACTTTCTCGCAAGAGTCAAAGATTCGGGAATTACTCGTAAATGTATTGAGTCTTTAATCGATGCAGGATGCTTTGACTCCTTTGGTTACAATCATCAAACACTCATTCACAACTTAGATAGTATAGAAACTTATGCGGATTTAATTAAAGATTTAGATAAAGAATATGTACTAAAACCAGAAATAAAGGTAATGGAAGAATATCCAAAAGATTATCTAGTTCAAAAAGAAAAGGAGTTATTTGGTCTATACTTAAGTAATCATCCAGTGACAAGTTATAAAGCAAAATATGAAAATATACTTCCATTAAACCAAATTCAAGGTTTTCATAATCGAAAAGTAAATGTGATTGTCATGATTGATAAAGTTCATACGATTCGAACTAAAAATGGAATGGACATGATGTTTTTAATCGGTAGTGATGAATATCAGTCGATAGACTTTACATTATTTCCTAAAATACATAATCGATATCGTAGTCTTGCTCTTCAGAGTGGTATGATTATAAAAGTTCTTGGGAGAGTGGAAAGAAGATATAATACATTTCAAATTGTAGTGATTGAATTAGAAATTCTAAAAGAAAAGGGAAATTAAATAAGAATTTAAGTACGAAATAAATAATCAAAAACAAATAGGGGGAAATATGAGAATTACAGAAGAAGAGTATAGAGAAGCCTACATCTTGTGGGACAGTGAAAATAAAGATGAAACAAACGTCCATTATTCAATCGAAGTAACTATTTCGAATGGAAAAAAGATATCTCTTGGACATAGAATAGAAGTGATGAAAAATATTTATAGGGCAATGCAAAAAGGAAAACATTATGGAAACAATCGTGATTTAACGAGTGAACAAATTTCATGGTGGACGGAGAATGGAATAAATCTCGGCAAAATGAAAAGAAATGTATTTACAGAAGAAGAATATCGAGAAGCCTATCTTTTATGGAAAAAAGAAAATCCTGAAGAAAAGAATGTCCCACAATCTGCCAAAGTAATACTACCAAATGGAAAAGAGATAAATCTTGGAACGAGAATTAATAAAATGAAGTGTATTTATAAGGCAATGCAAAGAGGAGAGCATTTTCAATCCAATAAAGATTTAACGAGTGAACAAATTTCATGGTGGACGGGACATGGCTTTAATTTTGAAAAGGAAAAATCATATACCAAATCACAAGGAAACCAAGTAAAAAAAGTAAAGAAACAACAAAATATAAAACCTAAAGAGAAAAAACAACAAGATGTAAAGACTATAAAAGATTTACTATTAGAATTTCAAATCGATTCTAATGAATTTATTAGGACTTTAGGGGCAATTAGAATAAAAAAGACAGATTCAAATTCTTTTCATAATATAGAAGAACAAACATTACATAATTTTTGTCTACATGAAGGATATAAATATCCAGTTGTATCAAAAGCAATCAAACTTTATTCGTTTTTAAAAGAAGAAACACTAGAACAATTAATCAATAGAGTTTTAGTAGAACAAGAAAATAAGCAAGAAATATCCCCTTGGATTTTTGAAGTGTATGGTCCACTGGTGAAAGAGATTTTAGAAAAATTGGATTTAAATTCAGAACAAGTATTGTCTGATATATCAAAATCCGTAATTCCAATAGAAAAAGCAATCTGTCGTTATATCTTTCAAACAACATGTAAAAAAGCAGGATGTAGCTACTTAGAAGATATTTATGAAAAAATAATAACAAAAATAGATTTTCAATCTTCAGAAGAAGAAAATTCTGAAAACATCGTAAAGAAAATTATAAAAATAGGAAAAAAAGAACATTTATTGAAAGATGAAACGGATGCACTAAAAAAGGGACTATATAGCTACCTAAGAGTAATGAGAGAATACCAAATCATGGATGCTGGATTAGAACTAATTGAAGAAGAAAAACTAAAAAAGATTAGAAAGTATAACTTAACAGAAGAGGAAATAGAAGAAAGTTACTTTGTACCATTCTATTTTGAAGAAGGAATCCTCTTAGGAGAAAAAAGTGAACTATATAGAAGAAGAGAACTATTAAGACAATATATTATCGATTGGGATTATTATACAGAAGAAGAAAAATTAGAAGCAAAAGAAGAACAACATTTTACAGAAGAAGAGTTTTCTATAATAGAAAAAACCAGAAGCGAAATTAATGAAACCGTGAGTGAAATACAGAAAATAAAAAAATAGGGGATAAAATGATAAAAATTGAAGAAGAAGAATATCGAGAGGCTTATTTATTATGGAAAGAAACAAATGAGGAAGTAAAAAAGGTTCCCTTTAAATTAGTAGTGGAACTTCCAAATGGAGAAAAAATACCCCTTGGAGGTAGAATTCATACAATGAAACAAATTTACCGAGCTATGCAAGAAAATAAACATTTTAAAGCATATAGGGATTTAACAGAAGAACAGATTTCTTGGTGGATGAAACAGGGGGTAAAATTTTCTCCAACACCGAGAAAAACTACTAAGTATACAGAGGAAGAATATAGATAAGCGTATCTGTTATGGAAAAAAGAAAATTCTAAAAAGAGAAATGTTCCAAGAAAAACAATCGTAGTATTACCAAATGGAAAAAATATTCCCCTTGGAAAAAGAATTACCACAATGGAATGTATTTATCAAGCCATGCAAGAAGGAAAATATCACGAATCTTACCAAGGTTTAATCGAAGAACAAATTGATTGGTGCAAAAGAGAAGGACTAAATCTTGATAAAGAAAAAAGAGTTTCCTATAGTGAAGAGGAATATAGAGAAGCATATTTATTGTGGAAAGAACAAAATCCTAAGAAGAAGTCTATTGGATATAAGGAAACTGTAGTTCTCCCAAACGGAAAAATTATCCCACTTTGGAATAGAATTTCTACAATGAAAACAATGTATAAAGTGATGCAAAAAGAAATTAACAACCAAAGTAATCATCATTTAACGGAAGAACAAATTTCGTAGTGGACGGAACAAGGAGTTAATTTACAATTAAAACCAAGAACTATAATACGAAACATACTAACAGAATTTAATATAGATATAAATGAACTGATTCATAGTTTTGAATTGATAAATAAAAATGATAAGAATAACGATAGCGATAAAAGTATAAAAATACCTAAAAATATAGAAAAACAAACTTTAAAATCTTTCTGTATTCAGAATGGATATAATTATGATGTAGTATCTAAAGCACTTAAACTACATAAAATGCTTCCAAATGATAGTCTAGAGCAATTACTAAATCGTGTAATAAATAAAAAGAAAAATAAAAAAGGTGTTGCTCCTTGGATATATGATGTTTATGGCTTTTTTATAGAAGAAATTTTACTGGAACTAAATTTAGATGCTTCTATGATACTAAACACTATGTATCAAGATATCATTCCTATAGAAAAAGCAATTTGTTATCAAATTTTCTCTAGAGTAGGTAAAAACAAAAATTATAAATGGGTAAAAGGGTTCTATCAAAAAGTAATAGAAAAAATCGATTTTCATAAAACAGAAGAAGAAAATGCATAAATGATAGTTAAGGAACTTATAACATTAAAAGATAAAGATGATTTAGAAGAGTTAGAAAAAGAAATAGTTAAAACTTGCTTACTCGAGTATCTGAGAACCATAAGGAAATATCAAGTAATGGATGCTACTTTAGAAATAGATCTAGATAAAAGAAATAAAAAAATAGAGGAGTATAATTTAACAGAAGAGGAACTGACTCAAGCAGAAAAAATCAAAAATGAAATGCAGTCATTTGTGAAAATAATGGTATACTATAAATAGGAGGTAAAAGTATGGAAGATGAATTAAGAGAACTTCAGGAATATAGTAGACAAGTAGAGGATAAAAGAATAGAAGCAAGAAAAAATAGAACTTCTATTACTCCAGAATCTGTTCAGTCAATGGATGTTTCAACATATTTTGATAGTGATTTAAAAAATGCAACAGATTTGGTAGAACAAGCAATCAAACAACAAACAAAAGATACTAATTCTCTTGGAATCGATGTAGTACCAAAAATAGAAGAGAAAGTGAGTGAAAAAGTAAAATAATTTTCCTCGATTGTTCCCAAATAAAAATAAGTATGGTATATTATAAATAGGTATAAAAAAATAAGGAGGGAAACTTATGAAATTAATATTTCAGGTGAATGATTACTTACTTGCTTGGAACTTACTATATGGTGCATCTATCTCTCAAAAGGTTCACAATTTTAAACAGAAGTTGTGGACAACCTATAAAAGAAAATACAATGCAGGGAACAAGGATAAGGAAGAAATGCTTTGTGATATAAAAAATTATATTCCCAATGATGATACACTTTATAACATGGTGTTTGAAACAGACTTATTTGAAAGTATTAAAAAGGAAACGGAAGAACAACGGTTGGCTCTTATGAAAATTTGGGATAAAAGTAAAAAAGAGGTCGTAAAAAACGTAGATGACATTTTGAGATTTCCTTTATTAAAGGAATATAATGTTGTTGTTTTTCATCCAAAAATGGATGCCTATTTAACTAGTAATCAATGTAAGACCAATCTTGCTTGGGGATTTAAAAAGGATTTAGAAGATAAAATGATGACATTAACAAACATCATGTATACCATTATAAAAACAGAAATGTCTGAGTTTGAAAAGGAAAATAAAGCTTATAAAGAAATTGTTCAAGCAATATTAGAATTAGCCATCCATAATGAACTTTATACAAGACTAAGTGGAAAATCAAATTACTTAGATGGGGATAAGTCACTGACATTTTTAAAACGACAAATCTATCCTTATTGGCTTATGTACTTAGGATGCGATAGAGAAGATATGACTCATTATATGATGAGAGATAAAGTTGTTTTTGATATTGAAGACTATACCATTGAAAAGGGACTAAAGAAAGTAAACTTATATGATTTCATTAAATTCTGTATTAAGAATCAAAAATACATTATTCGAATCAATAGTTTAGAAATAATATAAAGATTTCATTTCCTGAAATCTTTTTCAATCGTTCAGTTCTGAAACAATCGAAAAAGAACTTGATAATCTAAATTTTAATTATGGCAAATTCGATGTAATGAAAAGAGCATTTAGTAAAAGATGTAATAGAAATTTTGAGTAAAAAAACATTTAGAAAATATTTTTTATAGTGAAATTTAAGTTATTACACAAAATTGAAAAATGCGTAATATGGGGATATTTTTGGTCAGTTATTGAGAAAGTAGGAATTATAACTAAAACTATAATTGATTACAAATTATCTAGATATACTTGTTATTTAATAGTACAAAATATATGTGCAGGTAAAGAAAATGAATGAAGTGATAGAAAAGAAAAAACACAGTAGAAAATATGATATATGAAATTAAAGGTAAACAAGTTATGTTAGATGCTGAAATATCTGTAACCAAATGTCGTGGAAAGGGTGTGAGTTATGAATAATAATATAAAGACAGAAATAATAGTAAATGAACAAAAAATAAGTATTATAAGAATCGATAATAAGGAATATATTTCTCTTACTGATTTAGCAAGATATACAAATCCAGAAGAACCTAAAATCCCTATTTATGCGTGGATGAGAAATAGTGATGTTCTTGAGTATTTAGGACTATGGGAACAACTTAATAATGAATCTTTCAAAGGTCACGAATTCGAGACCTTTGAAAATGAAGCAGGAAAGAATAGTTTTTATATGTCTCCACAAAAATGGATTAAAGAAACAAATGCTATTGGAATAATTTCAAAATGTGGTAATAATGGTGGAACTTATGCTAGAAGTGATATTGCCTTTGAATTTGCTAGTTGGTTAAGTCCAAAATTTAAACTACATGTAATACAAGAATTTCAAAGATTAAAGAAAAATGAGGCTTATCAAAATAAAGTTGATTGGCATGCAAATAGAGTTTTAGCAAAAGCAAATTATATTGTTCATACAGATGCAATTAAAAATTTTATTGTTCCTACCTTACTGAAAAACAAAAAAAGTATGTATATGCTGAGGAAGCAGACGTGTTAAATGTTGCTTTATTTGGTATGACTGCAAAAGAATGGAGAGATAATAACAGAGAGTTAAATGATAAAGGAAATATTAGGGATTATACTGATTTACTTCATTTAGTTATATTAAATAATCTTGAAAACATAAATGCTGAGTTAATAGAAATAAAAATACCACAAAGTGAAAGACTTGTTAGATTAAATAGTATAGCTAAAAAACAGATGGAGTTGTTAAAGAATAATAAGTCATTTAAAAATTTAGAATACGAAGAAAATGAAATTAAAAAATATGGATATGTTAGAATAAATTATTGTCAACTAGATAATTTACTACTAAGTTGTCATAAACAATTTAGGTGAGTAAAAAAAGAAAGTAAATGAGATATTTTTAATGGTCAAATATATGATGCTTATTATAAAATACAAGAAATATTTAACGAAACTAAAAAGGAAATTATAATAATTGATAGTTATGTGGATAATACAATATTAGATATAGTTAAGAAATTAATTGGAAAAAAGACCAAAAAATAATTTGATATCCTAGGGGGAGCAGTATGGAAAAAGAAAAAATTTTAATTTTATTTGATCAAATTGGTTTAGAAGAAACAGAAAGAAGTCAATTTTCCAATTTGTCACTAATAAAAGTAAAAGTAAATGAAAAAAATGGAAGTTGGACTTTTGTATTAGAAAATGATGATATTTTACCATTAGGACAGTATCAATTATTAGAAACTAAGACAAAAGAGGCCTTTTTAAATATCAAGGAAGTAAGATTAGAAATTACTCCAAAGCATAAAAGTTTTGAACATCTACAAGAATATTATGAATATGCCTTAGATCAGGTCAAGAAACTATTAGTGTATGCACCAATATTCAAAGATTGTCTTTTACTGATAGATGAAAAATATGTCATTGAGTCTACCAATGTCGAAGAAGAAAAACAGGTTAAAGAAATACTTCCTAAATTAAATTATTTATTGAACCTATACGGATTTGATATTGAAATTGATACTTATTTAAATTTAGAAAAGGAAAATGAATTTCGAAATGAAATTACAAATGAGATTCAAAAAGCAACTACGAATATTCTGAAAGTAGAGATTCCTATAGAGAATAAAAATATAGGAGTCAAAAAAGAAAATAATGGAAGGACTCAGTATCGAAGACAAAAAAAAGAAGATGATCCGAATATGATTATTGGCCACACCATTCAGGATCAACCAGTACAAATCCATTCCATTGTAGGAGAAACAGATAATATAACGGTGGAAGGGTATGTGTTTGGAACTGATTATTTTGAGTCAAGTAAATCAGATTTTAAAATCATTACACTAAAAATTACAGATTATAGTGATAGTATTTACTGTAAGGTATTTACAAAAGGAGAGGAAGACTTTCAAAAACTAAAGAAAGACTTAAAAGTTGGAAATTGGTATATAATCAGAGGATATACTAAAAATGATGTATACTCGAAGGAGTTGGTACTGAACGCTAGAGATATCTCAGTATTAGAGAAGGAAAAAACAAAAATTGAAGATCTATCACCTATTAAAAGAGTGGAACTTCATGCGCATACAATGATGAGTCAAATGGATGGAGTTACAAAATTAGATCTTGGGAAACATACGTGTGAATTAGTAGAAAGAACCATCCAAATGGGATATCGTGGAGTTGCGATTACGGATCATAATGGATGCCAAGCATTTCCTATTTCCTTTGGTATTATTAAGGGACACAATAAATCGATTCGAAAGAAAATCAAAGGAAAAATAGAATCATTAGAAGAGAAAATTGAAAAAGAAACAGATGAATCCGTGAGAGAAACCTTATTAAAAGATTTAGAAAAAGCAAAAGAAGAGAAGAAAAATCCTCCAATTTTTAAAGGACTTTATGGAACAGAACTGACACTTGTAGATGATATGATTAATATCGTAGTACGTCCAATAGAAGATGACTTGCTTCACAATACATATGTAGTATTTGATACAGAAACAACAGGATTTAATGCTGGTGGAACAGACCAAATGATTGAAATTGGTGCTGTCAAAATTAAGGATGGAGAGATTATTTCACGTTTTGATGAATTGATTGATCCAAAAAGACATATTCCAGATAAAATTACAGAATTGACCTGTATAACAGATGATATGGTGAGGGGTAGAAAATCAGAAGAAGAAGTAACCAAAATGTTTTTAGAATGGGCAGGAGAAAATCCAATGGTTGCTCACAATGCTAAATTTGATATTTCATTTATTGAAATGGCCATGAAGAAATACAAACTGGGGGAATTTAAAAATACAGTCATTGATACTTTAGAATTATCTCGTGCCCTAGACCAAGGGTATGCAAGACATTCGTTATCTGCCTTAGTAAAACGATATGATGTTCCATGGGAAGAGGATGCACACCATAGAGCAGATTATGATGCAGAAGGAACAGCGTTCGTATTTAGTAAAATGCTTAAAAAGTTAGAAATGCAAAAATATGAAAAAATTAGTGATTTAGATAAGTTAATTTCGAAAGAAGAAATTCATAAATTTGGGCGAACGTATCATTTTAATGCAATTGCCTTAAATCAGACTGGACTTAAAAATTTATTTACAATCATTTCGCTTGCGAATACTGTTTATCTGTATAAGACACCAAGAATCTTAAGAAGTAAGTTATCAGAACTTCGTGAAGGAATCCTAATTGGAAGCGGTTGTTATGAATCCGAAGTATTTAATGAAGCAAGAAGTAAAGATGGGGAAGAATTAACCAATGTGATTAATTTCTATGATTATGTAGAAGTACAGCCACCAGAAGTGTATGATCATTTATTACAATTAGGAGACTTTAAAGAGGAAAGTGAATTAAATCAACATATTAAAAAGATTGTAGATGCCGTAAAAAATGCAGGAAAGATTATGATCGCAACTGGAGATGTACACCATTTTGAAAGAGATGATAAAGTCTATCGTGAGATTATTGTAAACCAAAAAGTACCAGGAGGTGGAAGGCATCCACTGGCTAAAAAAGATATTACGAATATTCCTTCCCAACATTTTAGGACAACGGAAGAAATGCTAGAAGACTTTTCATTCTTAGGAGAAGATCTTGCTTACGAGATTGTTGTAGAAAATACCAATAAAGTATTAGATATGGTAGATGAAATCGAAGTAATTCCTGATACAGGTGGAACTCCTTTTTCACCACGTGTTAAAAGTGATGATGAACAATGTTATTTAGATTGTCCAAGCGTAGTGACAGAGTTAGTGTATACGAAAGCAGAAGCTTGGTATGGAAATCCACTTCCTTTTTCGATAGAAGAAAGACTTGGAACTGAATTATATGGAGATATTGTACTAACTTCCATAAAGCATGATTTATCGAATTTAGAAGGAGAAGAGTTAATCACAAAATCATTTAAAAGATTGCATGAAGTAATATTAAAAGGAAAAGATAGTGTTTTTGATCAAGTTAGAAATTATTTAAAGAAAACAAGCGAAGAAGAATTAACAGAGGATGCCCTAGAGCAAAAATTAAAAAGTTCTTTAGGTGGAGTCATTGGAGCAGGATTTGATCCAATCTATCTAATTGCTCAAAGATTAGTAAAGCATTCCAATGATGAGGGATACTTAGTAGGTTCTCGTGGATCGGTTGGATCTAGTTTTGTTGCGACCATGATGGGAATTACCGAAGTAAATCCACTTCCTGCCCATTATCGTTGTAGTCAGTGTAAAATGAGTATTTTTGAAGATGAAAGTAAAAATCCATTGGGGGCAACTTATTCTTGCGGGTTTGATTTACCAGATAAAGAATGTCCAAACTGTCACATTCCAATGATTAAAGATGGGCAAGATATGCCATTTGCGACGTTCCTTGGATTTAACGCTGATAAGGTACCTGATATCGATTTGAATTTTTCAGACTTAAATCAAGCAAGTACGCATGCCTATACAAAAGTATTATTTGGTAGTGATAATGTATTCCGTGCAGGAACAATTGGAACAGTTGCAGATAAAACAGCTTTTGGTTATGTAAAAGGATATGCGGAAGAAAAAGGAATTTTAGATATGCGTAATGCAGAAGTAGAACGTTTAGCCATTGGTTGTACAGGTGTAAAACGAACAACAGGACAACATCCTGGAGGAATTGTCGTAATTCCAGACTATATGGAGTGCTTTAACTTTACACCTTATCAATTTCCTGCTGAAGACCCAACTTCTCCTTGGAGAACGACTCACTTTGATTACCATTCGATTGAGGAATGTGTGTTAAAACTTGACATCTTAGGACACTCAGATCCTACGCAGTTAAGACTCATTCAGCTTCAATCAGGAACAGATATTATGAAAGTACCAATGGACGATAAAGACACCATGAGTATCTTTACGTCAACAAAGGTTCTAGGGGTGACAAATGATGAAATTATGTGTTCAACAGGTACTCTCGGAATCCCTGAGTTTGGAACACCATTTACGATTAAACTAGTAGAAGATACAAAACCAACTACGTTTGGCGAATTAGTAAAAATATCAGGATTATCTCATGGGACAGATGTATGGAACGGAAATGCCAGTGATTTGATTGCTCAAAATATTTGCCCGTTTAAAGACGTTATAGGATGTCGTGATGATATCATGGTAAACTTAATGAATTGGGGTATGAAACCCATTAGAGCTTTTAAGATTATGGAGTTTGTTCGTAAAGGAAAGGCTAGTAAAGACCCAGAAACTTGGAGTGGTATGGCGGAAGAAATGCGTGCGATTCAGGTTCCTGAATGGTATATTGAGTCATGCAGAAAGATTAAATATATGTTCCCAAAGGCACATGCAGCGGCTTATGTAATTAGTGCCTTTAGAATAGCTTGGTATAAAGTGCATATGCCTGTTTATTTCTATGCCTCTTGGTATTCTTCCAAAGCAACTGATGTTGATGTAGAAGCAATGATAGCGGGATATACCCCAATTAGGAATCGTATTATTGATATTCAAAATAAAGGGTATGAAGCTACGAACAAAGAAAATGGTCAACTTGAAAGTTTGAAAATTGCATTAG
The DNA here is from genome assembly GCA_910584255.1 of uncultured Bacilli bacterium. Classification (GTDB taxonomy): domain Bacteria; phylum Bacillota_I; class Bacilli_A; order RF39; family UBA660; genus Alloscybalousia. The sequence goes on from CAJTXV010000014.1 coordinate 42,582, forward strand.
AGGCAACAGCACGTGGTATGAAGTTTTTAAATGTTGACTTATATAAGAGTGAGGCTACGGTATGGAAAGCAGTCAGTGATACAGAAATCTATCCACCGTTTAATTCAATTGAAGGTCTTGGGGATACCGTTGCTCAAAATATAGTAACAGAACGTGAAAATAAAGAATTTATAAGTATAGAAGATTTACAAAAGAGAGCAAAAATTTCTCAAACATTAATTGATAGAATGAGAACCATGGGAATGTTTAAAGACTTACCAGAGTCTAGTCAAATGACATTGTTTGAAATATAAGATAAAAAAACCTTATTATAAAATAACCACTTTATAATAAGGTTTTAATATGCATAAATACTATTAAATAATAGAATTAATGAATTTCTACTTTTCCTTTATTATCCTCAAATTCAATATTATTCAGAGCATATTCTATACATTGATTTATGAGTTCATTTCTACTAATATCAATTTTACTGGCAATTTCATCTATCTGATTGATTCTATTGACGTCCATACGAATTGATACGACTAATTTTTCATTATTTACAATTCTTTTACTAGGTTGAAAAGTATTCATTTTATCACGCCTTTCTGCATATATTGTAATATTTTTCGTGATTTATTTATATATTCAAAATAAGTAATTAAAATATAAAATACATATATTGACTACAAAAATTAAAAATGTTAAGATTATATTGTCAGTAATAGATAATAATAGAGTATGAATTGTAGTATGTAGTAAAAACAAATAATTGATTTCAGAATATGAAAGTAATCGTATTTGGTATCTTTTTTTATTTCTATAATGAGAAATAATAAATTTTTTATACTTCCAATATACTACCACATAGGATGTTTATACTACGCAAAATTACATAAATCGACAAATTTTACGACTTCCATACTTTAAAATTTATATTTAATAAAGGTATGTTATCATTGGAGGCATAGGCTATGAAAAAAAGAATCATGAATTTAAAAAATAGAAAACTCATTCTGTCACTTTT
>CAJTXV010000015.1 GCA_910584255.1 uncultured Bacilli bacterium
CAGGCCTTATAGGCCTCAAACAAAAACCACTAGTTAAACTAGTGGATTTTTATTTATTTTCCTCTTTCATTAAACGACTGATTATTTGTTGTATTTGATTTTTTAGTTGATTTTCATCAATATCAAGAGTTAATCTATGATTTTCCATTAAAATGTTTCCATTGATAATCGTAGTGTCTACATTATTACTTTCGACATTGTGAACAATCTGGGTGATTAAATCTACTGTAGGATAGACTTCTGTATTATTTAAATCTAGAATGATAATATCTGCTTTTTTTCCTTTTTCAATAGAACCAATTTTATTTTCTAGATTTAATGCTTTTGCTCCATTGATGGTTGCCATCTTTAATACATCATAAGAACTCATGACTGTTGGATCTTGGTATTTTGCTTTTTGTAGTTGATCGACTACGGACATGTGATAAAACATATTTAAATTATTTCCACTTCCTTGTCCATCTGTTCCAAGACAAATATTGATTCCATTTTTTTTGTAACTTACTAAATCAGCAATTCCACATCCTAAATTTAAGTTGCTAATGGGATTAGTTGCAATGGATACATTGTAGGATGCAAGGATTTTTTGATCTTCTTCACTAATAAAAGTACCATGAGCTAGAATTACTTTGTGATTTAAGTATCCTAAGTTTTTTAAGGCATTTGCAGGAGTTTTTTGATAATCTTTTATAATTCCTTCTACTTCAGATTTATTTTCTGAGTAATGAATATGGATTGGCAAATTGAATTCCGTTGCCATTTTTTCACATTCCAGTAAACATTCTTTGTTACAAGTGTACATAGAGTGGGGAGTAACTGTGAAAGTTAAAAGACTTTTTCCTTGATTTTCTTTTACAAGTTCTTTAAATTCATTTATTTGTTTTAAAGTTTCTTGATCCTTACTTCCTGATACACATCTTGAAAATACACTTCTTACTTTTGTTTCTTCAATTGCTTTTAGGCTTCCTTTCACTCCAAAATACATATCATTAGAGGTCGTTGTTCCTGTTTGAATCATTTCAATGCAAGAAAGAAGAGTTGTGTAATAAATATCTTCTTCTGTCATGTGATTTTCAATAGGCCAAATCTTATGATTGAGCCAATCTTGTAAATTTAAATTGTCATTAGTTGCTCTAAAAATACTCATTCCTAAGTGGGTGTGGCAATTGATTAGTCCTGGAAGAACAATTTTATCTGTTGCATCTATTATTCTATCATAAGGACCTTGATAATTTTCTGTTACTTCTGTAATTTCGTCTTCTATCATTACAATATCCAATTTTTCATATTTTTTCTTTCTTTTTTCATCCATTGTGATGACAGTTCCATTTTTTATAACCCGAATCATATGTGCCTCCTATTTCTATTTCATATTCATTATAACTTATTTTAATAAAATTTTTTACTTTTTTTGTACCACTCTTCAATTTTTGTAAATAATGATAGTTAGAATGGAGGAATTTTATGAGACATATAAAATTTATTTTATTATTAGCAGTATTTACGATTTTTCTATCAGGGAGTCGTGTGTATGCAAAAAGTGATTCGTTTTATGAAGGGGAAGCAGTTACTGGTGCATATTTAAAAAAATTTAAACCAGGAGCATCTACTGGGAAGTATGAACAGATGAGAATTTTTAGAAGAACTAGTGATCATCAAGCAGCTTATTGTATTGAAATATGGGAAACACTAGCATCTAATCAAACAATGATGGGGTATGAAGATGATTACTTACTTCATACGAATTTAACCAATGATGTTTGGGAAAAAATTCAGTTAATTTCTTATTATGGGTATGGGTATAAAAATCATACTACTGATAATTGGTATGCAGCGAGTCAATATTTAATTTGGAAAGCAATAGAACCTAATAGTACAATTTACTTTACAGATACTTTAAATGGGAATCAGGTTTCTAAGTTTGAAGTAGAAATGGCAGAAATTGAAAATTTAATTTCTAGGCATTCTGTCCTTCCATCTTTTGCAGGAGGGAAATTTGAGGTGAATCCTTGGATCGAAAATCAATTAGTGGATGAAAATGGGGTTTTATCCGATTATGAAGTGACACCAGAGTTTCCTTCTGTATCTTATCGAAAGGATGAATCTACACTGTATTTTAAAATGGATAAAAGTATAATGAGTGTTAAATTTAATATAAAAAAAGAGGATACTACGGGTAAGGCTTCTCTTTATGTTAGTCCAAATGGGCAGGATTTAATTGTACGTGGAGATTACCCCAAAATTACTTCTCAGGTACAAGTAGATGTTGGGCTTACTATTATTTATCTTGAAAAAATAGATAAAGATACACACAGCCATGATCCACAAGGAGATGCATCTTTTGTTGGGACTGTTTATGGAATTTATGATCAAAATCATCAGTTAGTGAAGCAAGTAAAATTTAGTAGTGAAGGCTATGCAACTAGTCCACCGATTGCCTATGGAACCTATTATATAAAAGAAATTCAAAGTGGTCCTGGATATCAAATAGATCCAAATGAATATGTAGTGACAGCAGATAAGAATAAGGTGAAATTAATTTTATCGGACAAAGTTTATGAGGGAAAAGTAAAAATACAAAAGTTTTATGAAATGGGTTCTGTATTAAAGGAAGAAGAGGATGCCACTTTTGAAGTCTATAATTCTAGAAATAAGCGGATTGGGTACTATACTACAAATTCATCTGGAAAAATAGAATTAACGCTTCCTTATGGAACGTATCGTTTTCATCAGGTGGGAGGAAGAGAAAACTATGATTTTATTGAGGATTTTTTTGTTACAATTGATGATAAAGAGGATCAAGAATATCAGTTTACCTTTAAAAATATTCCAATTAGTCGTTATGTAAAGGTGATTAAAAAGGATGCTGAAACGAAGAAGGAAATTATCATTGGAAATGCATCTTTTAAAATTAAAAATTTAGATACTGGGGATTATGTTAAACAAAAATCATCTTATCCAAATGGGGAAGTTGTTGATATTTTTAAGACTAATCATCAAGGATTTTTCATGATGCCAGAAGCATTACTAGCAGGTAATTATCAATTAGAAGAAGTAGAAAGCCCAGATGGATATTATAAGTTAGAAAATCCTATCTTTTTTCAGATTACAGAAAACACTCCTACCGTCGATATTCCAGATTATGGTTTAACCATTTTGCTTGAAGTAGAAAATGTACCAAAAGTTGGTACAGTAACGATTCAAAAGCTAGGAGAAGTGTCTAAAGTTTTAGAGGGGCAAATTCATTATGAGTATTATCCATTAGAAAATATTGCATTTTCTGTTTATGCTTTAGAGGATATTATTTCTGGTGATGGAAGTATTCTTTATTCTAATGGTGAATTGATTGAAGAAGTGAAAACAGATTCAGAGGGAAAAATTCTATTTTCTTTACCGATTGGAAAATATTCAGTGGTTGAAAAAACTGTTTTAGACGGATACCTTAAAAATGAAAAAGCTTACTATGTAGAAATTACTTCTGATGATTTGGAAGAAGATTTAGTTATCTATAATTATTTAAAAAAAGGGAGTCTAATGATTCATAAAAAAGATTCAGTGACTGGAGAAGCAATTCGAGATACATATTTTTCCATTTTTACGAAAGAGGGAAGGAAAATTGCTACTATTGTTACAGATGAAAATGGAGTTGCTGTTTTAAATGCAATTCCATTAGGAGAATATTATATAGAGGAGATACAAAGTAATTTAAATTATGTAAATAATTTTGCTAAAACACCCTTTAAAATCCATGAAATGGAAGAAGTAATTACACTAGATTTATTCAATGAACCGATTTTACCACCTAAAACGTCAGTAGATGAAGATAAAGTAGAGGTAAAATCTGTGTTATGTGGAGAACTTTTCTTAGAAATCGTGTTTGGTTTTATAATAGTTTGTTTGAGACCACATCTTTATTCGAGAAATATGGATTAAGTAAATTATGGGAATTTATCAGCTTTTCTTTACTTTCTCTTTTACTTTATATATAATTAAAATAAGGTGATAGCATGAAGAAAGTAAGCATTTTAGCACTTCATTTGGGGTATGGGGGTATCGAAAAAAGTGTTGTTAATTTGGCAAATGCACTTTGCCATGATTATAAAGTAGAAATCATTTCTACCTATCGTTTAGATGAAAAACCCGCATTTTCAATTCATTCTAATGTGAGTGTAAAATATTTAATAGAGAAATATAAACCAAATCGGGAAGAATGGAAGCGTTCTTTAAAGAAGATTAGACCGTTTACTTTTATTAGGGAAAGCTATAAAGCAATTGTTGTTTTATTACTTCGAAGAAGAAAAACAGTGATGGCAATTAAAGAAAATGATAGTGATATTATTATTTCAACTCGAGCATTATTTAATCGTTGGTTAGGGGAGTATGGAAATAAGAAATCTTATCGAATTGGATGGGAACATAATCATCATCATCAAGATGAAAAGTATATTAAAACTTTAGTTTCCTCTTGTGAAAGATTAGATAAATTGGTTGTAGTGTCTGATTCACTTCGTTCTTTTTATAAAAAAGAATTCCGAAGGAAAGGTTTAAAATGCAAGTGTGTATATATTCCAAATATGATTGATCGATTACCAGAAGAAACCTCTTCTTTAAAAGAACATAATTTAGTTTCTATTGGTCGTTTTTCTAGGGAGAAAGGATTTGTTGACTTAATTGAAGTATTTCACCTGATTCATGAAAAGAATCCAGATTGGAAACTTCATCTTATCGGTGATGGTGCCGAAAAAAACAAAATTGTGGATTTAATTTATCAGTATCATTTAAATGAATCTGTGGAAGTACATGGATATTTAAGTCGTGAACAAATCGATGAAATTTTACTTCAATCTTCTATTTATTTAATGACATCCTATACTGAATCTTTTGGGATTGTATTAATTGAAGCAATGTCACATGGTATTCCTTGTGTTGCCTTTTCCTCTGCGGAGGGGGCTAATGATTTAATTGCAAATGAACAAAATGGTTATTTAGTCGAAGAACGGGATTTTGAAAAGATGGCAACTCGTGTTTTGGAATTAATGAAAAGTGAGACAAAACGGAAGAAAATGGGAAAAGAGGCAAGAAAGCTAAGCACGAGGTATACAGAAGAACAAGTGACAGGTGAATGGTTAAAACTTCTAAAGAAGAGGGGATAATTATGAGGAAGGTATTGTTTATTTCGAGTACAGGTGGTCATTTAACAGAAATGTTGTGTCTTCAAAAGTTATTTTCAAATTATGATTTTCAAATTATTACGGAGGCGACTCCTTCTACTGTTTATTTAAAAAAGCAGTATACTGGGAAAGTAAAATACCTATTCTATGGTACGAAAGATCATTTGCTTTCTTATCCTTGGAAGTTACTCGCAAACTGTTTTAAAAGTTTATACTATTATGTTCGTTTTCGTCCAAAATATATTATTACAACAGGTGCGCATACTGCAGGCCCTATGTGTTGTATTGGAAAGCTATTTGGAAGTAAAATTATTTATATTGAGTCTTTGGCAAATATTCATACAAAAACAGTGACTGGTAGACTTATCTATTCTTTTGCAGACTTATTTATTGTACAGTGGGAGAATATGTTAGAACTATATCCAAAAGCTATTTATGGTGGTTGGATTTATTAAGGAGGAACGAATATGATTTTAGTTACTCTAGGTACACAAGATAAAAGTTTTGAGAGGTTATTAATTGAGATTGAAAGATTAATTGATCAAGGAGTAATTCGTGAAAAGGTAGTCGTACAGGTGGGATATACTACATATTCTAGTAATAAAATGGAAATATTTGATTATTTACCAAAAGATGAATTTGAAAAATTAGTTCAGCAATCGAAGGTTTTAATTACCCATGGTGGAGTTGGTTCTATTTTGGATGGACTTTCTAGAAATAAAAAAATCATTGCAGTTCCAAGACTTTCTCAATATATGGAACATACGAATGATCATCAATTACAGGTAGTAGAAAAACTTGGAAGTGAGGGCTATATTTTAGCATGTATGGGTGTAGAGGATATTGAAATGAATTTAAAGAAAATTCGTAAATTTCATCCAAAACAGTATCAAAAAAACAATCAGCAGATGCTTTCTTTAATTGAAAATTTTATAGAGAAAGATGATTCTCATCCTGTTTCAGGAATTTCTCACTATTTTATGTTTGGGTTCTTTTTTTTAATACTTCAGTGCTTATTTTCTTTCTTACATTTTTTTGAGAATCTTCCAAACTTGGAATTATGTTTCATTTATTGGTTGTTTTCTTATATCATAGTTTTGTTATTTTATTCAATTTTTCAAAAAAGATGGCCTATTTTTTCTAAAAGATTTCTTACTTTTAACTTTATATGTTTATTTATTCACACATTGATTTTTTTACTTCTTCATTCGTTGATTGTTTTTTCTCACTCTATAATTCTTAGCAGTTTCATTTCTCTTATTTTAAATTATCCTATTTTTATGTTAGTATTTGGTGGAAGAGAATTTTTTTCAGATTAGCACTTTTCTTTTACTATAAAAGTGTAAATGAGTAATTGAACCCTTATCAATTCTATAATTTTATGATATGATAACCTTGTCGGAGGGATAACATGAAAAAAATATCAATTGTGGTTCCATGTCATAATGAAGAAAGTTCTATTCCTCTTTTTTATGAAGAGGTTAATAAAATTGCTAAGGAGATGAAAAAGAAGACAACTTTTGAATTTATTTTTGTGAATGACGGATCTAAAGATAAAACTCTTGAAGAGTTAAGAAAGTTAGCAAAACAAGATTCTAAAGTACGTTATATATCCTTTTCTAGAAATTTTGGAAAAGAATCTGCTATGTATGCGGGATTAGAAGCATCTACGGGGGATTATGTGACGACGATGGATGCTGATTTACAAGATCCACCTGCTTTATTAAAAGAAATGTTTGATATTTTAGAAACAGGAGAATATGATTGTGTTGCTACTAAGAGTACGAACCGTAAAGGGTATTCTTTTTTACGTAAGATTTTTACAAAATGGTTTTATCAATTAATAGGAAAGATTTCTAATATTGAAATGGTTCCTGGAGCACGTGATTTTCGATTGATGACACGACAAATGATTGATGCAGTACTATCTATGAAGGAATATAATCGCTATTCTAAGGGATTGTTTAGTTTTGTAGGTTTTGAAACCAAATGGATTGATTTTGAACTAGAAGAACGCGTAGCAGGTAAAACGAATTTCAATTTTGGAAAACTTTTTGCATATGCTTTAGAAGGAATTGTGGCGTTTTCAACAGCACCATTGGTATTTGCGGCACTTGTTGGAATGTTCTTTTGTTTAATTGCCGTAATTTTAATTATTATCATTATTACTAAAACATTGATTTGGGGAGATCCTGTTGGAGGATGGCCAAGTATGGCTTGTATTATGTTTTTAGTGGGTGGAGTACAACTCTTTTGTACAGGAATTATAGGGGAATATTTATCTAAAACCTATCTTGAAACTAAAAATAGACCAATTTATATTATTAAAGAAACAGAGAAAAGTGAACGTAAGTAGGACTGAACTTTTCTTTTTTTGGAGGATTTTATTATGAAAGTATTAGTTACGGGTGGTTGTGGTTATATTGGTAGTCATACAGTTGTTGAATTACTACAAGAAGATTATGAAGTTGTAATAATTGACAACTTGTCTAATTCTTTGAAGGAAGTACTAACTTCTATTGAAACAATCACTAAGAAGAAACCTATTTTTTATGAGGGGGATGTGGTAGATTTTTCTCTTCTTAGAAAGGTATTTAGTGAACATTCATTTGATGCCGTGATTCATTTTGCTGGATATAAAGCAGTTGGTGAGTCTGTTCAGAAACCTTTAATGTATTACCGAAATAATTTGGAATCTACTTTGCATTTATGTGAGGTGATGAAGGAGTTTGGATGCAAGAGACTTGTTTTTTCTTCCTCTGCTACTGTTTATGGAAGTCCTAAAAAATTGCCAATTACTGAAGAAATGCCACTTTCAACAACCAATCCTTATGGAACTACAAAATTAATGATTGAAAATATTTTAAGAGATTTGTCATCTTCTGATAATGAATGGAGTATTGCTTTACTTCGATACTTTAATCCTATTGGTGCACACTCTTCAGGATTAATTGGTGAAAATCCTAAAGGAATTCCTAATAATTTGATGCCATATATTATTAAAGTTGCTATGGGTGAGTTACCACAATTAGATATTTTTGGGAATGATTATAATACTAAGGATGGAACTGGTGTACGTGACTATATTCATGTAGTTGATTTGGCTCAGGGTCATATTGCTGCTTTAAATAAAGTAATCAATTCTACTGGAATCGATGCTTGTAATTTAGGTACAGGAAAAGGTTACAGTGTATTAGAACTTGTTCAAACTTTTGAAAAAGTAAATCATATTAAAATTCCATACCAAATAGCACCTAGAAGAGCAGGAGATGTTGCTGAGTGCTACGCGGATTGTAGCTATGCAAAGAAGCAATTAGATTGGTCTTCTAAAAAGGATTTAGAAACTATGTGCAGGGATGCTTATCATTATATTTCTGTGCTTAAGAAATCAACAGATATCTAATATTTTCTCCTTTCAAGTCATAAAATGTCACCGGTTCAACTTGACAAAATACGACTAAATGTGTATAATATTGAACTATCCCGTGTATAAGAGGTGTTATAGATGTTTTATGATGAAGCCAAAGCCATTGAGGCTGTTCAAAAAGACCCATCATTAGTTTTTGAACTAATTCGAGAGGGGCATACAGAACTCGTTGACAAAGTGCTCAAAAAGAAGATTGTGGATATTAACACTTGCGATGATGCAGGTAATAGTGTTTTAGTTAGATTGCTAAAACATGGAGACTATGATTTGGTACTTTACCATATGGGAAATAGGGATTGGGATGTAAATCATCAAAATTTAGCGGGTAATACATTTGCTCACGTTCTAGTTTCTACCAATTATGTGAATGTAGTTGAAATCATAGCGAAATTGAAGAAAAATAAAAAATTTCTTCCAAATATTAAGAATAATAAGGGAGAAACCATTTTGGATAAGTCAATTAATGACAATTATATCTACACAACTGTAAAAATTCTAGAAGATGAGAGATTTAATAATATCGATGTCGTATCTTTTAAAAATTTGTATGATACATATATTAAAAGTAATAAATACGGGAAATATTCAAAACTTACAAATTTAGAGATGATTATGGACAATCTAGAAGAGAAATCATTACTTCCAAGAATGGAAAAATTAGTAGTATTCATTAGAAATAATTTCGATGTTATTAAAGATGAAGTACTAACCAATCAGAAGTTTACTTGTATGGATAGTATCATCAATAATGTACTTAAGGAAAATAATGCGTAGCGCATTATTTTTTTGGAATATGATTTATTTTAGAACTTAGATATAATGGGAATATTAGGGGGTATTCTAGTGAAGGATTTAAGTGTTATTGTACCAATTTATAATAAAGAAGATTTTATGGAACAGTCTTTAAATAGCTTGCTAAATGGTGTAGGAAAAGATTCAGAAATATTATTAATTGATGATAGTTCTACAGATCATAGTCTTTTGATTGCTCAAGATTTTGTAAAGATGGATTCTAGAGTTCGACTTTTAAAGAATAAAACCAATCGTGGTGTTTCCTATACAAGAAATAAGGGAATAAAGATGGCACAAGGTAAGTATATTGGCTTTTTTGATGCGGATGATCAAGTGGATTACGGTTTTTATGATAAATTGTGCCAGAGTGCTCTTGATGAAGATACAAATCCAGATATTATTGTTGGAGGATTTCAATTAATTGATGCCAATAATCTTTGCTTTTCATTTCCCAATTTGTCTATTTTGGTAGAGGGGTATTCTTTTTCACTTCAGAAAAGAAAATTTGTATCTAGAGAAACCTATTCATGTTGTAATAAAATATATCATCATACCTTTTTAGAGGGAAAATATTTTCCTAATTATATAAAGGAAGATATGTATTTCCATTATTGGACGATGTGGAGTGCACAAAATGTTTTAGAAAATAGAAAAACCACTTATTATTATTATCCAAAGGATGCAGGACGAGATAATTCCTACTATCATCATCCGAATGGAAATTTTTATGATTTTATTGAAGGTTATCAATGGCTTCAACAAAAAATTGGAAGTACAAAGGATTTTTTGTCCTCCTTTCACGAAGCACAAAAACGATACTTTCTAGGGTATATGCAATCCATAGTTAGTTGGCATATACCGATTGATGATCAGATTGATTTGATTGGTACTATGATTGATTATTGTAGAAAAATGCATAATATGGATTTGTCATTTTTAGATCCAGTTAGTTTGGGGTTTTATCAACTATATAAAGAAAAATATTCAGACTTTTCTTTAGATGATTTAACTAAAAAATTAAACGTCCTTTCTTATAATTATCCAAATCAGAGAAAAAAATAATACTTTTCAGTACGATTTTTCTTTTACTTATGATATAATAAGCATATTTTGTGGGGAGGATTATCATGGAGAAAGTTAGTGTTATTGTACCCGTTTATAATAAACAGTCATATTTAGGTGAATCTTTAAATAGTTTACTTTCAGATTCTTCAGAGAATATAGAATTTTTACTAATTGATGATTGCTCTACTGATCATAGTTTTTCTATCCTAGAGGAAGTCGCAAACAATGATTCCAGGGTACGGCTTTTGAGAAATTCTTTGAATTCGGGTGTCAGTTATACTAGAAATCGAGGAATAAAGGAAGCAGAAGGAGAATACATTGGTTTTTTTGATGCAGATGATATGGTGGGACCAGGATTTTATCAAACTTTATATCAAACTGCACTGTATCACAAGAAACGTCCAGATATGGTAGTAGGTAATTTTACTATCTATGGGGGACTTTTAATTAATTTATTGAAAAATCAATCCTCTTTGAACACAAAATTAAAACTTTCTAGAATACTTTATCCTGGACTTCCTTTTTCTTTACAGCGGCATAGATTTTTTATGAGAGAGGTTCCTTCTTGTTGTAATAAAATATATCATCGTGATTTTTTAAAAGAAAAACATTTTCCGGATTATATAAAAGAAGATATTTACTTTCATAGTTGGGTATGTCATGATGCAAAATGCGTTTTAGAAGATAGAAGTGTTTATTATTACTATTGTATCAATCATAGTGAACGAGATAATTTGTCTTTTAACCATCCCACTGGAGATTTTATGGAACTAATAGATGCCTATTACTGGGCTCTTCTTAAAATAGGGGATTCTTCATTATTAGTCAATGAACTCAAGAAACTTCAATGTCAAGTGTTTGAATCTTTTTTAAATCGATGTGTTTATTGGGAAATTCCTCATCATGAGAAAGTAAAGTTAATTGGAACGGTTTATGATTATTGTCTAAATCTTTATCCTAAATTTTGTGGTATGGGTACAGATTTGTCTCAAAAAATTTTTCAAATCTATCAACAATATCTGGCACAAAATGAACATCCAACGAATGATATTAAAGAGATAGAAAGAAATTTATCTATCTTATCAAAAACATATCCTAGACATAGATTATAAAAAACAAGTTTAAAGTTTTCATAGTAATTATACTAACAAAATATAAATAGTGATATAATTAGAAAGAAAAAAGGAAGTGATTGTGATGCAATTACCTAGTTATAAAGAAGCAAGAAGTCGAAAGCAACAGGAAATTGGAAAAGAAGAGTATCAAATGGATGAGGCTCTTCAACAATTAGGACAGGGGAAAACCTATTATGTAAAGACCTATGGATGTCAGATGAATGAACATGATAGTGAAAATATTAAAGCAATGCTTGAAGAGTTGGGGTTTATCGAAAGTTTAGAAATGGAAGCGTCTGACTTAGTAATTTTAAATACATGTTCTATTCGTGAAAATGCCCATAATAAGGCCTTTGGAATGATTGGAAGATTAAAACACTTAAAAGAAAATAGAAAAGATCTTATGATTGGTGTATGTGGATGCATGGCTCAAGAAGAAGGAGTAGTCAATGAGATTTTACATAAATACCGTCAAGTAGATTTTGTTTTTGGAACTCATAATTTGCATCGCCTTCCTTACATTTTAAAAAAACATATGGATAGTAGAAAGCAGGAAATTGAAGTACTCAGTGTTGAGGGAAATTTAATTGAGGGAATGCCTGTTAAAAGAGCAAGTCAGCATAAAGCATTTGTAAATATCATGTATGGTTGTGATAAATTTTGTACCTATTGTATTGTTCCTTATACAAGAGGAAAACAAAGAAGTAGAAAAAAAGAGGATATTTTAAAAGAAGTAGAGGAACTTGTTTCTTCAGGATATCAAGAGGTAATTCTCTTAGGTCAAAATGTGAATGCTTATGGAAAGGATACTGATAGTGATTATTCTATGGCGAACTTACTAGAAGATGTTGCGAAGACGAATATTCCTCGTGTTCGTTTTATGACAAGTCATCCTTGGGATTTCACAGATCAAATGATTGAAGTGATTTCTAAATATCCAAATATTATGCCATCAATTCACTTGCCTGTACAGTCTGGAAGTAGTCGTATTTTAAAGTTAATGGGTCGTCGTTATACGAAGGACGACTATATACAGTTATTTGATAAAATGAAGGAGAATATTCCGAATGTGAGTATTTCAACGGATATCATTGTCGGTTTTCCAGGTGAAACAGAAGAAGACTTTGAGGAAACTTTAAAACTAGCAGAATATTGTAAATATGATAATGCCTTTACATTTATTTATTCTCCACGAGAAAATACTGCGGCTTGTCGTCTTGCAGATGATACGCCACTTCAAGAAAAAGAACAAAGATTATATCGCCTTAATTCCATTGTAAATCAATATTTTTTAGAAAATAATCAAAAAATGATTGGTAAAACAGTTCCTGTACTAGTAGAAGGACACAATGAAAATGGGAAAACACAATTATACGGATATACCGATAATAATAAATTGATTAATTTTGATGGGGATGATTCATTGATTGGAAAAATAGTTTCAGTCAAAGTAACAGATGCAAAAACTTGGAGTTTAGATGGAAAACTTATCTAACCAGGAAATTTTAAATAAGGTTCAGGAAATTGTGGATTTTGTAAAATCTACAGAAGATTATCAGAACTATCTTTATTTAGAAGAAAAAATGAAAAAACATCCAATCATCCCAAAAATGATAGAGGAAATTAAAAAAGTTCAAAAAGAAGTTGTTCAAAGAGAAAGTAAAGGACTAGATATTACAATGCTAGAACAAGATATTTCTTCTTTAGAAAGTGAATTAAAAGATATTCCTCTATATCAGGATTTTTTGACTGAACAAGAAAAATTAAATGAGTTATTTATCCATATTAAGAATACTGTTGAACAATTTTTTAAGTTTTAAAATGATTCCATATTGGAATTGTTTTTTTCTTTCTAGCAACAAAACCATTCTTTCGCATACATTAAATTAGAGGAGGGATATTATGGCAAAATCAAGAGAAATTGTTACAAAAGCAGTCGTTGGTAAAGGCAAAAAAACATTTGTAACAACAGATGTGATTGCCCCAGAAATTATGCCTACAACTATCCTTGGTGCTTGGATTATCAATCATAACTTTTCTGGAAGAAAAAATGGAGATAAGGTAGGAATTACAGGTAGTTATGATGTAAATATTTGGTATTCTTGTATGAATGATAGTAAAACAGAAGTAGTAAAAAAGAGTGTCCAATATAATGAAAATGTTACAGTTCCAAAGAAAAATGATGTTTCATTATCTGATGAAGAAGTAGTGATTAGAAGTTTAAAGCAACCAACTTGTACAAGGGCAGAAATCATTGATGGGAAAATCGAGTTTACAGTGGAAAAAGAATTAGGAATTGAATTAGTGGGCGATACAAAGGTAAAAATCAGTTATGAAGAAGAAGAAGATCCATGGGACGATATTGAGGATGATCAAACAGAGATAGAATTAGAACAAGCAGAAAAACAAATTGATAGCGAGATCCATGAAGAATATCTAGATGAATAAAGTATCGTTTTCGGTACTTTATTTTTTTGAAATAATTACACTGTTAACAAAAAATGCTTGACACTTATCTTATAAACATATATAATACAGATATAGGAAATGGAGGAGAGAAATATGGCAGTAAAAATTAGACTTACTCGTATGGGTGCTAAAAAAAGACCAAGTTATCGTATTGTCGCAAGTGATTCTAGAGTAAAAAGAGATGGAAAATATCTTGAATTAGTTGGAACTTATGATCCAATTGCTAAAGAAACAAAGATTAATGAAGAAATCGCTTTAAAATGGTTAAGTCTTGGTGCACAACCATCAGATACTGTAAGAAATTTATTCAGTAAGGCTGGAATTATGAAAAAGCATGCTGAAAAGAAGCAAGGTAAATAAGTATGGATTTAATCGAATTAACTGATTTCCTTGTAAAGTCTTTAGTAGAAAATACAGAGGAAGTATCTGTAAAGGAATTTGAAAGCGATGATGAAAATACTGTTCTTATTCAGGTCATGGTTAGTCAGGATGACATGGGAAGAGTCATTGGTAAGGGTGGTAAAATTGCAAATGCTGTAAGAACTTTGGTTCAAGCAAGTAGTTATATGAAAGATAATAAAAAAGTAAAGATCAATATTGATAGTTTTTAGAATCCGTATGTGGTTCTTTTTTTGTACTGTTTCTCTTTATAAATGGATTGACTTTCATACTAGAAAGAAATAATTTTATTGTTAATGGTCATTAAACAGTCAATCATAAAAAGTATTAATAATATATAAGAAATCCATTTTGGAATTTTATTACTAAATTTTTGACAAATTGGATCGATAATTAGAGCAATTAGGGTACTACTGATCCCCCAAACAATTCCCATTTCTATGGAAGTATACTTTCCAATATTTGCTTGGTGGTCTTGGTAATTCCAAAATACTTGGTGAAATAGTTTTTCAATGAAATAACCTCCAATATATTCTATGGTTGAAAGGGCTATAGCAGAAAGAGAGAATAATAAGATATATCTTATCCAATTCTTTTTAACCTTTTTCCTTAAGAATTGATTTAATAGGAGAATGATTACTACTCCTATACCATAGATAGGTGTCCAGTAGCCATAAAGAATTCCACTCGTATAGTTTTTAATAAAAGTACTTTCTAAAAAATGTCCAAAAATAGAAAAGAAAAAGAAGATATTTAAGTAATTCATTTTAATCACCTATTTTATTTTTCCCAATCTCTCATAAATTATTTCAAGAAAACTGATTGTAGTTCTTTTAAAAGTGTATTATAATTAATTTTAAGGTGATAGAGTCTGGAGGTTTTTTATGAAAGAAATAATGGAAAAGAGAATTTTAGGTGCCATCCTTATCTTAGCTATTTTCCTACCACTATTATTTTTAGGTGGTGAGTGTTTTGCTGTTATGATTGCTCTTCTGGGTATGCTTGGATTTCGTGAGTTATGGAATGTTCGTTTTAAAAAGAAAAAGAAGGAAAATCAAGTTCCTCTTACTTTAAAAGTATTATCTTATGGTTGTTTACTTTTTTTAATTTTAAACAATTGGAGTTCTAATGAATTTAAGATTGTATTAGATTATCGTGTACTTAGTTTGTGTCTTATTATCTTTTTTCTTCCAATTATCATTTTGGCAGATGAAAAGAAATATAATTTAGAAGATGCCATGTTTTTAATGGGGAGTGTAATTTTCTTAGGATTATCATTTAATTTAATTATTTTAACTAGAAATTATTCACTAAATTATATTTTATATTTCTTAATTATTACGACTGTCACGGATACATTTGCATTAATTACAGGGATTTTAGTGGGAAGACATAAGCTAATAGAATCTATTTCGCCTGGTAAAACAGTAGAAGGCTTGCTTGGCGGAACCATCATGGGAGTTTTCGTCGCTACTGTATTTTATATGACGGTAATTAACTCTTCGATTGACCCCATTCAATTAGGAATTGTAACTGTAACTTTATCGTTAATGGGACAACTAGGAGATTTAGTATTTTCAGCGATTAAACGGCATTATGATGAAAAGGATTTTTCTAATTTAATTCCTGGTCATGGTGGAATTTTAGATCGCTTTGATAGTATTATCTTTGTAGTTATTACTGCGACATTATTTATGTCGATTATATAGGAGGGTGTTCTTATATGTTATTAAATTTAATTTATTTTATTCTAGTATTAGGAATTATTGTACTTATTCATGAGTCGGGGCATTTTCTATTTGCTAAACTTTGTGGAATTTATGTATACGAGTTTTCGATTGGAATGGGGCCAAAGCTATTTTCTAAAAAGGGAAAAAATGGTGAGACTGAATACTGTATTCGTGCAATTCCAATTGGTGGATTTGTTTCTTTAGCGGGGGAAGAAGTAGATGATGATAAGAAAGTGCCAGAGGATCGTAAACTATATTCAAAAAAAGCATGGCAAAGATTTTTAGTTATGTTTTTTGGTGCAGGATTTAACTTTATTTTTGCAGTACTCATTTTATTTTCGATTGGGCTGCTTTATGGGTCCATATCCTCTAAACCAATTATTTCTGAAGTAGTGAGGGATACCCCAGCAGAGGTTGCTGGATTAAAAGATGGAGATCGTGTGCTTGCTATTAATAATCGCAAAGTAAAGACTTCCGATGACATTTCTTTATTTTTACAAATTGTAGATAAGAGTAAACCAGTAAAATTTAAAGTACAAAGAGATGGAAAAGAATATACCTTTGATGTAAAACCAGTGAAAGAAAAGGTAGAGGATCAAGCTGTTTATCGCATTGGGGTTATGATTAATAACGAAAAGAAACATGGAATTGGTGCGGCAGTAGAATATGCATTTGTAAAAACGGGGGCATTGTTCCGTCAAATGTTTGTTACTCTAGAAAGTTTATTTACAGGTAGTGTTTCTATTAATCAATTTTCAGGACCTGTTGGTATTTATAACATTGTGGGTACCCAGGCTAAAGCTGGATTTGCTAATATTCTTTATTTGATTGCTCTTTTAAGTATTAATGTTGGATTTATAAACTTAATACCTTTTCCTGCTTTTGATGGGGGTAGAATCTTATTCTTATTCATCGAAAAAATTAAAGGGAGTCCTGTAAAGCCGGAAACAGAAAGCAAGATTCATGCAATCGGTTTTCTATTATTAATGGTTTTAATGGTCTATATTACATTCAATGATATCTTGAGATTGTTTTAGTGAAATAGAAAATGTGAATTTTTAGAGTTGTTTTCTAGAAATTCTTTTTCTTTGATTTGGGAGGCTTATATGGAAGAACATTTTGATATGGAAACAATGATTCCTAAAAATTTACGAGATTATGTAAGTGAACAAAGGGAAAATGGAATGTTTTTATCAGAGTATCAGATTGGGATTTTGAAACACTTTGGTTTTTCTTATCAGAAATATGGAAGTATCAAAGAATTATTATTTGATATTGAAGAATATTTAAATTCTAATTCTGGGTTGGAAGAAATCGATGCTTTGGAAGGGGTTTCCCGTGAAATATCGGAAAGAGAATACTATTCTCATACAAATCAATAGAAAAAAATTAAAAAATAGTATATACTAAAAACAGTGGTGATTTTATGAATAAATATAAAATAATAAAAATTTTTAAATATACAGTATTACTTACTATTTTGGTAGTAGCAACCCAGCAGGTATACAAGTTTGGTAAAAAATCCTATCAAGATTATATTAATGCACACGAAAATGATTTAGAATGGGTAGAGAATAATATCTCTTTGGAGGATGATTATCGGATTGGAAATCAAGTAAAAGTTGTGCATATGCCTACAGATTTAACTGTTTCTACAGAAGATTATACAGAAATTATAAATAAAAAGATTAAAGCACTTTTGGTGAATTCTTATTCCATTGATAGTCCTATTTTAATTTATAATCCATATAGAGAAGATAAAAATATGCTATATATTTATTTTCATACAGGTGAAAAATATCAAGCTCAGTATTTTGTTTCTGCAGAAAGTATTGTCATGCGGGACATGGATGCTTTAGAGTATCAAGATTTTTTAGACGATAGTGGTAATGTGTCTTTTACAACTAGACATTATTATACAATTGATTCTTTAATTCCAGGTAAAAAGAATAATGTGATTCTTCGAATATTAGATGAAAATGGAGTAGTGGTGGATGCTGAAAACTTTATTTTAAATATTCCAAATGAAGAGGATTAAATATTACTTTTTCTTTTTAATTCTATGGATTGATTCATCAAGTAATCTAGTGGATTCTCTGTTTTGACATCGTTCCTTATTTTTTATTATTTCAAGAAATAGCAGATAAATTTTAGTTTTAGAAACAGATTATTTTAAACGTTTCTTAGAAAAAAGAAGTATTCGTAAAATAGTTCTTGGTAGATTAATTGTAAAAAATATTCTTACATGATATACTAAAATAAAATTAGGGTGATTGTTCATTATCTAAAACAGGGGATGAAAATTTTAAATGAAATACTGGTGGCTACAAAAATATAAAAATTTAGAAATGAAGATGTTACCATCTTTGTTTTTGGATGTTCAATATTTTATAGTGGTACCAAAAAATTATATAAAAATTTATCAAAAATTAAAGGATATCAAAGTGGAATTGCTGACAGAATCAGAAATGTGTATTTTATTATATGGAGTTTCTGTTACTAAAACAGTTAAGAATAATATTCTTGGTAAAATTATTGAGAGACTATTATTAGTACCAGATGCTTCTTTACCAATTAGTGATTATAGTTTGTTGGAAATGATTGAAGAAATTCGTAGTTTAAAGACAAGAAGGGCTACGATAGATAAAATTGATTCTAATAATGTTGCTGCGTGTGATTCCTGTTTGAATGTATTTTATGTGGATCAAATTCAATCAGTGAACCAAAAAGGTCAATGTCTCTGTCCTTTCTGTTTTAAAAATCGGTTGTATTTTGATAACGAATGTATTCCTATGAATTATAGTTTTCTTTTTCATAGTAGGCTTTTTTTTAGTACTTCTAATTTAGGGTGCAATTATCAGAAATTACAGAAATTATTAAAAAAAAGTGTAAAGATTTTAGAGTATTATCCTACTATGGATTTGAAAGAACCTCTCTTTAGTGTAGACTTCACTAAGCATTTAGAACGACTTCAGACAGAAAAAATTATTTCTTTGGATGAACCAAGATTAATCAAAGGATTCTATGATTATTTTTTAGAAATAGAGGAGCAGGGGAGTTATGAAGGAGTGCTTACGTTTTCATGGAAAGGAAATCAAAACTTATTTCAGATTTCTTATTTATTAATTCTTACTTGTGCATTTGTTTTAGAAAATTTCTTTTATTTAAAGAAAATTTATCTCATTATTGACAATAAACAATTAAGAATACAACTAAAAAAAGTCTTACAATGTTTTATAGAAGCATAGGAAGCGATGAGTAGGTTGACATGATCATGTAAAATAGTTTTGTATATTTTCTTATTTTGTGATATTCTTAAACTAAGTAAAATAATATTAGGAGGTTATGAAATGAACGAGAAGATGTTAGATATAGAGGGGTTAATATCTAGTAGCACCGATATTAACCATGAATCATCAAATTTAACTGAGGTTTGTTCTTCTTTGTATTCAGTTATTACAAGTTTAAGGGAAAATGAAGATTTTAAGACTATGATTGCAAGTGCTTCTTATTTTGGTTCTATTGATGAACTGAATCAAACAGTTCCTAAATTTTCAGAGGCAATATTAAAATTTTCTCAATTTCTTTCTAATTATGTATTAGAGAATTATTCGGATACAGATCAGGAAACAAAAGCAAAGATTGAAGCAAACCTAGCGGAGGCTATGTCCCAATTAGAGGCATTTGGGGAATCTGGAATTGCTGGAGCAAGTAGTACTGGCGGACTAGATTATAATAAAATTTCTACTTCTGCTGCTGGTGCATTGTCAGGTGATTATATTGATGGTTCTAAGATTCGAAAATCTGCTTTTGAGGATGGTCAATTAGAATTTATTACTCGTCCAGATGGTAGTGTTCAAATTGTTAAAAATGGGACAGTGTTAGGATATACCACTCAAGATGGAATTGGAAATGCAGGAACACAATCTTCGGCAGGTACAGAAGAAGTTCATGCTTCTTTAAACACAGAGGAGATTGCTGGTGCTGCAGCTAGTACAGTTGCTGCTGGAGTTGTTGGTGCTGGAACAGTTGTTCCCCCTATTGAAAATACTGAGACTCCAACGCTCAATCCTATAGAAAATCCTGCTCCAACGGTGCCTTCAGGACTTTCTTCAGGTTATACAGGAGATGTTCATACAAAGAGTCAAGCTAGTACAAATATTAAAGAGTCTTCTGGTACTATTACGACCGATAATCGACGTTATACAATTGTTCCAGATGGTGAGTATACTAAAGTACCTGGGACGATTTCTCAGAGTGACTATAATTTATTGTGTGCACAAGTGGCAGGTGAGTCTGGTAATTCAAAGGATGATATGCTTGCAGTTACTACTACTGTTTTAAATCGTCTTGAAGCAGAAGGAAAATATGGAGATTCTGTAAAAGAAGTATTACAACAAGGATATTTCCCTTGGGGAGAAACACATATTGCTTATGAACCAGGAGGTAAATACTATAATACTGATTGGGGACAAGACAAATTAAGACAGGCAACAGAAGCAGTCAATGATGCTTTAAGTGGTGCAAGAAATTTAGAGGGGAATGTTTATTATTATTCTGGAAATGGAGAATATAATCGATTCTCAGATGTATTATAAAATAAAGATAGGAGTGTTGAGATTATGCCAAATGGTTCAGCAGATTTTAGTTTAGATTATGGAAATATTGAAGAAGTAATTAGTAAAATCCAACAAGGAAATGAACAAATTACTGGAATTATAGATAAGTTAAGTAGTATTGTTGCCAATTTAGAAAGTGTCTGGCAAGGTACAGATGCAAATGAGTATGTAACAAAAATGAATGAGTATAAACCTGTCATTATGAAATTACAAAATGCTTATTTAGAAGCGGCTAATGCCTTAAAAAATATGAGTATTCAGTATCAGGAAAAACAAGCGGAAAATGTATCTGCTGCTCAGAGTGAGTTATATTGAGATTCGAAACTCTCTGTTTTCATAGTTGCAGTGAGTTTTTTCCTTTCTTTTTAAAGAATTATAAAAAAATAAAAGTAGGAGTGAGAAAAAATGCCAAGTACAAATGATTATAGCTATTTACCAGATGAAATGGAAAATGCATGTGTAGAGATTGAAAATGGAATAGAAGAAATTAGCTTGCAATTAGAAAAAATTGTTAGTGTTGCGAATACAATTAGCGATTCTCCGAATGATTGGAAAGGTGCAGATGCAAATAAATATATTGAAAATATGTTGCTGTACGAAGGCGATATGTTAGATTTAAACAGTGCTTACCAATCAGCAGTAAATACTTTGAGAGGTACAGTTAAAGTAGCTAATGATCGAGCAATTGAAACAGCCAGACAAGTGGGACAAGAATTATTTAGGGGGTAAGTAATATGGATGGAGAAAAGATAAAATTAAGTGAAGCGGAAATTTTAGTACATAGTGAGACTCTAAATACAGCTGCTCAAAGTATAAATGATACATGTAAAAAAATCTATAATACTATTACAAATTTGCAAGAAAGTGAAGCATTTAAGTCTAAAGAAGCGGCTATGAATTATTATCTACGTATTCAGGAAATAAATGCTATAGTGCCAAAGTTTATAGAGGGAATATTAAAATTTTCAAAGTTTTTATCTGGATATTTGATAGAAAATTATGCTGAAACGGATGAACTTTCAAAACAAATTCAAGAGTCGTTTAACAATTCTGTAGAACAATTGTCAGCGATTGGTTTAATTGGAGGTATCGTTAGTCTCGATAAGATTTCTTCTACTGCTCAAGGTGCTTTAAATGGGAATTTTATTAACAGTGATAATATATATAAAGAAGCATTTCAAGATACGGGTAGTTTAGAATTCGTGACTCGTGATGATGGTGCAATTATGATTACAAGAGATGGGGTTCCTATTGGGTTTACGACAAAAGATGGAATTTCGAATCAGACAACCTCTGATACCACTGATGCCTCTCTTCCTTCGGGTATGGGAAATGATCCAAGATATCAGCAAGCTGGACCTTCTGGTATGGGGGATGATCCAAGATATAAAAATACTACAAAGAGACCAGAAACGCCTTTAACTGAGGGAATGGGAAATAATGAGGCGATTCTTAAAGCAAGAAATGATGCTTTATCTGATAGTCAAAAACAATATTTAGATTTCCAAAATTCTAAAATCGATTCTTATGAAACAAAAAATCAAAGGCTAAATGCGGAAGACTCTCTTTGGAATAAATATATAGGACAAGATATTTCTAATACAAGGACAGAAAATAAAATTAACGCAATTAATAGCGAAACAGAAAAAATTTTATCTGGAAATGCAGGTCTTGCGAGTGAAATTATAGAGAAAGGTTCTGTTCCTTTTCCAGAAAATTCAACACTTAGTAAATCTGGTTTTAATCTTTGGAATAGTAAGACGACAGTAAATGGTTATAAAGAATTACGTTATAATGGAACTACAGGAAAAGTAGATGTTGTTTTAAAAGATGGTACTACTTCTGTTTCCTATGATGTAGAGGACTTAATTGGTGCATCTTTTAAATAAGATTACAAAGAAAAAAATATTATTGGTTGATTGTATCTAGCAGTCAACTTTTTTTTGGAAGTCTTAATTGTTCCGTCTTTAAAAAGTCATGTAAAAATACTTTATTCTATTGTTTTATATAGTCATTTCTTGATATAATATGTTTATAAAAGATAATAGGAGTTGGACTATGAGGATAACGATTATTAGGGAGAGTCATTTAGAAGATTTTATATTACCTGAACTAGTGGATGGGAACTACTGGGTTTTCTATACGGATAAAAGAGGGAAATCGAAGGAATTAGTGAATGTAGTTGCCTCAGATAATGCTTGGGTAATGAAACAAAATGAGGATGTTTCTATTATTAATTTAGATGGAACTGAGTCCTATGAACAAGTTGTATTGCAAACTGGGGAACTCTATTTTTTACGTCTTGCGGATGAAAAAATATTACTGTATGTCTCTAATTTTTGTGATGATTTTCTTTTAAATTATAATATCGTTTCTAAAGGAGAAATTACGATTGGTCAAACTGATACCAATACCATTGTGATACCAAGTCCTTTAGTTCGTAGCATCCAAGCAAAGCTTGTTTTTGATGCAAATCATCTTGTTTTACAATCTACAGGAAATGGAGTTTATTTAAATCGTAAGGCTATCATTAATCGTAGTGTAGAAGTAGTCATTGGGGATATTGTTTTTATTTATGGATTTAAGATAATTTATATGGGTTCTTTTTTTGCGATTCAGAATCCTAAAAATCAGGTACTTATTCGTGAAACAGGACTAGAAATTCGCCCACAGGAACCGTTGAATGTTCCAGATCAAGGGGAGCCAATTGATTTATCTGAGTTAGAACTTTATAAAGAAGAGGACTATTTTTATCAATCTCCAAGACTCCGTAGTTCTATAGAAAAAAGGGAAATCAAAATTGATGCCCCTCCTGCGAAACAAGAACAGGGGAAAATGCCATGGATTTTTACAGTAGGACCTATGCTTACTATGGCATGTACTTCGATTATGTCAGGGTATGTAGCGATTATGGGTCTTATTGATGGGACACGTAGTAAATCATCAGCGATTCCTTCTCTGGTTATGTGTTTTACTATGTTATTTGGAACGATTTTACTACCAATGCTTTCTAGACGTTATCAAAGGCAACAAAAAGAAAAACGTGAAAAATTTAGACAAAGTAAGTATCGAAAATATTTATTTGATATTGAACAACAAATTGATGCAGAAATGAAAAAACAAACGCAGATTTTAAATGAAATTTATTTACCTTTAGAGATTTGTGAGAATATTATCATGACTAGAAAACGTGTGTTATGGGAAAGACGTACAGAGGATAATGACTTTTTATCTATTCGATTAGGTCTTGGAATTGTTCCTGCGGAAATTGATGTGAAAGCTCCAGAACAGTCATTTACGTTGGATGAAGATAATTTAATGGCAGAAGTCAATAAAGTGGTTTATAAATCGCGTGAATTAATTAATGTTCCAGTTGGAATGAATTTGGCACAGAAAAATATTGTAGCGATTATGGGATTAGAATCTGAAAGAAAAATCTTTATTTCAAATATGCTCCTTCAATTAATTACTTTTCACAGTTATATGAATTTAAAAATAGTTTTTTTAATGGATGGAGTAGAAGAAGAGGAGTATAGTTTTGCGAAAGTTCTTCCCCATTGTTGGGACAATAATAAAGAAATTCACTTTTTTGCGGCGAATGTGGATGAGATGAAATCAATCGATTCTTACTTACAATCAATTATAGAGGAAAGAAAAGATAGTGTGAATGATCAAAGTAATAAGGTAGCAGATTACCATAACTTTGCCCCTTACTATTTGATTATTACTAATCACTATAAATCAGTTAAAAATTTAGGAATTATTCATGAAATATTGAAGTCTTCCGTTAATTTGGGCTTTTCCTTTCTAATTCTTACTGATTTAATTTCGGAGCTTCCAAAAGAATGTGAAACTTTCTTAGATATTTTGGAAAAAACTTCTGGGCTTGTAGAAAACGAGTTGATTTCTACGAAACAGAAACAGTTTACGATTGACCATAATCTAAATATTAATTTAGAACATTGTAGTCAAAAACTTGCCAATATCCCAATTATGGCAGAAGATGAAAATTCTAATTTGCCAGGCATGATTACGTTCTTGGAAATGTATGGAGTTGGAATGGTAGAACAATTAAACTCTGCGAATACTTGGAAGATGAATGATCCAACTGCTAGTTTGAGTGCACCGATTGGAGTATATGCAGGTGGAGAATTATTCAAGCTTGATTTGCATGAAAAACAACATGGTCCTCATGGATTAATCGCTGGTTCTACTGGTAGTGGTAAGAGTGAATTTATTATTACATATGTACTTTCTATGGCTGTCAATTATCATCCAGACGAGGTTCAATTTGTTCTAATTGACTATAAAGGTGGCGGACTTGCAGGAGCATTTGAAAATCGTGAAACAGGAATTCGCCTTCCTCACTTGGCAGGAACTATTACGAACTTAGATACCGTTGAAATGAATCGAAGTTTGGCATCGATTCAAAGTGAACTTCGTAGAAGACAAAGGATGTTTAATGAAGCAAGGGAAGAATTAGATGAAAGTACAATTGATATTTATAAATATCAAAAGTTATATAGACAAGGATTAGTCGAAGAACCAATGTCCCATTTATTCATTATTTCCGATGAGTTTGCAGAACTGAAGCAACAGCAACCAGAGTTTATGCAGCAATTAATTTCAACTGCACGTATTGGTCGTAGTTTGGGAGTCCATTTAATTCTGGCAACTCAGAAACCAAGTGGGGTTGTCAATGATCAAATTTGGTCCAATTCCAAATTTAAAGTATGTTTAAAAGTGCAAGAAAAGGCAGATAGTATGGATATGATTAAAAGACCTGATGCTGCTATGTTAAAGGAAACAGGGCGATTCTATTTACAAGTTGGCTACAATGAATATTTTGCACTTGGACAGTCTGCATGGTGTGGTGCTAAATATTATCCATCTGAAAGATTAAAGAGAAAAGTGGATGACTCTATTCTGTTTGTAGATCGAATTGG
Organism: uncultured Bacilli bacterium; assembly: GCA_910584255.1. Lineage (GTDB taxonomy): Bacteria > Bacillota_I > Bacilli_A > RF39 > UBA660 > Alloscybalousia. The sequence goes on from CAJTXV010000015.1 coordinate 25,734, forward strand.
TTCTGTGATAAAGACAATGTCGGATGCAAAAAAACAGGAGAAAATATTGGATGTTGGAGAGCAATTGCCAAATATTGTAAAATATTTAATCGGGATTGCTGAAAAAGAAGAAATTCATGTAAGGCAATTGTGGCTTGACCGAATTCCTGATGTCATTTATATCGAGGATTTAAAGAAAAAATATGGATATCAAAAAGAAAGTTTCGTCTTAAACCCAATCGTTGGTGAATTTGATGATCCAAATAATCAAAGACAGGGGCTTTTAACCCTTCCATTATCTACTGGGGGTCATACTTCCATTTATGGAATTACAGGAAGTGGAAAAGAAAATCTTTTAAGCACTGTTATCTACTCTTTGGTTACTACTTATACTGTTCGCGAGGTTAATATTTATATTTTAGATTTAGGAGCTGAAACACTAAAAATGTTTGCTTCTGCGCCCCAAGTTGGGGATGTTGCGACCACATATGATAAAGAGAAAATTACCAATTTATTTAAAATGGCTCGGGAAGAAATAGAAACCCGTAAAGATTTATTCAATGACTATAATGGGGATTATCAAACTTATTGTCGTGAAAGTGGTTCTAGTGTTCCTAATTTTGTTGTAGTAATTAATAACTTTGCTGCTTTCTTAGAACTTTATTCAGAATTAGAAGAAGACATTGTTCAACTTACTCGTGAAGGATTAAAGTATGGGGTTATCTTTATGATTACTGCCACCAATGTTAATACGATTCGCTATAAGTTAGCACAAAATATTGGGCAAAAACTAGTTTTACAATTAAATGACAACTCTGAATATACTGGTTTAGTTGGAAGAACAAATGGTATTTTTCCATCGAGAGTAACTGGTCGTGGACTCGTTCGGTTAGAAGATGTTTATGAATTTCAAACCGCATATATTAGTGATAGTATTTCAAAAACAGTAAAAGAAACCATTGATGCTTTACAAACTCAAATTCATGAAAAGGCACGTTCGATTCCTGTGTTACCACAAGTAGTTACAGTTGACTTTTTAAAGGCAGAGGTTCGTGGATTAAACAATATGCCAATTGGTGTTTCCACTGATGAACTTAGTATTGTTTCCTTAGATTTAAAAAAGAATTTTGTAAATATTATTACTGCTTTAGATATTTCGATTACAGAGAAATTTATTTATGGATTTACAGATCTTTTATTAGAAGTTGGTGAGACTTTATCTGTAGTTGTTGATATTGATCATAATTTTTCTAAGGAAAACTTTAAAAATTCTATGTATTTTAGTGAAAGGGTGGATGAAATCTACCAATTCTTAGAAGAAGATATTGTATCCAAATTTAATATGATACAAAGTGGTCAAAATCAAGGAAAATCAAACGATGATATGAAACAAGTGGTTTGTACGATTGTTGGATTTAGTAAATTCTATGAAAGCTTGAATCCTACCAAGAAAAAGAACTTCTCTGTATTAATGAAGAGTGCTTCTATGATTAAGAAATATGCTTTTATTTTTGTGGATACTGCAGAAGGATTTAAAAAGATTGCTTATGAATCATGGTATCGTGAATATATTTCTGGTGATGATGGTTTGTGGATTGGTTCAGGCGTTTCTAATCAAATGACGATTCGTCTCAATAAGACGACGAAGGAGATGCGTGAAGAAATTAATAATAGTTTTGGTTTCTTAGTAAAAAAAGGAAATCCACGGTTAATTAAAGTATTAGAAAAGGATGGAAGTAAGGAGGAAGAACATCATGCACAATAAAATATTAATTATTTTAGAAGTTCCTTCAATTGAAAAAAAATACAATGTATTTTTGCCTATTAATAAGAAAATTAGTAATATTGTTTTATTATTAACTAAGGCAGTTTCAGAGCTTACTTCTGGTGGATATAGAATTCGTGGAAATGAATGTTTGTATAATAAGATGAATGGCAATAAATACGATCATAATGTGTATTTAAAAGATTCAGATTTAACAAATGGTTCTACTGTAATTTTAATATAGGAGGGTTTTATGAATTTAGTAGAAAAAATGAAAGAAGTAGAAGAAATTGGTGAGAAATTAAAGAGTCAGGGAGCTGAATATGATCAATTGATGGAAAAAATGTATCAAGTGATTGGTACTTTAAAAGATCATTGGACAGGTAATCAAGAGGACTATTTAGTATTTATGGAACGAGTTTCTAAAGAAGAAAAGAGTATGAGACTGGTTGGAAAAATCATTAGTGAATATGGTGCGATGTTAGAAGATATAGCGTCTAATACCAACACTTTAAGTAATCAAATACAAACGACGATAGGTAGGGTGTAAGTATGGGAAAAGGTTATATAGAATTGGATTTAGAAAAAATAGAAGAAGAGCATATCAATCTTATTGTGCCCAACCTTGTTACTTTTTCTAAAGAAACGGCCTCTCAATATACTGAGTCTTCTTTGTTCCAACAAATGCAAGGGTTTTCTGCTCACAATATTGCTCGTCTTGCACAAAAAGTAAAATTAGAAGTAGAAAATGTACGGGACTCTATTTTAAATATTTCTAACTATGTAAATGAATGTGAAGAAAATTATTCAAATTTGGACCATTTTTTATCAGGGGATGCAAGTGCTGTTACGACGAGTTCTTCTGCTAACTCGGTGATTGGTAGTATGAATTTGGATTATAATCATTTGGATTTTGAAATTCCAAACGGGAAAGTAAAATTGGATTATGACTTTCGCTTTTCTCCAATTGTAAGAGAGGAAAAAAATTCTTTTCCCATGATAAGTTCTAATAAAAGGTCTGTGAAAGATAGTGATTCTAATATGGAGGATATTTTATGAGAAAAATCAAGTTAACATTTAATAGTTTGTATGCATTATCAGATACAGTAGGAGAACTAAGTAATGATTTACATAGAAAAATTGTAGAAATGAGTTCTATTTTAGAATCGATTGAAACCAGTAGAGATTGGATTGGAGATGACCAAAGAAAATACTATCAATTGGTCAAAGAAAAATATATAAATTCTCTAGAGCAGGTGAATCGTACTTTAGATGATTATAGTACGTTTCTAGAAAAGAGTTGTCTTTCTAAGGAGAGTTTAGAAAATGAAATGATTTCTAAAGAAATTTCAATTTATTAGGAGGGAAAAATGGATAGAGAAGAGATTAAAACAGTAGAACTTCAGGATAAAAAGGACCAATTATCAAAAAAGTTAGTAGAAGTAAAAGAAATCATGGATTCTATTAAGTCACAGTTAGATATCTTGGGCGATGAAAATAGTACTTGGTATAGTAATGCTTCTAAAAAATTATACAATCAATTTTCTGATGATTATCGAAAATTTATAGAGTTTGATGATAGTTTTCATAGCATTGTTGATTTTCTAAATCAAGTATCTTCTGGATATACAGATTGGAATAAACAGATGCTAGAAAATATTGAAAAAATAGAAAGTGCTAACATTGTATAGGGGGTATTCGAAATGAATGAGAACTTTGGAGCTTTAAATTTAAGCCCCAGTATGGCAGAAAGTTTTATTGGAAAAGTGGAAGAGTTACAAAGTAATTTATTATCTACACAGGGAAAGTTAAGTGATTCTTGGAAGGGTGGCTCTTTTGATCATCTTTCATCTGCCATTGGGATGGAACATGATAAACTTGCAGAACTTCAAGATCATTTTGTTCGTATTCGAACTTTAATTGAATTAGTAAATGAACATAATGAGAAAAGAAGAAGACGAGAAGCATTAAAACAAGAAATTTCTGATTTGTATGGTAGATTGACTTACGAGACGAAGGATGAAATCACAGGGAAGACAAAGAAACATGAACGGCCAGAAGTTCGTGATAGTATCAATAGAAAGGAGGCAGAGGTTGAAGAAATCAATCGTAGGTTAGATCAAATTGTCGCTCAGATTGATGCAACAACTTCAATATAATATGGATGATAATCAAACATTACTTATTTCAGGTGTAGAGGAAATTGGAGTTATCTTAAGAGAAACCTCTCTTTCTGTTAGTGAAATATTTGAAAAAATTTCTAGTGAAATGGCAAAGTTACAAGGTGACTCTATTCTTTTAGGAGAAGTATCTACGGGACTCATGGCTAAATTTTCTAGTTTTCAGGAGGAATTTCCTCATTTTATTAGAGAAATTGAAAACTATTCTGATTTTATGATGGAAACATTAAAGTCTTATCAGAAAACCGATAATGAGATTGAAAGTAAAGTAAAGGAGAATTTAAATACCCAACTTGAACAACTTACGAAAGCAGGAGTGTTAGCAGGTATGGGTGTTTTAACTACTACTACTTCCTTATATGATGTTGATTCAAAAGGGGATGTGGATTTGAAGCAAGTAAGTCCTGCTTTAAGTGTTAAGATGAGTCAATTGGTGGATGAATGTAAAAAGGAAGGGATTGATATTCGAGTGACTGCCGATTTACGTTCCGTAGAAGAGCAAAACCGTCTTTATGATTCTGGAAGAACTGATGATGGTTCTATCGTTACCAATGCTAAGGGTGAAGAATATGAATCTTCTCATCAATGGGGAACTGCTTTTGATGTTGCGATTCAAGGAAGTAATCCTTATGATAAAGAAAAACTTGCTCGTGTTGGAGAGATAGGCAAATCCCTTGGCTTAGAATGGGGAGGAGATTTTAAGGAAATTCCAGATATGCCTCATTTTGAACTTCCACAATCAGAGGCTATTAAAGAGCAGTATCAAAATCCTAGCGAATTTGCAGATCAATGGTTCGATGAAATTTTATAATACAATAAAAAAGATAGAATACTCTATCTTTTTTGTTTGTACTATTTTTTGATATTGATTAGGCACCAATATTTCCAGAATTTTGTAATTCTGATAAGCTTGATTCCATTTGACCTTGCAATTGTTTTGCGTCTGTATCTGCTTGTTGGTAGCTTTGTGCAACATATTGATCTAAGAAATCAGCAAATTTTCTGATTGCTTCAATAAATTTTGGAAAGTTGGCTGCTGCTTGGTCGATTTTTTCGAAGAAAGCTAAAGAAGCTGCTACTGTTCTAAATTCTTCATTTGCACAAAGAGATTCAATTCTTTGTTTTGACTTTTGCAGATCAGTTTCCATTTGTGTTGCATATTGTCTTAATAATTGGGCATTGGATCGTGCCTCTGATATTGAATATTTTAATCCGTTTTGCATTTTTATTCTCCTTTCTAGTTAGAATTTAATTCTTGAGCCGCTCTTTGGCGACGTTCTTGTTCTCTTTCATCCATTAAATTTGCAGTTTGATCTAAAGTATCTGCAATTACACCAAGTGTAGCAGATAATTTTTTAATTTCAGGAACATAGGCATTAATTGCTTCAATATAAGCATTGGCATCTGTACCTTGCCATGCACCTTGTACTGAGTTTCCAATATTTTGGACATTGGTTGCCCCTTGATTAATGTTCGTAGCGTCTACATTACGTACATCATTGGCAACTTGGCGTACAGCACTACTACTAAATGAATAATCCATCTCATATCCTCCTTTATAATTTGATAAAATTATCTTCTATCATTAACTTCATTATATAGTATTTCTATTTTTATGGTCAATCATTTTGGCAATTCTTTACATTTTGTTTACCAATTTTGTCTTTTTCTTAAAAATTATTTGTATAATTTAAGAGAACCTAATGGTTTTATTTTTTTTCGACAAAGTTTTTAATATTTTTTTGATATCCTCATAGTAGGTGATTCAATATGAAATGGAATTTTATAATTTCGGTTATTTGTTCTTTGTTATTGGGATATTTGTGTGCAAACTTTTTATTTCAATCTCAGAATCAATCATCGACTATGTTTCGGAGTATGACACCGATTTATTTTTTAAAGTATTCAGATTCTATTTCGAAAACAAAAGATCATTTACCAGTTCATATTGTAGTCAAGGAAGATGGGAAGGATTGTTATTATGTTGGAATTACGACTTTAGAAGAAAATGCATGGAAGATTCAGGAAGAATATAAAAAACAGGGAATTGAGCTTTTGATTGTTGAAAAAAAAGTAAATAGTGAAGAATTTGTGAGTGAACTATCACAATATGATATTTTATTAAAAAGTACAAAAACGAAAGAAGAGATGAATTCCGTATTATCTACAGTTCTATCTTCTTATGAAGAATTTGTCTTAAATCAGTAGGAAGTGATTATTTGAAAATAAAAGATATCCCAGTTTTATGTAGGCCACGTGAAAGAGCAATGAACGAAGGAGTTTCTACTTTATCGACAGAAGAACTATTTGCCATTTTAATACAAAAAGGTTCCAAGGGAATGTCCGCTCGTGATGTTGCATTAGAATTAATTAAGAAGTATCCAACTGCTAGTGATATTTTAAATCTTTCCATTCAGCAATTAGTAGAAATTAAAGGGATTGGGAAAGCAAAGGCAGTTGAAATACTAAGTTCGATTGAACTAGGAAAAAGACTTTACTTAAATGAATTTAGTGAAGATAAAGTAGTATTAAAGCATGCAGAAGAGATTTATAAATATATGAAGTATGTATTTTATCAGAAAAAACAGGAATACTTTTATTGTATTTATCTAAATCCACATTGTGAAGTAATTGAAAGGAGATTGTTATTTATGGGAACAATGAATCGTAGTGTTGTTCATCCACGTGAAATTTTTAAGTATGCATATCTAAATAGTGCCTCTTCTATTGTATGTGTTCATAATCATCCAAGTGGAGCTGTGAAACCGAGTGTTGAAGATATCCAGTTTACGGAGTCTATGGTTCGATTGGGTAAACTAAATGCTATTCCAATGGTAGATCATGTGATTGTAGGAGATACGTCTTATTACAGTTTTTATGAAGATGGAAAAATATTAAATTTATAGGAGAACTTTATGAGAAAACGAAAGAAAAGTATGTTTCATAAAAATAAAAAATATGGAGTATTGTGGATTCTTTTAGTGATTGGCTTTTTCATATTTGGTATTTTTTCTTTTTCTTTTCCATGGAGAGGGGTATTTCAGGACTTTAGTGTTTCTATTGGAAAATTTTTTACAGGTCCTACAGTGAATATGGAACGGTATGACCGTGATTTACTTGTTTCCTTAAGAGAGGAAAATGAGCAGTTAAGGGATTTGTTAGGTTATAAGGATTCCCTCGCAAATTACGAAATGATTCCTGCTATGGTTGTTTATCGTACATCTTCTTTTGAAGATACTTTGATTGTGGATTGTGGTAAAAAGGATGGAGTTTCTGTCGATATGGCAGTGGTTACAGAAGATGGGTTGATTGGTAAAGTAGAAGAAGTGTATTCTAAGTCAAGTTTAGTTCGTCTTTTAACAGATACTATGCATCCAATGAAGGTATCAGTTTCAATTCACTCGAATGAGCATGAGTTTCATGGTGTATTAGATGGATATGATGCTTCTTCTAACACGTTTTTAGTCACTAGTATTGAGGATGTGAAAGATTTAGAACTTGGAAGTAAAGTGATTAGTAATGGACTTGGAAATGTTTTCCCGAGTGGTATTGAAATTGGAGCGGTATCTGAGGTGACAACCGATGCCCTTGGAATCTCTTTTGTTGTAAAGGTAGAAACAAATGTAAACTTTCAGCATCTTGGATATCTTTTTATTTTAGGAAAGTAGGGGAAATATGATTTTATTCGGTTTTTTTTTAGATTGCATTTTATTAAAGGTTTTACCAGGAAGTTATTTGTATCCATGTTTTTTTCTAGTGTGCTCCTGTTTTTCTTATTTAAAGGAAAAGGAATTTGATTCCTTTCTTTGGCGTGCTGGGATTCAGTGTTTCTTCTCATTTTTATTCTTTTCTCAAAACTTTTTTTTAAATTATTCTTATTTTATTTTATTTTATACTATTTTATTTAATTCTTTTTCTAAATGTTTTACAAAACGTGATATTTTATTTTCCGTATTTTTCCTTTTATTGGGGTATTATGTTTATGGTGGGATTCTCTATTTTCTCTTGCAAAAACCACTGCTTTTTTCTAAGTGGTGTTATCTTCTTTTCTCATCTTTACTATTCAATTTGGTTGCCACATTTTTTCTTTCTTTATTTTTTGGTCTAACTAAGAAACATAGATAGTATATATTAATAAGGTGAATGGTATGGATGAATACAAATCAGTTGAGAAGTACTTGAATAAAAAGAAGAAGTCAAAATTAAAAGATGAAACGAATCAAACAAGTCCTGTTCGTTCTATGGTACTTAGTTTTATCAATCGTACCTTAATCTCAGGTATTTTTTTATTAAGTGTACTTTGTATGATTAAAATGAATCCAGATACGAAAAAACATGTTTATCAAACAGTTTATGGAAGTAATTTTTCCTTTGCGTCTTTTCAGAAATGGTATCAAAAAAAATTTGGGAATCTATTTCCAGAGGATATCACCAAAAATATGGGAAAAGATCAAATGGTATTTCAGGAGACATTTGTCTACCAAAAAAAAGAGGATATTGAAAATGGGGTGCGTGTTTCTGTTCCTCGTGGTTATTTAATGCCTGCATTAGAAAGTGGACTGGTTGTTTTTATGGGAGAAAAAGAAGGCGTTGGAAATACCCTGATTATTCAACAAGTAAATGGTGTAGATGCTTGGTATGTAGGGGTGGAACCTAGGGATTTGAAACTCTATGATTATGTGGAGAAGGGAAGTCTGCTTGGAGAAGTTCGTGAAAAAACACTCGATTTATATTTTCAAAAAGAAGGGACATTTGTAAATTATCAAGACTATATTTCATAAAATTTCATTGCATCCATTATTTTATGTTTTTTTACTTCTTTCTGCTCTTAGTGGAAATTTTCGAAAAATGATGCTATTTACTTCTTTAATTTTAGTCCACGAACTAGGACATTTTTTAACTGCTTGTTTTTTTCGCTGGAAAGTGGATAAAATTGTTTTATACCCTTATGGAGGATGTAGTTATTTTGAAGTAGATATCAATACATCAAATCGTGAAGAGTTTTTTGTATTAATGATGGGTCCAGTATTACAAATTATTTTTACTTATCTTTTGAGTTTTTTTTTAAGACAAAGTGATTTTTACTTTGTGCTTTCTGTTAGTAGATTATTATTATTTTTTAATTTTCTTCCCATTTATCCACTCGATGGTGGAAAACTATTTTTATTGATGATGAGTTCTGTTTGTTCTTATTATCGCTCTTTACAACTTACGTTTTATAGTAGTTTTTTCTTTCTTTTGTTTTTTCTATTTATCTCATTTTTATTTTATCATTCTCTCTTTTGGATGATTCTATTATTTACTTTATTTTTTAGACTTTGGAAGGAAGAGAAAAAGGGAAATTATTTATATTATAAATTTTTATTAGAACGGTATTTAAATAAGTATTGCTTTAAAAAAGAAAAGAAAATTTTTTCAATTTATTCGATGAGAAAAGGGTATCATCATTTGTTTTTAGAAGATGGAGTATATATGAAAGAGGAAGAATATTTAAAAAACTATTTTCTACTTTTAAAATAATTTTTGCTTTTTTTAAATTGCCAAGAGCATGAAATTGATTGCTTTTTCTCTAGAATTTCTCTATAATAAAGTTAAAGTAGATAGGGTGGTGATCATGAAAAAGCTAAACGAAAAAGGGTTCGCAGTTGCGGTTATTTTGTATGCTTCTGCGACGATATTAGTTCTTGTTTTAATTTTAATTCTTTCGGTTCTATCTACGAGTAGTAAAAATACTTTAAGTTTAGTAGATATGGTGAAGGAACAAGTAAGTGGTGTGACAGGGGATGCCCTTCAACTCTATAATTTAACTACCAATGGTGGATTTGAAAATCATGCTGTTGCTTGGTCAACTTCTATTTCGGAAGTTACTAATAGTCTTACCAATCAATTAGATCCTTCTGTTTTTCATTCTGGGAAGCAAAGTTTAAAAGTTTCTCCCAATGGCTTACAGTGGCAAAGTCTTAAGACTGTAAATTTAAATGATCAAATTTATGTTGGATCATTTGTCTACATGGAAGAGGTAAAATCTGGGGCATTCGATATTTCTATTGTTACTCGCAATGGTTCTTCTCTTCCTGTATTATCAGGTAGTTCTGAAATTTCTTATCCAACGGATGGTTTTATTCATCAGGGAGTGATTTATCAGGTTACAGATACAGAACTATTGCTACAAGTAGGTGCTTCGAAGAATGCTAATATTTCTGCTTATGTAGATGATATTGTGGTTGTTAATTTAACGAAAATTTTTGGCTCTTCGAAGGAACCGTCTGTCGAATGGTGTAATTCTAATATTAAATATTTTAATGGAGTTATGACTATTACGAATTATGATTCATCTGAATAAAAATCTCTACTTCGTATCACAATGAATACGAAAGGAGATTTTTTTATGGCACGCCATAAAGTTGAAATTAGTGGTGTGAATACAGCGAATATGAAAGTTTTAAGTAGTGAAGAAACAGAAAAATTATTCCAAAAGATGAAGGAGGGAGATTCAAATGCAAGAAATGATTTAATTGAAGGAAATTTAAAATTGGTTCTTAGTATTTTGAAAAGATTTCATCATCGTGATGAAAATATGGATGACTTATTTCAAGTTGGTAGTTTTGGATTAATTAAAGCCATTGATAATTTTGATTTGAGTCATGGAGTGAAGCTTTCTACTTATGCAGTTCCGATGATTCTTGGAGAAATTAAAAGATACTTGCGAGATAATAATAGCATTCGAGTGAGTCGCTCTATTAAAGATCTTGCGTATAATGTTATGAAAGAAAAGGAAAGAATTACTCTAGAAAAGGGAAGAGAAGCAACGATTGATGAAATTTCGGAATCTCTTCATGAAGATCCAGTAGATATTGTGATTGCATTAGATTCTATGCGCAGCCCAGTCAGCATTTTTGAGCCTATCTATAATGATGGAGGCGATACGATTTATTTATGTGACCAAATTGAAGATCAAAGACTTCGTAAAAAGGATATTGATATTAATATTGCGTTAGATGATGCAATTGGGGATTTAGAGACTAGAGAAAAATATATTATCGATCAGAGATATATTATTGGGAAAACACAAATGGAGATTGCGAATGAACTTGGAATTAGTCAAGCCCAAATTTCGAGATTAGAAAAAAATGCTATTAAAACGTTAAAAAAAGTGTTAAGATAATTATGGTGGTAGTTTGTTGAAAGCAGTAGAAGAATACACATTGGATGAAATTCAAGAAATAGATAATTTAGAACTAAGAAATAAACTTATGACTTTCTATCAAGAAAAAAGATTAGAACTTGAAAGTGATCCATTTTCTAGAAAAGTTCTTCGAAGTTATCCAAATTGTTCTATCTCCCAGTTAATCTCTATTTTAAATACGGAATTCTTGGAGCATACTTCTTTTTATAATTTTCCGGGGAAACAGGTTTGGTTTTATCCAACGGTTCGGGAATATAAAAGTGAGTTTGATACAACTTGTGCTTTTTCTGGAGGAGTCATTCGAAAAGGTTCTCTTTATTGTTGTTATCGTCCTTTATTAGAGGTAGTAAATTCGAATAGGACTTATGTTTTAAGTAAAGCCTTAAAGACAGAAATGGCATATTTTTCTGATTTACCAACGACGATGATGGAGTTTGATATTTTTACTCAAAAAATTGAAAATTATCAAGACTATCAAAATGAGCATATTGACTATGAAGCATTAAATTATTATTTTGGTGGTACAGTTCTATTATTAGAATTAAGAAAGGATAGAAGAAAAGTTAGAAAGAAAGGTAGAAAGAAAGTATGAAGCATAGTTTTATACCTAGTGGTGTCTGTTCTAGGAATATCACATTTGAAGTAAGAGATGGAAAAGTTTTTGATCTTCATTTTGAAGGTGGGTGCCCTGGAAACCTGAAGATGCTTTCTAAAATATTAGATGGCTTTAAAATGGAAGATATTATTTGTATGTGTGAGGGAAACCTCTGTGGAAATAAGAAAACATCTTGTGCTGATCAACTTGCGAAAGGATTAAAGAAAGTATTAGAAGAAGAGAAGCAATCGAGTTAAGACTCGTTTTCTTCTTTTTTTCTTCAAAAGAACATATATTTTATTAGGTGATTTCTATGCTACTATCAGATTTACAAAGAAAAGATATTGTCAATGTAATTGATGGGAGAAATGTAGGAAATATTATTGATGTGAAAGTAGATGATATAACAGGAATGATTGTTTCTTTAGTGATTGAGCCGAGCAGGGGTGTTTTTTCATTTTTAAAGCGAGGAGAGGATACTGAAATTCCATGGAAAAGCATTACCAAAATAGGAGAGGATGTCATTTTAGTAAAACTTGGACTGTAGTATTTATTTTAGAATATATAGTGAATTCTTTTGATCTCTTAATTTTAATTGATATTTTGAATTATTTTTTAAATACGATTCAATTTTGGAATGATTTTGGACAATCAAAGTATCAAATTGGTAATTTTCTAAAAGTTTTAAATCTTTTCCTTGTTCAATTTGACAGACATCACAAAGAATTGTATCTATATAAAGATCTGCTCTTCCATCGATGAATACTTTAATTTCTTGATAAATTAGATAGCCCCCAAGTTCATAGGAATTATAAAGTACATGCTTTCCTTTTTTAAGATAGGCAATCATTTCTTCATTCACTAAATCAAACTCTGTTTTTTTATAGATACTTAGATAAAAACTAGAAATGATTAGAAGAAGAAAGCAAAGTATTGGTAATAGTTGTATTTTTACTTTCTCTTCTTGCCAATACTTTGGAAGAATGGAAGTAGAAATGATAAAGAAATAGGGCATAAATCTTGTTGATTTTATTCCTAAAATCATAAATAAAAATAAGAGTATTATATCTATCATATGATGCTTTTTTCTTGAAGAAAATAAAAGAATGAGTACCCCTAAAATGAAAGAAAAATAGAATATTCCGTCGATACTATTCAGTGCGAGATGTTGCCACTCTTCAATACACTTTATCATTCCTTGATAAGTCATGTTTAAATATGGATAAATGAGCATTTTGATTCCATGGGGATTGATATTAATACAAAGAATAGAAGTTAAAAAGGCATAGAGATATTTTCTTTGTTGTATTTTTTTTATATTTCTATACTTTTTGATTAAAATACTTAAAAGTAAGAAAAGCCCATAAACAATGTAACTTAAATTACTGCTTCCACCATGGAAATTTGCCCAAAGTAGAGATATGAATGGCGATAAGTAAATTTTTTTACTATTTTCATTTTGGAAAGTATCATAGGCGAAGTAAATGGTGAGTGCAAATAAAAGGTAACTGATTAGGTGGGGTCTTGGAAGTGTTTTATTCGCAAATATGAGCATTCCTAATATTGCCCAAACAATCGTTTTTGTTGGATGCTTTATAAAAATTTTTTCATTTTGTTTCCAGAGGATGATTGAAATACTTACTAACATTAGTAAGACATATAGAAAAACTCCTATTTCTTTTCCAAAATGAAAGAATTGGTAGATAATAACTTCAAATAACCATTCATGAGAAATCCACGCAAGATGATTTTTTTCTCCATACCATGAAAAAATATCTGTAAAAGGAATTTCTTTATGAATACTTATATATTCTCCTATTTTTAAATGCCAGAAGAAGTCACTACCAAATGAAAATAGAAAGATACTCATGGAAATTAGAAGAATAAAAATGAATAAAAGTATTTTCTTTTCTTTTTTCATAGGATTCTTCCTTTCTAAATTTATTTTATCATTTTTGTATTCAATAGAGAATAGTTTCTAGAATATCTATGATATACTTATAGAAATTGAGGTGTGTCTATGAAAAAAGAATTACTTGCGCCTGCTGGGGATTTCGAAACATTAAAACAAGCGGTTCATCATGGGGCGGATGCTATTTATTTAGGTGGGAAAAAATTTGGAGCCCGTAGAGCAGCTTCTAATTTTAATGATGAGGAAATGGTGAGGGCAATTTCTTATTGTCATTTGTATGGCGTTAAAATTTATGTGACTGTGAATACTATGATTTATGAGGAAGAAATGGAAGAAGTCTTACAGTATGTTTCTTTTTTACATCACCATTTTGTAGATGCTGTGATTGTTCAAGATCTAGGACTCATTCGACTTCTTCGAAAAAAATTTCCCAATTTAGAAATTCATGCATCTACACAGTTACATAATCATAATAAGGAAGGATTGCGTATTTTAGAAGAATTGGGTGTTCAAAGAGTTGTGGTTGCAAGAGAACTCAGTCTAAAAGAAATTGAATCTTTGGATACGAAAATGGAAATTGAATGTTTCATTCATGGAGCTCTTTGTGTATGTTATTCAGGACAATGTTTATTTAGCAGTTTATTATTATCAAGGAGTGGAAATCGGGGTGCTTGTGCAGGAATTTGTAGATTGCCTTTTCAGTTATTAAAAAACGGTGAATTAGTTCCTACAGAGGGCAATTATTTGCTCAGTCCTAGGGAATTAAATAGTATGGATCATATATCAGAGTTAATGGAATCTAATGTTACAAGCTTTAAAATTGAAGGGAGAATGAAGTCTCCTGCAACTATTGGTTTTATTGTTTCTTTGTATCGAAAATTAATGGATGGATATCAGAATAAGTGTCCATACTTATTAACAGAAGAGGAAAAGAAAAGGTTACTTCTCCTTTTCAATCGAGAATTTACAGATGGATTTTTATTTTCTTCTTCTTTTTCAAATCTTATGAATATAAAAAGTCCAAATCATATTGGATATCCAATTGGGAAAGTTACTTCTGTATCGAATTCACAAATTGGAATCTCTTTAACAGATACACTCACTCAAGAAGATGGAATTCGTTTTTTAGAGTCATCTTCTGGAATGATTGTAAATTATTTATATAACTCTTCTTCAAAATTCATTCATAGTGCATCCAAAGGGGAATGTATTTTTGTTGATTCTAGGGTATCAGCTAAGGTTGGAGATACAGTCATGAAAACTTTGGATAAGAAATTGTTAGAAGAGTTAGAACAATATTCTAAAAAGAAGATTCCAGTTGAAATGGAGGTAGTAGCACATTACCCAAATACCTTTGTTTTTACAGTGACGGATTCTATTCATTGGGTTCACAAAGAAGGAAACTTTATATCTCTTGCGATGAATACTCCTACTACGAAAGAACGTGTCATTTCACAATTTCAAAAAACAGGTGATACACCATTTGTCGTATCAAATATTACAGTAGAAATGGATGCAAACTTGTTTTTACCAATTGCATCTTTAAACAAAATTCGAAGGGATGCCTTAGAAGAACTTAGACGAATTCGGGAAACAGAATCTAAAAAAGAGGTTATAGAAAATCATTACAAGGAGGTTTATACAAATAGAAAATCTTTTGTTTCTAAGGTTGTTTATACTGCATTGGTTCGAAATGAGGAGCAGTTGGATGCTTGTAGAGAAGCAGGAATTCATGAATTTTACACACCTGATTTTTCTCTATATCAAAAATTTAAGAATCAGATTTCGATTTATTACCGAATAGATCGTGTGATGATGAATCATCCAGTATTATCGAATGAACGACTATTAGTTGGAGAGCTTGGTGCTGTTTATTCCTATACGAAAGAAAATGAAGTGGTGAGTGATTATTATTTGAATGTCGCTAATTGTTCTATGATTCATTTCTTAGAAGAACATGGGGTAAAACGGGTAACACTATCCGTTGAATGTTCCAAGAAACAGATAGAGTCAATTCTAAAAAAACAATTTTCTTTTCCAGAAATAGAAATGATTTTATACGGTCACATGGAGGCAATGGTTACAAAATATTGCCCGTTATCGTTGATATTAAAAAAAGGAAAAGGTCCATGTAACATTTGTAGAAATGGTGCTTGTTATTCTTTACAAGATAGGAATGGTGCTATTTATCCGATGATTCAGTCTAATGAACTTACGCATATTTTTTATCATACACCCACTATGCATGGATTAAAGGAGTATACATCGATTGGAATTACACATTTTCGTTTTGAATTTTTAAATGAAACTAGAAAAGAAATTTTATCAATTGTAAAAAAACTTACAAAGTGACTTTAGATATTTTTATATTTGTGTTAGAATAACAATAAGGATAGGTGATTTTATGTTCAAAAATAAAGCAGAACAACAGGTAGATCAAATGAACGTTTTCTCTAATTACATTAAATTATTTGTACTTTTTGCTGTTACTGTTTTGGCTGTATTATTTATTCGAAATTTATATTTGGGAAAGCAAAACTATAAGTTAACAATTCCAGTGATTAGTGAAACTATTCAACAAGAAATCAATCGAAATGAAATTTATAATTATGTACGTGAATATCCAAATACTTTGATTTATGTTGCAGCGGTTGGGGATTTTGATTGTCGTACCTTTGAAGTTGATTTTAATCAGATAATTAGAAAAAACAAACTAGAAGAGGAGATTACTTATTTAAATTTAGAAGAAGAGAAGGGAACAAAAAAGTTTTTTCAAGAGTTTAATAAATTCTATGGTAGTTCCTTAAGGAAGTATCCATCTATTATTGCATTTAAAGATGGGAAAGTAGCAGAAATTTTAGAAGTTCCTGTTGGAAATCATTATTCTAGTTCTACTGTTCAAGAATTTTTGGACCGTAATCCAGTGGAACAGGTGGAAAATCAATGATTCATGTAGTATTATATCAACCAGAGATTCCACAAAATACAGGTAATATTATGCGTACTTGCGTTGCTGTAGGTGCTAAACTTCATTTAATAGAACCCTTAGGCTTTCAAATTGATGATGCACATCTGAGAAGAAGTGGGGTAAACTATATTGATAAGCTAGAGTATTTTCTATATAAAGATTGGGAAGACTTTAAAAACAAAAATGTGGGGGATTACTATTATTTTACTCGTTACGGACATAAGCCTCATACTAGTCTTGATTATGGGGATACTAAAAAGGATATTTATTTAATCTTTGGGAGGGAATCTACTGGAATTCCTAAAGAAATTTTACAAGAGGATTTAGATCGGTGTATGAGAATTCCGATGACTGCCAATGTCCGTGCACTTAACTTGTCTAATTGTGTAGCGATTTGTGTTTATGAAGTATTAAGACAACAAAATTATCACACATTACTGTTTGAAGAACCACATAAGGGAAGAGATTATTTAGAAAAATAGATGTATGTGAAAAGGAACCATTGATTGATTCCTTTTTGTAATTTTCGGCACAATTAAATTTCTCATTTTCATTCAATTTATTTTTTAAATATTCTGGATGTCTTCTATGGATAGCCCTGTATATCTAGATATCTTTTCTAATGATTCATCCTCTGCTAGCATACTTTTGGCTATTTCTATTTTGCTTTCTTTGTTACCTTGTTCCATTCCTTTTTCAATCCCCTTATTTAGTCCTTCTTTATAAGCTGAGTTTACTAATTTCTGTTGTACTTTCTCTTTTTCGTAGGCAGTTAAGAATATTCCAT
>CAJTXV010000016.1 GCA_910584255.1 uncultured Bacilli bacterium
CACCAGCATAGCTGGTGGTTTTACTGTTTGACCCCATAGTCAAACACAATTAAAATAAAATATCCTAGTTTTGTCACTAAGATATTTTTTATTTTATACTAATGGATTTCCTGTCATTTCTTTTGGGATTTCTAAACCCATAATCTTAAGTATGGTAGGCGCTATATCCCCAAGCTTTCCATCTTTTGGAATATATTCGCGATTACAAATAATAAAAGGGACCTTATTCGTTGTATGGGAAGTAATTATATTGTTATTTTCATCCACCATTAATTCACAATTCCCATGATCTGCTGTTACAATGACAGTTCCTTCTAACTCTTTCATTTTTCCATAAACTCTACCTAAATTCTCATCTACTGCTTCTACTGCCTTAATTGCAGCTTCTAAGTTTCCAGTGTGTCCTACCATATCACAGTTCGCGAAATTTAATATAATCACGTCATAATGATTTTCTGATAATTCTTTTAATAGAGTATCTGTTACTTCATAAATACTCATTTCAGGCTTTAAGTCATAGGTTGCTACCTTTGGAGAAGGGATTAGTATTTTCTTTTCGTTCTGATAGTCCATTTCTTTTCCACCATCAAAGAAGAATGTAACATGTGCATATTTTTCTGTTTCAGCAATCCTTAATTGCGATAAGCCTTGCTTTTCTAAATACTCTCCTAAGATATTTTTTAGGGATGGATCATCAAATGCATGATGTGCTTTTACTGATTCTACTACTGGTAGCATAGTTACTACTTTTAGATTTTGAAATCTTTGTACTTCCATTTCCTTGAACGACGGATTCGTTAGAGCCGTTAAAATTTCTCTTAAACGATCTTTTCGATAGTTAAACACAATTACTCCATCGTTTTCCTCAATATTTCCAGACTCGTCAAAAATGGTTGGAACTAAGAATTCATCGGTTACTTCATTTTGATAACTTTCTTCCATAAACTTTTTGATAGAGTCGCTTTTTGGACCTATCCCATTTACTATAACGTCATAGCCTTTTTTTAGTCTATCGTAATTGTTATCGCGATCCATTCCATAGTATCTTCCCCCAATACTTGCAATTTTCCCTACTCCGATTTCTTTTAATTTTTCTTCCACTTTTGATATGTACTGATAGGCACTTTTTTTATCTACATCTCTTCCATCAGTAAATAGGTGTAAATAAAGTGTCTGAACCCCACAGCTTTTACATAAATCTAGGATAGCCATTAAATGGTCTATATGAGAATGTACACCTCCATCACTAATTAAACCCATAATATGTAATTTCGAATTATGACTTTTGGTGTGATTTATTACTGTATGAATTTCCTGATTTTCCAAGAAAGAACCGTCTTTAATTTTTGAATTAATTAATTCCTGTGGTTGATACACTAGCCTTCCAGCACCAATATTCATATGGCCAACTTCAGAATTTCCCATTTGCCCCTTCGGAAGTCCTACAGGTTCTCCACTCGCATCTAAAGTACTATGTGGATAATTTTCCCATAGAAAATCAAAATTAGGCTTACTTGCTAATTTCACTGCATTTCCGCTTTTTTCTTCTCGAAGTCCAAATCCATCAAGAATTGCTAATAATACTGGTTTCATTTCTTCCTCCTTACAAATAAAAATTTATGTTTCATTTTGCTTGTATCTATTCTATAAAAGGTATATACTATAGGTGGAAGTACATTTGGAGGTTTACCAAATGTCCACTGTTTGTAGAACATTTGATTTTATCAAATGTTTTTTTCTTTTAACCAAAACCCCTAGTTACCTAGTGTTTCATTAAATATATCACTAGAAATATGATGATTGCACCTAATATTAGAATCACATTAATTAGTTTATTTACTACTTCTTTCATAAATATCCCTTCTTCCTAGTGAACATTTGATCCAAGTGTACCTATTTATAATTATTTACTTTTTTTAAGTAGTGGGATATTTTTATAAATTTTCTTTTAAACAGAAAACTGCATAAATTGGAATATAACGAACGTTTTTCTTAATGCTAAAATTATCTTCTGTAATTCTGATTCCTTCTGTGATATTAAACTTACTCATAAATAGAGAAAGTGATTTTGCTTTTGAAATATTTTTATTTACGATTTCGATTGGAATAATTTTTCCCGCTCTTGTTTGAATCACAAATGGAACTTCAGCTTTTCCTTCTGACTGGTAATAATATAGGTTATATCCTGCTGATATAATCGTTGTAGCAATATTATTTTCATAGAGTATGTACTTAAAATTATCATCAGTTAAAAATTTAATTCTAGATAGATGCATCATCATAAATAATACTCCAGTATCATTTAAATACAATTTAAAACTCTCTACATCCCTACAATGACTAAGAGGCGGTTTTACTTCACTAATTTTATAACATTTATGGGCAATCCCATTATTACTTAAAAAGTCTAACGCTTTTTCATAGTCCTTACTTCTTCCACCAGTTCTCATTAGTCCATATTGAAACTTTCGATTTGGTTTTAGAAGTTGATAAGGCAAAATATTTAAGGCATCTTCAGCTCTTTGTATATCAATTAAATTTTCAATGCTTAATAATTCTCTTTTATAACAATCTAGTACTTTTTCCTGAATCATTTTTATCTTTAGATCTGATTCTTTATCTAAACTCGCTTTGACAGCTTCTGGTAATCCTCCTGTCATTAAATAACTTTCATAGTAATCCATGGCAATATTATGAAATGGCATTGGTTTATTACTACGATAAGAACTTTTAATAAATTCTATTAGTTCTATATTTCCAATCGCTTTTAAATATTCTTCAAAATCAAGTCCAGACATACTACGATACTGTAGTTCTTCTCCTTTAAATACAGATAATTTTTCTCGATTGGACGTAATTAAAATAATATGGTATTCATTCGGTTCGGAACCAAACTTTTTAAATCCTTTTACAATTTCTTCATCCTTTAAATTATCAATAATAATTAGTGTGTCATTTTTTAAAATAGATTCACCTACTAACAAAGAAAGACGTGCTACTAATCTATCTATCGTTCTTTCTTTTTGGATAATACTTTTTAATGTTACGTTGTTATCACTATTAATATAGGCTACCGTCTTATACTCCTTCTCTCCGAACTCTATTGCCGTATAAGTCTTTCCTACTTGCTTATTTCCGAAGAGTAGAAGTGGTTTTCTGTTTAAATCTTTCTTCCACTTTTGTAAGTCTTGATATATTTTTCGTTCCATAAATCGTAATCTCCTTACACTATTATTATTTACATTATAGATTTTTCCATATTATTTGTCAATTCTTTCATGTAAATTCATTTCAAAGCAAAAGAAAAAGACTTATCAAAAGCCTTTATTTACTACCGATTCGTTTTTCTAATTTATCATCGATAATCATAGGAATTAAGTCTTGCATTTCTTCTCTGCTATAACTATCTTGATCTCCATAATATAAAATAGCGTAATTATAAGCAGGTTTACTATCTACAATTTCTGATATCATATAGGAAGTATTTACCTCGTTATCTTTAAACACATGTTTATCTCTTTCAATATATTCTACCGAAATCAAATCCCCTTCTAATGCATCAAAATATAAGTAAATGTCACTAAGATAGTATCCATTTCTATGATACCTACCATACTCTTCAGAAGACTGATATTTTCTTCTTTGATTCGGATTTACTAAAGCATCTAAGCATTCTCTATGAACAAAACTCATTTCTTCTTTTCCCATCGCATCGATTGTTGTAATGATTAGTTTATCTGTATCGTTCAATAGATCAAAGTTTTGTGTTTCTTGCATCGTCTCGGCAACTGTTAACTTTGGGCTTTCTTCTTCCCCACAACCAACTGTAGTTAATGCGATTGTGCTTGCTAATGCTAAAGCACCAATATTTTTGTTCAACCTCAAATTATACACATACTTTCCCCCTCTATAAAAGAATACACAGATTGTACCATATTTAACTTATATTATCAAGTGTTTTATAAAATTGGTAATTGCAATTTCCTATTTTTATAGAATAGATTTCTGATTAAATTTGCCTTCTTATTAATACATGACTTTTAAAATAAAGAAAAGAACTTTGTCAAAAGCTCTTACTTACTATAATTTCTTTGAAATTCCAATCTTAATTTATCGGCAACTGTAACGATGAACTCTGAATTGGTTGGCTTTGCCTTATCTATATCGACACTATGTCCAAAGATATCTTCCATTAAATCCCAATCTCCTCGATTCCAACTCACTTCAATTGCATGTCTGATTGCTCTTTCTACACGAGAAACTGTAGTATCAAACTTTCCTGCAATGCTTGGATAGAGTTCTTTGGTGATTCCACCAATCACCTCGGGATTATCATAAATAATGGAAATACCTTCTCGAATATACTGATATCCTTTAATATGTGATGGTATTCCTAGTTCATGAAGAATCTTCGTAATAGAAATCTGTAAATTATTGTGATAGATGTCAATGGATGTGTTTCGGTAATTATTATTATCTTGGCACTCTTCTAACCTATGTTCTAGATCTGAAAGTTCAAATGGTTTTAATATAAAATAATTTACTCCATATTCTGCTACCTTTCGAATCATATCCTGTGAATTGTACGAAGTTAAAACAATAATCTTTTTATCAATTTGTTCCTTCCTCATGGCTTCTAGAATGAATAGACCATCCTTCTTTGGCATAATCAAGTCTAAGATGATTGTATCATAATCCTTTTGTCTATGACGAATTAAATCCAATCCTTCATCCCCATCATGTGCCTCTAAAACTAATTCTATACTAGCGTGATTTTTAAAATACTCCTTAATCATTCCTACTAACTCGACATTATCGTCAATCATAAGTACTCTGACTTTTTTCATATTTTCCCCTTTCTTACTACACGCATCTCCATTATACAATATAATTTTACAAATTGATACGGAGAAGAAACACTAGTTTTGTCAAATAGTGTCGAAAAAGGAAAAATTTTGTTTTATTTATTTAATGTGTTAAAAGAAAAAGCAGCAATCGATATAACAATTACGACAATTAGTACCCAAAATAGTGGATTATCAAAGTTCGTTTCTATAATCTTTTGTAGGTCCTGCATTGTATTACTGAACCATGTACCAATATCATTAAAAATATCTAAACTCATTTTTTTACCTCCAATATTTCAATTATTTTTCTCAATTCTTCTATTTTTAAACTGGCTCCTCCAATTAGATAACCATCGATTTCTTCTATTCTATTTAACGATTCTATATTTCTTTGGTTTACACTCCCTCCATATATCACTTTACACTCTATCGAGTAGTTATTTTTCATATATTCTTTTATCCACTGAAGTGTCGATTTAATTTCATCATGAGCGGGGGTATTTCCTGTTCCAATCGACCAAACTGGTTCATAAGCAATTATAATCTCTTTTAATTCTAAATCATAAAGTACTGTATCTAGTTGTTTTTTTAAAACTTCAAGTTTTTTTTCCTTTTCTTCTAAGCTTTCCCCAATACAAAGAATTGGCACCACATGATAATCAAAACATAAAGCCATCTTTTTTCGGATTAGATGGTCATCTTCATTTGAATAAATTCTTCTTTCAGAATGTCCAATAATTGCATACTGAATTCCAAGAGAAATTAGTTGCTCAATAGATACTTCTCCGGTTAAAGATCCCATTTTCCGACTCGCAATATTTTGACTCCCAAGATAATAGTTTTTTCCATTAAAATAAGATAAATACGGATAGCTTGGGCATATAATCAATGTATTTTTTTTACATTCTAATGTATCTAAAGCCTCTTTATAAGATTTTGCTTCCTCTAAAGTAAAATTCATTTTAAGATTGCTTATGATCAGTTTCATCTTTCTCTCCTTTAAACTTCTCAACAATTTTTCCAAATACACCCAAACGATTTTCTTTATGATCTAAAGCATACTGGTAGACTTTTAATACAGATTCTGCGAAATATTTTGAACTATATCGATCTACATTAATTCTTGCTTGCTTCGATAACTTCTGATTTAATTCGTGGTCATTATATAGTTCTTCAATTGCTTTTTTGCATCCCTTTTTTGATTTAAATAGCTTTCCATTTAAATCATGAATTACCGTATTTTGAAAGCTTTCATCTTCAATACAGATTGGTGTTACTTCTGATGCCATTGCTTCAATCACGGTTAATCCTTGTGTTTCTGTTACAGAAGCTGTTAGGAAAATATCTGCTAGATGGTAATAGTATGGCATATCTTCCCATTTTGCTTTTCCAACCATTAAAATTTTTTCTTCTAATCCGTAGCTTTGAATCAATTGTTTATATTCTTCTGCATCTGGTCCATCGCCAACAATTAATAGTTTTAAATTTGGACATTGAGATAAACAATCTTTTACAACATCAATTAAATATACGATGTTTTTTTCTTGGGCGATTCTTCCTACAAAAATGGAAACGAAATCATTCTTCTTTAAATGATATTTCCTTTTTAGTTTTTGAATCTTTTCGTTATCTACATTTTCTTTATAGAATCTTTCTAATTCAATTCCTGTTGGAATAATATGAATATTTTTATCTACCTTATACTTTTCTTTAAATAGATCATAAGTCTTCTTTGTTGGAACAATTAATTCACTTGCAGTTCTATCGCAATAGAATTTGGTTAAGTATTCCACAATTTTTTTACTAGATTTATCAAAATATCCTTTGGTAACATAATGAACATAATCTTCATACATTGTGTGGTAGGTATGAACTAATGGAATATCTAGTTGAAAAGCTAAAAGTCGTGCAAAAGTTCCAACGGCAAACTCAGTCTGTGAATGAATGATATCTAATTTCCATGTTTTAATCATATTGACTGCTTTAATTGGGTATAGCCCTGTGAGTCTAGAATCATAAATTCCTGTTGGTATTCCTGGAATTCTTAAAATATGTTCTTCCTCATCATAATCATAGTGAAAGCTTTCCAAATTTGCAGTTACAACAAACACTGTATGTCCTAATTTTTCTAATGCTTTTTTAAGCATGACTTCACTGGTTACTAACCCACTAATATATGGTGTATATGCCTCTGTAAAAATTCCTATTCGCATTTCTTCTCACTTCCTTTAAGATTAAAGATAATTGCACCAACTATCATTAGAAAATAATATGAGATAAATCTCCAAATTAGTAATGATGCCTTTAATATACCACCTTTTATAAAGGAACCAAAGAACCTGAGATAGCCATATTCTATTCCGCCAGATGCTCCTGGAATCGGTACAAAAGAGCCAATAATCAAAATATAGGCGGATGAACAAATTGCACCCACTGGCGTTACAGGATTATCAAATCCTAAAAGAGAGGCAATTACAAAATATGGCATCGCATAATTCAGTGTTAAATAAATGAAATTATATAAATATGACTCCAAACAGAGTTTTTTATGTTGCTTTAAATAAGTCGTTCCTTGATGGAAGTCACTGACTTTCTCACTCCATTCTGCCTGTTTCTTTTCTTTATCTTTTACGATTTTTAGTTTGGCTAAAACTGCAATTGCTTTATCTATTATTATATGATTAAATTTACTACTAAAACTAATAATAATTAATCCGAGCATTACAAGTGTATTCATAAGAAAACCTAATGCAATCAAATTCTTTAGTAAGGTTACTTCTTTAAATAGATTCCACTTCCAATTGACTAATAGAGCAATCAATCCATAGGTTACTAATGCTGCTTGATATAATATAAAATTCTGCATAATGATATTGGTTGCTTTTGTAAATCGGAATCCCTCTTTTTTTAGCATATAAATTTGCATTGGTTGTCCACCTGTAGAAAAAGGAGTAATTCCATTAAAAAATTTGGTAATAAATTGCATCTTTAAAGCACTTTTATAAGAATAGTTATCAGTATAACTATCTACTACTTTTTTATACGCAAGTGCTTCAAACATCAGTGCTATAATCTGACATAAAAAAGCAAGAGACAATACTAGAATATTTGCTTTTAATATTGCATCGATGATTGCGTTGAAGTCATCTTTTAATACAAAACCAACAATTACTATGGTAGCAATTAATAAGATGATACTGTTTTTCTTTAAACCCTTCATAATTTACTCCTTGCTTTCTTATTTTTCATTGATTACTGTTAATCCTGGTAATTCTTTTCCTTCTAAGTACTCTAAAGTAGCCCCACCACCAGTAGAGGCATGACTTACCTTATCTTTATATCCTAATTTTTCTGATGCTGCAACAATATCTCCTCCACCTAAAATAGTATCGATATTATTCTCAGTTAAATACCGAAGTATTTGGTCAGTTCCAACACTATATTTAGGAATTTCATACATCCCTAATGGTCCGTTCCATACAACTGTCTTGGCTCCTGCTAACTCACGAGCAAATAAATTAATAGAATCGGTTCCAATATCTAATCCTAATTCATTCGGACGCAAAGATCCAACTTTTACAATTCTACTAGGGCTATTTTCTAAAGCATCGGTAGATGCCTGAACATCGATTGGCAGAATAATTTTTTCAGAATATTTTTCTAAAATTCCTCTACAGAAATCAATATTTTCAGTATCTAGTATAGAACCACCAATTTCATATCCGGCAGCTTTTAAAAAAGTAAATGCCATTCCGCCTCCAATTAGAATTTTATCTGCTTTTTCTACTAAGTTTTTGATAACACCAATTTTATCAGATACTTTAGAACCACCTAGAACAACCATATAAGGTCTTTCTGGTTGATCTAATCTGCTTAGCGCATTTAATTCTTTTTCTACTAAAAAACCAATGGCATTTGGAAGAAGAGACGCAATTCCAACATTTGATGCATGGGCTCTATGAATGGTACCAAAAGCATCATTGATAAAGATGTCCCCAAGACTTGCCCAGTAAGATGCAAGTTCAGGATCGTTAGAACTCTCCTTTTTACCATCTAAGTCTTCAAACCTAGTATTTTCAATTAGAATAATTTCTCCCTCTTTCATATTGGAAATTAATTCTTTTAGTTGTTCACTTCTTGTACGGTTTACAAATCGAATTGGAATTCTTAATAAGTCACTTAAACGGATAGCAACTGGAGTTAGACTATTCTTTTCTTTATCACTTTCTTCTTTAATTCTTCCTAAATGGGATAGTAAAATAATCTTTGCCCTTTGCCCTACTGCATAGCGAATTGTATCTAAGCTTTCTACAATTCTTGTATCATCTAAGATTTTTCCATCTTTCATTGGTACATTAAAATCACAACGGATAATTACACGTTTTCCGGTTAAATCTAAATCCATAATTGTCTTCTTCATACCATATCTCCTTGAGTTATTATTCTTTTCATATATATTTAGTATATCACAAAACCAAGCAAATACTAGCATTTTCCAGTTGCTTTTCATTACAGTTTTGTCATTTAGGAAAAATTATAAGGTTATGAGGCTTCTAAAATAAAAAAGTGCCGTAATGACGTTTCATTGTTTTATTACTACACTTATTTTTATTTAGAAAATTAATTTAATCAATAGTTTGACATTTACAATTGATATTTGATTATTTAAGTAGAAAAAGATAAAGGAAAAAAGAAGAACTACTATCAAAGTAATTCCTCTACAATTTTTATTATTCAATCGTAAATGGATCACTACTCGTTCCACTTCCTCCTGTTCTTTTGATATTAGTATTAAGATATACGACAGGACGAGTAGCACCAACATACTTGTGATAAGACGTCCCCATAGCATTTAACGAACCTTTCAATATTAAAAAACTATAAGGAGCCGCTATACTGTTAGCAGTCATAATTAATTCTTGACTTCCTAAGTATAACCAATTACTTGTATAACAACTACTGTATGAACCCAACTTAGCAGATAAACAAGTATTTCTAGCACTTCCACCTACCGCATATCCATAATCACTACCATACATCAATCCTACATAACCTTTCCATGTAGTAGATCCTACATTTACCAAAGTTCCCCTTTCTGCCATGTACATCTCTGCACTAGTAAAAGTACACTCTGCCAGGTTCTTTGCGCCACCTAGATTCCATGTAATTGCACTTATTTTAGTCTTTGTATCACTTGTTAATCCTATACTACTATATGAACCAGAACGATTCCAATATGTTCCACTATTTAATAGAATTCCAGTGCTCGATCCAGGCCAATTAACCACATCTATAGTATTATGCCAATTAAGATTTCCAATTGAACTTGCTCTTATTAATTTAATACGACTTGCTTTACTTCCATTCGAATCAGCTACATTATTCATGACCCCAATAACTCTCCATAATTCATTATTGAATCTTACATAATTATTAGGACTAGTCCCTATATATCTTAAGTTTCTATCACTAGTAGTATCGTATGCAAGATTAGTTGTATCTGTTTTAGCTAGACTTACTAAATAGGTTACAAAAGTAGTATCAAACTCTACTGTGCAGGTACTAATAGAATCTTGATTGTTATTAGAAATGGTAATCGTTTGTGTTTCTGTTTGACTAGTTCCTACATTTGCATTTGTTGTATATCCATTTATACAACTGATACTTGATAAATAGTAACCTGTATTTGGTATTACTTCAAATGTATTACTACTTCCATAATCAATCGATAAAAGATTCGTACTTACCCTTCCTCCTTCATTAGTAGTAATTTCTACAGAATAACTTACTTTAATCGGCCTTGTTGGTAAATTCTCACATCCATTAAATAATCCATCTGTCTTTGTTCCTTCTGGTACTTCTATATTTTCTGGTGTGATTGTCGTCAAATTACCACAACCATCAAACATATGACTCATATCTTTGATTTTAGATGTATCAATTCCTGTTAGGTCAACAGATTCTAGATTCGTACATCCTTGAAACATTCCACTCATATCGGTTACATTACTTGTATCAAAGTTACTGATATCTAAGTTTGTAATGTTTTCACAACCTTTAAACATATTATTCATATCTGTAACTTTAGAAGTATCAAAATTACTTACGTCTAACTCTGTAATATTTGTACATCCTTCAAACATTCCACTCATATCGGTTACATTACTTGTATCAAAACCACTCACATCTAGATTGGTTAGATTATTACAATCCTTAAACATGTTATTCATGTCTGTTACTTTCGAAGTATCGAAATGACTAACGTCTAACTCTGTGATATTTGTACACCCTTCAAACATTCCACTCATATCGGTTACATTACTTGTATTAAAACCACTCACATCTAGATTGGTTAGACTATTACAATCCTTAAACATGTTATTCATATCGGTAACTTTAGAAGTATCGAAGTTGCTTACGTCTAATTCTGTAATATTTGTACATCCTTCAAACATTCCACTCATATCGGTTACATTACTTGTATCAAAATGACTTACATCTAGATTCGTTAAACTATTACAATCTTTAAACATATTGTTCATATCGGTAACTTTAGAAGTATCGAAGTTGCTTACGTCTAACTCTGTAATATTTGTACATCCTTCAAACATTCCACTCATATTGGTTACATTACTTGTATCAAAATGACTAACATCTAGATTGGTTAAACTACTACAACCCTTAAACATGTTACTCATATTTTCTACTTTACTTGTATCTAGATTCTCTAATCCTTCGATTACTTCTAGATTCGTAAATCCATTAAATAAATTACTACTATCAGGACTTAATTCTATCCTTCCATCTCCCTGTATATAGACAGTATATCCTCCATTTTCTTCTACAATATAGGCAAGTAATCCCCCATTCTTTTCTTTTGAAATATCAAATACTTCAATCGCATTTGGTATTTCTTTCATATAGTCTTGGATGACTATTTTCTTAATATTTTCTTTATATCCCCAAATCTCTCCTGTATAGTTTTCTCCTACACTTTGTAAGATAGGCTTTTTGTATTCTATTACTTCTCCCTCTAATGACATAGCAATACTAAAACTACTCCATGTTGCTCTTAATATAACGTCACTTCCTGGCATCTGAAAAGTATCTTCTGATATCTGTTCTACTCCTTTTGTAACATGTCTCCATCCTTCAAATGTATATCCCTTACATACTGGTACTTCTTTGGATACTTCTACCTTTTCATATACTTTATGGTTTTCTACTACTGGTACATTTTCTACAGTACAACCTCTTGGGGCATTTCCTTCATATATTACTTCATAAGTAGTTCCAAGAATGGGTGTTTTATTACTTCTTACTGTTTCACTAGTTCCTTCTATTTCATACTTAATTTCTTCTTCTTCATTTGTTTCTATATTTCCTACTTCTTCTTTTCTTTCTTCCTTTAAAGATACTTCAAAACTAAGACTAGCATCATTCCCACTTCTAAAATCTTCTAAATTCCAATTGATTTCTTTACCACTTACTGTAGTAATTCCTTCTGTTACTTTCATATTGGTAATTGTACTGATATCAAAATTATGTTCATTTACGATATCTTTTATAGTTAACTCTTGATATTTCTTAGAAAAGTTAGAAATAGAAATTAATGTTTTTGTTAAGTTATCGCTTGTTACTAAATACCCTTTATCACTGATAGATTCTACGATTTTACTATCTCCCATTTCATAAGATAATCCATAGATAGTTAGATTTTGATATTGTTCTTTTAAATATCCATACTCAACTTTCTCATTTGGTGTTTCTTTATTTGAGTATCCCCCTGTAAGAAAAATTACAGTAGTTTCTTCCTCTCTTTTATTTAATATCGTTTCTACACTTTTTAAGGCTTGATAATAGTTTCTACTTTCTCCTCTTAAAGAAATTCCATCTATTTTACTAGTAATTTTTTCTTTATTATTTGTTAAATTTGATAGAATAGTAGATTCTTCATTCATATCAATTAATGCCATCTTATAATTACTATTTACTAAAAAAGTATCGATTAGTACATTCATACTATCCTTGATACTATTTATTTTTCCATCCATTACATTTGAAGTATCTAAAATAAGGATTAGATTCTTTTCTCCTTCATTTGGAAAAGATACTGTATCTAAATCCATGGTTATTTTTACTTTCTCACTTGATATCCATTCCGAACTTTTAGTAACCTTAAAACTTCCTGCTTCCTTATTAGAATAATCTAGTTTTGTAGAAGTAATAGAAATACTCTTTACTGTTTCTTGAATAGAATAAGAATTCAGAAAAAGAGTAGTAATCATTACTACAAAAGCTAAACAAACTCCTCCTAAGACAAAAATCTTCTTTTCTAACTTTTTCATAGTCTATACCTCCGATTATGATATTGTTTTATCTCCATCATACCCCCCCCCCCCATGAATTTTGTCAAGAAAAAAAGAGCATATGCCCCATACCCTATATTTAAAATTCCTGCCATATATTTTTACATCAATCATTTGTAATCAAATTTATATCAAAATGAGTATGTTCGGTTTGATTTTTTTGAAAATGGATTTGTTTTGATGGAAGTAGAACCTATGACTAAAAGTGGTGATATTGTTATTCCAAGTGAAATCAACGTTTTAGAAGAGGTTTCTAATGCACCGAATTATCAAAATCGTGTTCTTTCCAAAACCATGGAATTACAAAGTGCTTAATTACTAAACATAGAAAAAGAGAAAATTCGAACGTTTTCTCTTTTTTACATTAACTCCATTAATTTTTTTGCTGTTCGTACCATTTGGCTCGTATATGAATTCTCATTATCATACCAGGAAACAACTTGTACTAGTGTTTTTCCATCTCCTAGGGAAATTGCTTTTGTTTGCGTTGCATCAAAAACGGAACCATGGGTATCCCCAATAATGTCACTAGACACAATTGGATCTATCGTATATCCATAAGACTCTGAAGTAAATTCCTTCATCTTTTCATTAATTTCTTCTTTCGTAATTTCTTTATTGACTACTGCATCTAAAATGGTTAAAGATCCATCTGGTACAGGAACTCTTTGAGCCCCACCAATTAACTTTCCAGATAATTCTGGAATCACTAAACCAATTGCTTTCGCAGCTCCTGTTGAGTTTGGAACAATATTAATCGCCCCTGCTCTTGCTCTTCTTAAATCTCCTTTACGGTGTGGTCCATCTAGAATCATTTGATCTCCCGTATAAGCATGAACTGTTGTCATAATTCCAGATAGGATGGGAGCAAATTTGTTTAAGGCATCTGTCATTGGTGCCAAACAGTTTGTTGTACATGATGCTGCTGATATAATATTATCTTCTTTTGTTAAAGTATTTTCATTTACCCCATATACAATTGTAGGTAGATCATCTCCTGCAGGAGCTGAAATGATTACTTTCTTTGCACCTGCTTTAATATGTGCTTCTGACTTTTCACGAGAAGTGAAAAAACCAGTACATTCTAATACAACATCCACTCCTAGTTCTTTCCAAGGAAGTTCTTCTGGATTCGAATTCGCATAAACAGGGATCTCTACTCCACCTACTTCGATTCCTTTTTCTTTTGCGACGATGGTGTCTCTTAATTCATATTTTTTTTGTGCTGAATCATACTTTAATAAATGAGCAAGCATTTCAGGACTCGTTAAATCGTTAATGGCAACAATTTCACAATCTTTCATTCCAAACATTTGACGAAATGCCAAACGACCAATTCTTCCAAATCCATTAATTGCAACTTTCATATATATCATCCTCTTTTCTAATTTCAATATATAGTTTTTACTAGTACTTGTCAATTTATTAAGAGAATTTTATTTTTAGTTGTCACTTTTTTATTTTTTTCATAATTTTTCCGTTTTCTATTTGTAGCTTTTTTCTTTTATTATACCGAAAAGGTGGATAAGGAGTGGGTTTTACTTTTTTCGTATCAGTAGTAATTGGTATAATGAATTCTCTTTGTGGTCTTTTGGATTTTAAATCAGATAAAAATTCTTGATATCTTGGTAATAATACCTTATTAGAATTTACCAATAGGAGGTCATCTAAAGAAAAGTTTTCTATTATATTTTCTAATCCTACATGACAAATAAGCCGATACTCTTCAAAATCAAAAAATCTTAAAATTAAATTTGGTATATGAATTTCATTTTCCACTTTAACATAAGAAATTCCTTGACGACATAAAAAAGATTCAATCTCTCCCATCACTAATTCTTTTTCTTCTACTAGAATTCTTTTTACCATATTTTCCATCTCCTATGAATGTCTATTATTATATCATAGGAAAATAAAATATCCACAAAATTTGTGAATATCTAATCATTTAAATTCTTTTTTGAACAGATTCTGTGGATATTTATATTTTAAAGCATCCTCCACCAATAAATTCTCTTAAAATAGAATCTTCTGGGATACTTTCTGAAGAGATTGGCAAAAAGACTCTTAGAAAATTAATTAAACGTAGTGCCTCATTATAATATGGAGACTCTGGTGACACAGAATAAAGTAGTGGTTCTACAAATGTTTTTAGTACCCCGAGTTCATAAATCATGGCTGTATTATAAGTATAGTCTGCATCATCTTGATATGGGAATATATATTTTTCTTCTCCAAGTCTTACCTTTTTCCATTTTTCTAAGGTATCTTCTACTGAGTTTCCTCGGGTCCTGTTATCTCTTACAATTCTACGTAATAATCGGTTATCAGTCGTTGAAACCCTTGTATGATTATCAATATTTAATTCTGTAAGAGCAGATAAGTAAACAGTTGTTTTATCTTCTTTTGGAATATGTTCTAAGACTTTTGGATTTAAAGCATGGATTCCTTCAATTAATAAGATTTCGTCTTCTTCTAAACTCATTTCATCTTTAAATTCCTTTTTACCTAGAAGAAAACTATAGGTTGGAACCACTGTTTTTTCTCCTGAAACTAGTTTTTGAACAGTTTTTTCGAATAATTCTAGGTCCACTGCTTCTAATCTTTCAAAATCAGGTTTTCCATCTTCATCTAGAGGTGTATCTTTTCGATCTACAAAGTAATCATCCATAGAAATCATCTTTGGATTACATCCTAAACTTTTCAAGCAAAGAACTAACTTATTCGTTGTTGTTGTCTTTCCAGTTGAAGAAGGTCCTGCTAATAAAACAATCCGTGCTTTATTTTTTTTAGAAACAATAGCTTTGGCTAGTTCTAAAAGCTTTGCATTTTTTACAAGTTCATCAATACGAATCAATTCATCTATTCTACTTTCAGATACTCTTTTATTTAAATCTACTACATTTTCTAAGTGCAACATTTTTGCCCATTCTCTAGATTCTTTAAATAAATTAAATACTTTTTCTCTATGCTCATAAGGTTTAATTCCATTTTCCATATAAATGGTTGGAAATCTTAAAACAAATCCATTTTTATGAAGATAAGTTAATTCAAATTGAGATAAGCATTTCGTATTAATTGGCATTTGACTGTATAAGTAATTGTAGAAAGGCCCTAGTTTATAAAGAGTTACATGCGTAGAGGTAAGATACTTCATAATTTCTTTTTTGACGAAATCACCAGTATTTTCAAAATAATCCATTGCATCAAATCTTGTGACCGTAGCTTTTGTAATTGGTAAATCATCTTGAACTATTTTTCTCATTTCTAGTTCTAATTTTTCAATCGATTCTTCTGTAATTTTTCGATTGGTTTCAATATAGAGTCCTTTATCTATTGAATGATTGACTTTAATATCAATCTGTCTTCCAAATAATCTTTTCGTTGCATAAATAACTAAATAGATGAGTCCATTTAAGTATACTTGATTAGCACCCTTATCTGTTAAATCAAAAAATTCAACTGTACAATCTTTATGAATTGTTTCATTCAATTCTTCATAAATCCCATCTACTTTTGCTAAAATGATGTCATATTTAAATTCATCTTGATAGAGTTTTGATAATTCTTCTAAAGAAGTTCCATCTGTTACTTTGATTGTATTCCCAGCGACTGTTACTTTTACACTATCCATTGTATCACCCTTATTCTTTTTATTATCTAGTTATTATTGTATCATAATTTTTGTATTTTTTTCATTATTTTATCGGAATTTGTATTCCTTTTTTCTGTATGAATTTTTTTAATAGGAACTAAAATATTATTAGGTGATAGAATGAACTTAGTTCCAATGGTAGTTGATAAAGAAATCCACGGAGAAAGAAGTTATGATATTTTTTCCAGGTTATTAAAAAATAGAATTATTCTTTTATCAGGAGAAATCACAGATGATTTAGCAAACAGTGTCGTTGCGCAGATTTTATATTTAGATTCTTTAAATCATGATGATATTAGTCTCTATATTAATTCTCCTGGTGGAAGTGTGACTGCAGGTATGGCCATTTATGATACGATGAATTTTGTATCTAGTAATGTTTCTACGATTTGTCTTGGTATGGCTGCAAGTATGGCTGCATTTTTACTTTCTTCTGGAGAAAAGGGAAAACGTTTTATTTTACCAAATGCAGAAGTAATGATTCATCAGCCTCTAGGAGGTGCTCAAGGACAAGCAACTGAAATTAAAATTGCGGCAGAACATATTTTAAAACTAAGAAAGAAATTAAATGAGATTTTAGCCAAGAATACAAAGCAAGAAATCAGTACAATTGAACAAGATACCGAACGGGATAATTTTATGGATAGTAAGGAAGCTCTCGATTACGGAATTATCGATTCCATTATAGAAAAAAGAAGCTAACTGGAGCTTCTTTTTTATGTACTATTCTGTATATTCTTTTACTTTTTCTTCATTGATAGTTCTTTCTTGGGGCACCCATTCAACATGTGGGACTTTTTCTTCTAATGTAAGCATATCTTCTACTACTGTTCTTTTATTCCAAAGATAGTACACTTGTTTTAAGCTAGAAAGTTCAAAAATTGGACTTATATCATCTACATAAGTATAGCTTAACCAAAGATACTCTAAATCTTTTAGATTAGATAGTGAATTAATCTCTGTAATTGGTGTATTTTTAATAACTACAGTAGAGAGATTTGGCATATTCGATAATTCTGGAATTTCTGATAATTGATCACAATTTGTAATTGTTAATCCAGTTACATTTTGGAAAGCATCGATTCCTTCTAGAGAAGAAAGCGAACAACTTTGAATATCTATTTTAGTAATGGTATCTTTATTTTCTATTTTTTCTAGCATAGATAAATCTTTAACACCTAATAACACAATATTATCATATGTATTTTCAAAATAATATGGATCATCAAATTTGTTTACTAAGGAATATGCACAAAGATTTCCTTGATTATCGTACACTTCCACAAAATATCCTCCACCATACCAATCTTCTTTACTATCAAGTTTTTGAATCTTTAATTGATGAAAGTGTGTTTGATTCTCATATTTCTTTAGAGTAATTCTGATATCGCTATTCCAATATGTTGCAGGAATTATATATCTTTCGTACTCTGAAATTAATCCTTTTTCTTCTAAAAATCTTAATGATTCTGCGTCCTCAATTCTATTATATTCTAAATATATATATTGCAATCTAGAAAGGTCTTGTAAAGGAGAAACATCAGTAATTTGGTTGCATCTTAAATCAAGAAGTACAATATCTTTTAGATAAGATAATGAGTGAATATCCGATACATTGGTACCAAGCATTTGAAATCCTTGCAGTTTTGTTAAACATCCCAAAGTATCGATATTTTCTAAACTTGGACAGCTCTGAATCCTTAAGTTCTCCAAATTTTTAAATGCTTCTAGGCAAGAAAGATCTGTCGTAGAACAACGTTTCATTCCAAGAGACTTAATAATTTCTGGATGGGAAATTGCCGTCATAATTTCTAGGTCTTCACAGTTTAAGAAGTTAACTGAACTTTCATCCGTAAATATTAAGGTATCGAGATACTCACGGGTATCATCGACTCCCTCTCTTACAAGATAATTTAATGAATCATTTTTTGAGGTAAATTGAATTTCGTATCCATCATCTTTGGAATTTCCAATAATATAGATTTCTTTTACGATTGCTAATTCTTTTAGTTCTGTTAATCTCGAATCTTCTTCTAGGGATTCCGTTGCTTCCGTTTTTTCTTCTGGCGTTTCTATCGATTCCGTTGCTTCCTCTGTAGAATCTTTTTCTTCTGGTTCCTTCAGACCTTCTTGTAATATTTGATCAAAAGAATTAAGTTCTTCTGTAGACTTTGATTCTTCTTTTAAATGGAAAGGATCTTCAAAACTTGGGAGTTCTACCTTTTCCTCTTCTAAATTACTAGATAAAATCTGATTGAATGGAATTATTTCTATTTCATCTTCATTAGATATATCTGTCTCTTTTGTATCTACTATTTCTACATTTTTTTCTGATCCACACCCTACAAGTGAGATATTCAGTGCAAGAAGTAGAGGTGTTAGATAATATTTTATATTCTTTGCCTTCATTGTTAGTTCTCCCCCTTTGAAAACATTCCTATTTTACCACAAAATGTACAGATATTCAAGAATTTTTTAACATTTGTATCCTTTTAGCTCTTGATATTTGAATTCATTCCTAAACTTTTGGTATAGGATTTTAATTTTGTTTCCTTATAGTATAATTGATCTTCAAATCTATTAAAGTTGAAATTTCACCATTGATTCCAAGTTTCATCATTCAGATTGATTACAATATCTCCTATTTTCTTTCTATATTGATCTTTATATTGTAGATAGGAACTACTAATATAAATTGGTGGATTTGGAAAATACGTTTTTAAGTTCTTTGTTATAAAAAAATAATTAACTTTTTTTGTTACCTACTTAGCATATCATTTATGTTTACTTTTTTATTTTGATTTTCCTTCACTTTTCTCAATAAAAGTTACAAAGTCTTCATCCCTCATAACCTCTTTCATTCCCGCACCTAATAATACATTTTGACTGTGGACATTACTAGGTTCTACTTGAGCAACAATACAATCTATTTTTTCTTTTTGAAGTTGCCAATTTTTTACATCTTCTACTAATCTTTTGCCATATCCTTGTCCTCTTTTAGACTCTTCAATTGCATAATATAAACTTATTGTACTACCATAAAATGAGTCTGTTGGATTCGAAAGATTTAAATATCCTACCATATCATCTTCCGCATTCCTTACAATATAACTATTTGACATATCATCTAATTTTGAGTCTGTAATATCCCAAAGGTAACTCATATCTTTGGATTTCATTAAAGTCTTTAGATACTTCAAATGCTCTGTATTATTATAATCAATCTTTTCTAATTGAAAATTCTCCATTTTAATCATTATGCATTACTCCATTCCAATCTATATTTTTATTTACTTTCTTTCTGTCCCTTTATTTTAAATACTAATTCTTTTATCTTTCTAAACCTGTGATTCAATCCAGATTTTGTAATTGGTTTCCCTGTTTCATAAGTAATAATTTCACTTAATTCTAATAGGGAGGCTTCTGGATACTTCTCTCTATATAAAATTACTTCTTTTGTCTTGTCATCTAAGAGTTCAATTCCTAAGTTTTCTTTTAAATATTCAATATCTTCTAACTGCTTGGTGGCAGTTTCTACAATTTTATCAATATTTGCCTGTTCACAATTATTTAAACGATTGGTCATATTTTTATGATCTCTATAAATTCTAATATCTTCATAATATAATACAGCACTGGATGCTTGAATGAGCCTTAAGAAGTCTCCAATTTTCTCTGCTTCTTTGATATATACCATATATCCTTTATCTCTCGTTAAAATTTTACTATTTAAGTAAAACTCATTTAATAGTTCTTGAATAAAATAGGCTTCTTCCATTTCATCAATAATAAACTCTAAATGATATCTAGAAGTTTTTGGATCATTGGTACTACCCTTCGCTAAAAAGACGCCACGTAAATAGGCCCTTTTATCTTCTTCAGAATCTACTAAATAAGACTTGGGACTTCCTAAATATTCTCCATTTTCTGATATGATTGATAAGTCTTTTAAGATAAAATCCACCTTTTCAGTTACCATTACTAAATATAGGTTGTTTTTACTAAAGTTATTTCCTTTTCTTGTTTCAAATTCACAAGTCACATCGTAAAGGTCTTTAAATAATTTATAGATTCTTTTTACGATGGTTGCATTTTCTGTAATTAAATCAATAATTCCATCTTCATAGCTCCCACTATTTCTTAAAAATCCTGAAAGTTCTGCAATATTTTCTGATTTTGGACTTTCAATTCTTGAGATTTCTTCTTTAATAGTTGTAGTAAATGACATATCATCACCTCATTAAATAAGAAAACAAAATAGATCCAACCTTTAATCCATTATGTTTAATGGTTCCATCATCTACTGTAATCAAATAATCTTCAATTAATTCTACTTTCATTTTCTTTAAATTTTCATAATCAATTTTGACTGGTTCTTTGGATTCTTTCTCATATTTTTCAATCATTTCTTTAGAGATACTTTGATTATTGGCAATAACTAAATTTACCTTTCTCTTACCTAAATATTGGTTTAGTGTAGAAACATAATGACTTGCATAGTTTTCTAATACCTCTCCTGGTTGGTTCATGATATTACATAAGTAAACAATCGGAGCCTTAGATTTATCGATTGCTTTGATGACATCTTTACAAATCAAATTTGGAATAATACTTGTATAGAGACTTCCCATACTTAAAACTATTAAGTCTGCACTTTTAATTGCATCTATTACTTCTTTTAATACGTGAGGAGTTTCTTTATATTGGATTTTTTTAAATTTAGTATAGGATTTCATAATCTCAGATTCTCCGACAATTTTTTTCCCATCCATGGTTTCTGCCTCTAATGTCAAGTAATCTTCAGATAGTGGAAGTACTTTATGTTTCACATCTAATAACTCACTTAGATTTTCAATACTTTTCTTTAGGGAACTTGTCTTATTTAACATAGCTGTTAGTAATAAATTCCCAATTGGATGTCCATTTAAATCACTATAAGTATCAAAACGATATTCCATAATATCTTTAATTTCTGATGGTAGGCAAGAAAGGTTCGTCAGTACTTGACGAATATCACCTACTGCAGGAGTTGAAAATTCTTCTCGTAGTTTTCCAGTTGACTTTCCATTATCTGCAACTGTAATAACAGCCGTAATCTCTATAGGAAATTCTTTTAATCCCCTAAGTAAATGGGACATTCCTGTCCCACCACCTAGAACTACTACTTTTTTCTTCATCAAAATCGCCTCTTTTATATATATTGCATTTTTTTATTAGTATACCACAATTCTAGTTATTTCTAAGAAAAAAGAATCGCCTATCTTGTACGATTCTTATAACCCTTTTTCATTTTGAATTGCATCCATTAAACTTCTAAATTCTGGTGAAGAGAAGAATTCTTCTTTTACTTGAATTGAGTATGTTCCAATATCGGGTAAAACTTCTTTTAATGAGTAAGTATTTTCTAAATTTACTGGATTAGTTACTAAGTTTCCTCGGTCATCGTAAAGATGACTTTCTCCATTTTCCTCTACTAGCTTTCCTAAATGGTAATTAATTCCTTCTTCTCCCTCAGTCTGATAAATTATGTAATTGTCTATTTCATTATCGTTACTCAATGTACCGTCACTATGTATTACAGATAAGGTTGTAATCGTCATCTCTTCTGTTTTACTTAATGAGTTTTTAAATATAATTAAGCTTTCAGGTTTATACTCTTGTAATATTTCCATTCCTAAGGTAAGACTTTCTGAGTTCTCAGTAACGATTCTACAAAGTTCTAAATCTCCTGCACCGATTGATATTGCTTCATTAATCAATGGATCTAGTTTATTTCTTAGTTCTGCTTTCGCTTGTTCTCTTTGTGCATGCTGTTCCTGATATCTTTTCGCTTCTTCTCTTTTCTCTTCTAATTCTTCCTCAACCAATTTTATAAAATCAGGATCTTTTAATAAAGTGGTTTGGATGGAAACATCCATCTCAGGCAGAACTTGAAAGAGTCCTAAGGAATTTTCAAATTCTAGTTGTACTACTTCCTCTGTTTCGACATCATGATACTCCTGATTCAAAGTCAGGTATGCAAAACGGTATTCTGGAATTCCATTCTGTTCATTTAAGTATATAGTTATCATTTTAGGTGTAATATTTAACGGTTCTTTTTCTTCCCCACGACTGATTCTAACAGTAGCGTAACCTTTTTGTAGTTGTTCCTCTTCTGTTAATCCAGCATTTTTTTCTTGATCAGAAAGAATATATAATACATTGTCCTCTCTACCTTTTAATATCTCCCTCGTAACTTTCCATTTGTCTATATTATAATCTTCGGAAAGAATTTTATCTACGATCGATAAAATTTTTAAATTACTAGAACCTTTTTCTACTTCTTTCTCAATTCTTTTTTCTAAAACTTCCTCTAGTAATTGATCTAGTTCCTCTGTTTCTAAAATGTCACCTTCTTCTAACCCTTCTAGCGATTCATAATATGTATCCACTACTAAAACTGCATCTTCCAAGCCTTCCTCTGATACTTTTTGACTAAAATAAGAAATATCTTTATCTATAAAATCATACATATTATAGTTATCCATACCCTTATATATCTGATAACAGATTGGTGTTGTTTCTTGATAGGAACTGAAACTTGGATTTTCTTGTTCAAAGTAATTTTCATAGTCGTCTGATAATAAATAGTTTGCTAGAATGGTTGTAAATCCCTCGCTAAAACTTTCTCCATAATTTGTACGTTGAAAAAATTTAGTTAATGTAATTTCTTCTAGGGTATTCGGATCCGTAATTGTTAGTGTTCCATAGTTTAAAGTATGAACTAGTTCATGTGCTAAAACAGATATAAATCTTTTCTCATCAAAAGTTCCCGTTTCAGAATTAATATATTCTTTTTTCAAATGGAGTTTTTTATCATACATAGACCAACTTCCGTTGACTTCTCCTTCTTGATCTAAATCTATTGCGTATTCTAAATCTTTCCAATTACTATTTAATATTCTTAAATCTACTTCAGGCATTTTCTTTTCTAATACATTTAGAAATTGATGCATATATTTTTTATGTTCAGGTGAAATTTTTGTATTATTGTCTAAGGTAAGGTGCGCTTCTTCAAAGGAAACTTCGGGTACTCCTAAAGCTGTTAACACCTCATTATCATATACCATAATTTTCGATTCATCTTGGCAATACATGGAAGGGTCAATGTCTTCTAGTGAAAAGGAATCTTTTTCTTCCTCTATTTTCAGTTGTTCTATTTCTGGTTGTTCTGTTTTCTCTTCGACAGATATAGAATTACTTTCTTGTAGTGGTTCATAAGTAACTGGTATACGTTGTAGTTCATAATTTAAATTATTGATGGTTAATCCCTGTCCTATAATTAGAGAAATCCCCATCATATAAGTAGCAATCATTACTTTCGATTGGAAACTATATTTTTTTGAATTCAAAACACCATTAAATGGTTTATTATAGATATTATTTAACCCAATATAGTCTTTTAAAATAGGATAATAATATACTTCCTTTCCATTTTCTATTCTTACTTCTAAGAAAGTTTTCTGATGATTCTTGTCACCAAAAATATCAAATACTTTTTGATGATAGCGAATTCTAATTAGTTTTATATATGATTCTTGCTTCTCCATTCTCCATTATTCCTCTCTTATTTTGTATTTTGATATTTTATTTTGCGATTCTCTTTATTTTTATCATACCACTTTTTAGTTTCTAGAGATAAATTTTTTATTACTTTTTTGGAATCTTGATTATGGTTTACATTCCAACGAATCTCGAATCATTCAAAAAATTCTAAAATTTCTAGAATTTTAAAACTTTTCTATCGATTATTTCTTTAAAATTTGTTCTGCAATTCTTGCTCCATCAGAACAGGCGGTTATAATTTGATATAAATCTTTTTTAATACAATCTCCACCTGCATAAATGTTAGGATATTTTGTTTGATAATTAGAATTTACCTCAATATATCCTTCAGAATCTAATATATCTAAACCCTTACATATTTCAGTTGATGGTTCCTGTCCAATAAATTCAAAGCATCCATCTACTTTTAAGTCAATTCCATCTTCTAGTACTATACTATGAAGACGTCCTTCTTTTTCCGTAAATTTCACAACTTGATTTCGAGTTAGTAAAGAGATATTAGATACATTCTTTAATTCATCCACTAATGATTTATCTGCACGAAATTCGCTTCTTCTATGAATTAATGTAACCTTAGAGCACATTTTGGATAAATAAATTGCCTCTTCAATCGCAGAACGTCCTCCACCAATGACTGCGACTTCTTTATTTTTATAAAGAGGACCATCGCAGACTGCACACCAACTAATACCCTTTCCTGATAATTCTTTTTCATTTTCAATACCTAGTTTTTTAGGATTTCTTCCTAGTGTCAAAATTAAATTTTGACATTTCAACTGTTGTTTTTTGGTATGAATTAGAACGGAATCATTTTCTAATTCTAAAGATATTACTCTTTGAAAAACAAATGGAACTTCTAAGGAAGTCACCTGTTCATACATTTGAAAAGCTAATTCAGGTCCATTAATTTTTAAAATTCCAGGATAATTTTCAATCTCAGAGGTTCTAGTAATCTGCCCTCCTGGTGCGTCACATTCAATGATAGCTACATTTTCTCCTGCTCTTTTTAAATAAAGTGCAGCTGTCATTCCAGCTACACCACCACCAATAATAATTGTTTGATATTCACTTTGCATGATTTCCTCCTAGAAATTGATTTCCTCTTTTTCGGCATCTTTATACAGGTTATCAAAACGTGTACCCTTCTTACAGAAAAGAATGAGTAATACACCTATTATGATAAGAACAATAGAAACGAGTTGTGCCATTCTTAGTGGGCCAATCCATAGGCTATATACTTTATCTCTGGTTCCTTCAATAAATAATCTACCAACGGAATACCATACAAGATAAACCCCTGATAATTGTCCTGTTTTTAGATACTTATAATTTCGAATCATTAATAATGCAATAAATCCTGCTGCACACCAAATAGATTCATATAAAAACACTGGGTGGCGGTAAGCACCTTGAATAAACATACCATCTATAATTTGAGAAGGAATTCCTAGACTTTGAAGTCTTTCTAATGGGATAACTGCACCATATACTTCCTGATTAAAGAAATTTCCCCAACGTCCGATTGCTTGTCCTAGAATTAAACCAACAACAATAATATCCAACACTTTAAGTAGTTTTGCATTGTATTTTTTACAGTAAAGTGCAACAAATATAAGTCCTGCAATAATACCCCCATGGATTGCAAGTCCCCCATTCCATACTTCTAGTATTTCTAATGGATATTTTTGATAGTACTCAAAATTGAATCCCACATAGTAAAGTCTTGCTCCAATCAACCCAAAAATAATCGTATAGAACATTAAGTTAATAATAAAATCTTCATTTACATTTTGCTTCTTACATTCTCTTAAGACAATCCATCCACCAAAAAACACTCCTAGAAATATAAAAATCGAATACCAATATATTTGTATAAATCCTAAATCCAATGCGATTCTACTCATTTCTCTTAATTCTCCTCATAATTGGTTTTGTAATAATTATTTCTACTAGTTGATTCATAATAGATATTAAAATTGCTAACAAAAAAGCAATGAAAATATTGGTAATTTGAAAGTGTTCCCTCAGTATCCAGTCGGTTAGTTTTAGGATAAATAAATTAATACAAGGATAGAAGATTCCTACTGTAATTCCAGTAATTGGAATTGTTAAAAAGAAAAGAATCGGTTTGATGGTTTTATTTAAAATGAATATGATTAAGGTAGCTACCAATCCATAAAGGTAAAGATGCTCATCATCAATTTGAAAGGTATCAAAAAAGGTAGCGACAAATACAAGTATTAGTGCATACCCTAGAATTTGTAAGACCCATTCTATTAAATCTTCCACTCTTTTTTTTGTAGTTTTTGTCATGCTCTCACCCAATTATTTTAATATTTTTCTTAAAAAATCACCCGTTGCAGATTCCTTTGCTTTGGCAACTACTTCTGGTGTTCCTGTTGTGACAACACATCCGCCACGGTCTCCTCCCTCTGGTCCTAAGTCAATGATATAATCTGCACATTTCACTACATCTAAATTATGTTCAATAATTATTACAGTATCCTTATTATCTACTATTTTATTAAATATTGCAAGTAATCTTTTAATATCTGCAGAGTGTAATCCTGTCGTTGGTTCGTCTAATATATATAAGGCCTTTCCAGTTGGTTTCTTTTGTAATTCTTTCGCTAATTTTACACGTCCTGCTTCTCCTCCTGAGAGAGTTGTT
The DNA here is from genome assembly GCA_910584255.1 of uncultured Bacilli bacterium. Taxonomy (GTDB): domain Bacteria; phylum Bacillota_I; class Bacilli_A; order RF39; family UBA660; genus Alloscybalousia. Next base: position 27,148 of record CAJTXV010000016.1, read on the forward strand.
GCACTTTGTCCTAATTTAATATATCCAATCCCAACGTCTTCTAGAACTTGTAATTTATTTTTTATCTTTGGTACGTTTTCAAAAAACTTTAAAGCATCGGTTACTCTCATATCTAATACCTCTGCAATATTTTTATCCTTATATTTTATTTTTAATGTTTCACTATTATATCTTGTACCATGGCACACCTCACATGGAATATAGACATCTGGTAAAAAATGCATTTCTATTTTCTTGACTCCATCTCCGCGGCATGCTTCGCATCTTCCACCTTTCACATTGAATGAGAATCTATTTTTTTCAAAGCCATTCATTCTGGCTTCCTTTGTATTTGTAAATAAATCACGAATCTCATCAAACACTCCAGTATATGTTGCAGGATTACTTCTTGGTGTTCTTCCAATTGGGTTTTGAGAAATCTCAATGACTTTATCAATCTCTTCTAATCCTAATATTTTTTTATGTTTTCCTGGTTTATCTTTACTTTTATAGACTTTAGAATAAGCGGCTCTACAAAGAATTTGATTTACTAATGTACTCTTTCCACTTCCTGAAACACCAGTAACACAAGTAATGGTCCCTAATGGAAATTTTACATCTATATTTTTTAGATTGTTTTCGCTAGCACCTTTTATTTCAATGTATTTTCCATTTCCTTTACGTCGTTTTGTTGGAACTTCAATTTTTTCCTTCCCACTTAAGTATCTACCTGTAATACTGTTTTCATTTTTCATTACTTCTTTTGGAGCACCAGCAGCTACAATGTAACCTCCTTCACTTCCAGCTTTTGGTCCAACGTCTACTAAGTAATCACTTGCTAGCATCGTATCTGTATCGTGTTCTACTACAATCAATGTATTGCCTAAATCACGCATTTCTAATAAGGATTTAATTAGTTTTTCATTGTCTCTTTGGTGAAGTCCAATACTAGGTTCATCTAATACATAAAGTACTCCTGTTAGTTTAGATCCAATTTGAGTTGCCAGACGAATTCTTTGTGCTTCTCCACCTGATAGGGTTCCTGCGGATCTACTTAAAGTAAGGTATTCTAGTCCAACATTTTTTAAAAATGATAAGCGTGAGCGAATTTCTTTAATTAATAGATTGGAAATTTCTTGTTGAGATTGTGTTAGTTTTAATGAATCGAAGAATTCAATGAGTTGTTTAATACTAAGACAAGTAACCTCATAAATATTCTTCTTTCCTACTAAAACAGATAACACACTATCCTGTAGTCTACTTCCATGACAGATTTCACACTCTGTTTCAATCATATAGTTTTCTAGCCACTCACGAATCCATTCGCTATTTGTTTCCATATACCTTCTTTCTAAGTTGTTGATAATTCCCTCATAGTAGTCTTTCTGATTATATAAATTTCCACTTTTAGAACGGTAATTAAAGTGAATTAATTCATCACTTCCATATAAAATGTAGTTTTGTTCTTTTTTTGTAAGCTTGGAAAATGCTTTATTCATATCAATTTTATAGTGTTTACATAGGCATTCAAGCCGTTTGAAATCTAATGCCTCTGGATCATCTGTTAGTGTTTTTATGGCACCATTATTTAGACTTTTTTCTTTATCTGGTACTACTAAATCAGGGTCCATTTTTAATTTGATTCCCAAACCCTTGCAATCGATACATGCACCGAAGGGTGCATTAAAGCTGAACATTCTAGGTTCTAATTCTGGAAGTGAAAAATCACAGTATGGACAGGCAAAGTTCTCTGAAAATACAATTTCTTTGTCCCCTACAAAATCGACTACGACTTTTCCATGAGCCATTTTAGTCGCTGTTTCAATAGATTCCATTAATCTACCACGACTATCTTCTTTTAGAACTATACGATCAATAATTACGTCAATGTCGTCTTTTTTATTTTTCTCTAAGGTAATTTCTTCACTTAAATCATAGGTTTCTCCATTGATGCGAACACGTACAAATCCTTCTTTTCTTAAATCATCCAACAGATCCTTATGGGTTCCCTTTTCTCCGTGAATAACTGGTGCCATGATTACAATCTTGGTACCCACTTCTCTTTCCATAATTTTGTTCGCCATTTCTTCGATACTTTGAGATGTGATTGGGACATGATGATTTGGACAATAAGGCGTACCAATGCGAGCAAATAATAATCGTAAATAATCATAGATTTCTGTTACCGTTCCTACCGTAGAACGTGGATTTTTACTTGTCGTTTTTTGATCAATACTAATCGATGGAGAAAGTCCTTCAATCGAATCTACATCTGGCTTTTCAGTTCCCCCTAAAAACTGTCTCGCATATGCAGATAAACTCTCCACATACCGACGTTGTCCTTCTGCATAAATTGTGTCAAAAGCAAGAGAACTTTTCCCACTTCCAGACACACCTGTCATAACAATTAATTTATTTTTTGGGAGTGTTAAATCTACATTTTTTAAGTTATTTTCTCTTGCTCCCTTAATTATAATTTGATCCATAGTTACCACCCGTTTTCTTATTATAGCACAAATTTCTATTGATTTGCATCTTCTTTCTCTATGAATATATCATACAAACATAGGTTCGTCAATTATATTTTATTGATTAACTTCTTTTATTTTGTACTTACGAAATTTCCCTTACTTTTGAATTATATATAGAATAAACTCAGTAATAACAACGATTTCACTTAGAAAAAAACATCCTAATTTTTGATTTGTATTCAATTTTATAGGATGTTTTTTTATGTTTTATAGCAAATGGCTTTTCACTTATTTGTATATGCGATACAAAATTATATTAATTCAATTCTTTTTGTACTGTTCAGTATAAAATTATAATTCCTAGAGTGTATTTTCATCTCATGTTCCATCGCATTCCCACCTAACAAGAATTATACTATCATTGTTATATACTATTATTTGATAATGATAGCAAAGATTAATATAATAATGGATAATTAAAAGGGAGGGTTGCATGATAAAAGTAGAGAGTTTAAAAGATTATTTAAAAACTAACAATACTGAAGAATTCATAGATATAGCAACAAAAATTTATGCGCTTATCGATTTTATTGGTCATGATTATCCCAAACATAAAGAATGGTATTTTCTAAAACAGTTACCTGCTATTTTCGGAGAAGAAAGAAATATTTTATTTGTTAGAGATCCTGAAAATCTGAATGAAATTATTGCCATCGCTTGTTTAAAAGAGAATAAAGAGGAACGAAAAATATGCACCATATACGTTTCAGATAAGTTTAGAAAAATGGGTATAGGAACAGCAATTGTCGAGGAGGCAATGAAATGGCTAGGTACAACGAAACCGCTTATCACATTTGTAGATTATAAATTAGAGATGTTTCAATCTATGATTCATAAATATAATTGGGAATTAACTGAAGTAGTTTCTGAATTATATAGTGATGAATCACAAGAATTATGTTTTAATGGAACTCTTATTAAAAATAAAGAATCTATTCTAAAACAACCACTATATAAAAGACTTGTAGAGTCATTAAAATGTAGAAAATCAAATTAGGTAAGTTAAGAATTACAAGCAGATTTTATCTTAAAGGGTAAGTATTTTTAACATCGTACTTATTTTTTTGTTACCATTATTCTATAAATTCTTTTATGATAATTAAAAAGAGAAGCTTCATTCTCTTTCTACCGTTTTTATTTACTTTCTTGTTTTTTTCCACCAAACTGTTTTACTAAGAATACAACTAGTAATACGGCCGCTACGATTAGAACGATTGTCCCAATTGTAATCATCATATCTCCAGGGTTCGCATTTCCACTAGTTAAAAAGCTACTTAGTCTAGCACTTGAATCGTCATTTAATGTTTTACCCAAAGCATAAAGTATAATACCTACAATAAATGAAATAATACTTAGAACTAGGGATAGTTTTTTACCTTTTTGACTCATTTCTTTTCCACCTATTTTCTTCTTAATTATATATTTCTTTTAAATGGACGTCAAGAAAAAGAAAAATACCAAAGTTGGTATTTAGCTTAGTGTTTTTTGATAAGCTACTGGGGCTTGTTGTTGTACGTTTTCTGGTTGACTTAGTGCTTCCTGCTGTTTCATTTCTGAAACCATTTTTACTTCTTGTTCTACAGTTTCAACGATGATAGGTTCTCTTTCTTGTAGTACACTACAAATTGTCTTTAATCCTTCTTGTTTTAATGTGTCATCGCCTTTTCCCATTTGATCTAATAAAATTCTTTCGACTCCATTTTTGTAAGTAGCAATTTGTTGTTCTACACTCTGATTACTTGTATCTAAAACAGTATCATTTACTACCATAGCGCTTTTATGTGTTCCACCCTCTACATTCGTTTGTAATTCATCGATAAAACCACCAATTCCTGTTCCAAGAACAGTCTTTTGACTTAGTTTATTTAATCTGTCGACTAATTTTCCTGTTTGCTGATTTAATTCTTCCTTTTTAGAAGAATCACTAGTATGACTTGCAATTAAAGATTCTAATACTGTTTTCTTTAGTGTAGAAGACGTTGTTAGATAAGCAAGTAAATTATACGATTCCATCTTACCATCTTTTTCTATACGTTCTAAGTCTACTGACTTCCCATTTCTATAAGGTTCTATGAGATTTAGAAAAGAGCGACGATCATAACTATCTAATAAAGTTCTGGTTACATATTCTTTTGTTAATTGTTCACTTGCTTCATACATACTTATCCCTCCTAATTAATTCCATCATATCCATTTTTTACATTTATTGTCAATAATATTGTGTAAAACAAAATGTAAATAGTGTAAACAGTAGACAAAAGAAAAAAGCAACCATTTAAGCTGCTTTCTTTAATACTTTTTCATGTTTATCTGTATCTAAAACTTTTGCTTCTTTTAAGCCAGTTCTTTCTACAAGTTTTTCTACTTTATTACTACTGATAAACCATCCGATTTCTTTATCCTTCATATAGGAAGCCAGTGGAATAATCTTATTTATATTATGATACTCATAATTTTTAACTGGTTTGAATTTTGCATTTTTTGCTTTTGATGTTTTTTCTAGAATTACTACTTTAGGTACAATTTGACTTTCATTGATTCCTGCATTTGGATTGATGGTATCTACAAAACCAAAGAAGATTTTTTCTGTATCAAAGTAACTTGGAAGTTTTAAATTCAACATACAATTTTTCCTCCTTTTCCCTAATTAATTACGAGGGTTATTATACTGAAAAAGTGGTCATTTGTCAATAGATTTAATCAAAAACACAAGAATATAAAAGAGAAAGGCAGGATTTTCTTATCCTACCTTTTTAGACTAAATATCATCTCATACCTTGAATCAGAGTCTTATTCCCTTATTCAAAAAAATATGTAAATAATTCATGTATTTTTCCCATTTTGTAATCACAATTTAATTCAGATTACATATTTCTAATACTCGATGAGTTCTCAGTTACTTCTTCTGGGATGTGAATATCGTCATGCTTAAAATTATCAATTAAGAATTCTCGTTGCTCTTTTGTTGCCATCTTCCATAATAGATTAAATTTTTCCTGTCGGTCGGTTATTTCTCTATGTACTAAGCAATCAATTAAAGGTGTATGTGGTAGTCCAAAGAAATCATCTTCCTTCAAATGCATCCCTTTTTCTGAAACTAACTGCAATGTTTGTAAAGCCTCGGATCCCCCCTGAAAAATTAAACTCTTCACCAAAACGCTATCTTCTACCTTCGTAATATCAAAGTCTTTCTTACTCGCAATCCATTCTAATACCTTCATATCCTTACTGAATCCAATGACTCCTGATGCCATTCTTTCAAATACTGTAGCTTTTTTTTAATTTCCTTTTTCTCAGTAAATACGTCCATCAGACCTCCTTGAAGCACATATCCTAAGTAAGTATTGTGATTGATATTTGCCCCATGTTGATATAAGAACTCTGACATCATTAACAGGCGATTGGTCTCTTCCTCCATTTGTGCATTCAATTCAGAATCTAATTCATCCTTACTTGAGCTAGAAGTTTGACTAAGGGCATCATCCAATTTCATATGCTTTTGTTTTCTATATAGGTCTATTGTGTTAAATATATTACTTGTGTACGCATCTGCTGCCATCCCAAGGGTTGATTCTTCCTTTTCAAGAAGTTCAATACTCGCACCACTTTCTAAAAGTTCATTGACTGTTTCTACATTTAAATTTTTAATTGCATATTCTAAATTGCTTTGAAGACGTGTGAATTTTCTTTTTTGATCTAATTCTAATAAATAATCTTTTAATTGTTCTAACAATGTTTTTTCCATAACTTATACTCCTTTTTTAAGTATAATATAGGTTTTTTCTCTAATCTACAAAGAAATAATCCATTTAACAGATTTAGACAACACATATCAAAAATCATTTTTTTTATCTATTTCTATCAAACTTTTCTTTAAAATTACAATGTTTACACAGTTCTTCTGTTACTCTACGTTTTTTAAAACTATTTCTCATTTCAAATACTCTATCACTTTTTAGAATTAATTCTAATTTCATTTGATGGATATTTCCTAAATTAATTACACCCTCTCCATCTAAACAACAGGGTACTACTGTTCCATCTACTAATATTGCAATCTGATCTTTTAAAGCATGGCAATAGCCCTCTTCCTTATAGTAGTTATTTTCTAGTTCTGGCCATAAGAATTCATTTGCTTTATTCACATAAATATTTTCTCTGATTTTTATATTCTCTTGTGTCATTATTTTATCCACTGTTTCTGTTGATAATTTATAATAAGAAATAATTTTATTCACAATTTCTGTGGATTTTTCATCCAATTGATTGTCTTCTAAAGTCCAAAGCCGGTAAACCACTTGTATATTTTTTGGAATTTGGTCTATGGATTCAAAGATATCATCTAAATATTTTTCTTTTTTATTTTCACTATGAAGAGAAATATTAATCTGACGAATGCAAAAACTATCTTTTAAAAGAGAAACTCTTTCTTTTATCAAGGTTCCATTCGTAGTAATGGTTACTTTTTTATGATATTTTTCTGAAAGTTCTAAGATCTCTTTTAGATTCGGATGTAGCAAAGGTTCTCCTTTTACATGTAGATAAATGTAATCTGTGAAAGAATCAATCTTTTTTAATATTTCCTCAAATTCAAGAGTTGTCATTATTTTTTTATTTCTTTTTGTTTTAGTACAAAAAGAACAAGATAGATTACAGGCATTTAATATTTCTATATAAATCCGTTTTAGTCGTTTTTTCATTTTTTAAATACTAGCCTTCATTTCAAATAGAATGTCTCTTAATTCCATAGCTCTTTCAAAATCTAAATCTTTTGCAGCTTTTTTCATTTCTTCTTCAATATTTTCAATTGTCTTTAATATTTCCTTTTTATCTTGTTTTGTAGGTTTCTTTTGCTTCTTATCACTTTCCTCATCGATATTAGAAATTAAATCACGAATTTCTTTTTCAATAGTTTTTGGAGTAATTCCATGTTCTTTATTATACGCTTCTTGAATTCCTCGACGACGAGTAGTTTCATCAATTGCCTTTTTCATACTGTCAGTAATTTTATCTCCATACATAATACAATGTCCATTTTCATTTCTTGCACATCTTCCAATGGTTTGTATTAGACTTCTTTCACTTCTTAGGAATCCTTCTTTATCGGCATCCAGAATTGCAATTAAACTTACTTCTGGGATATCAATTCCCTCTCTTAATAGGTTGATTCCAACAATACAGTCATATTTACCAAGTCTTAAATCTCTAATGATTTTCATTCTTTCAAGGGTTTTAACCTCACTATGAAGATAGGCTACCTTAATGTCAATATCTTTTAAGTAGTTGGTTAACTCTTCTGCCATTCGAATTGTGAGCGTCGTAATTAGTGTACGTTCATTCTTAGCAATACGCTCTTTGATTTCATCAATCAAATCATCAATTTGTCCTTCTGTTTTACGTACTTCAATGGTTGGATCTAATAGACCAGTTGGACGAATAATCTGTTCTACAAACTGATTGGATGTTTTTGAAATTTCATACTCTCCTGGTGTTGCCGATACATAGATCACTTGATTTAACTTTTTTTCGAATTCTTCAAATTTTAAAGGACGATTATCTAAAGCACTTGGAAGACGAAACCCATATTCTACTAAATTCATTTTTCTCGCACGATCTCCATTGTACATTCCCCTTACCTGTGGAATAGTAACATGTGATTCATCGATTACTAGGAGAAAATCTTTTCCAAAGAAGTCAATTAATGTTGTTGGAGTTTCCCCTTCTCCTCTTAATGACATGTGCCTAGAATAATTTTCAATTCCGTGGCAAAAACCAGTTTCCTCTAACATTTCGATATCATAATTGGTTCTTTGTTCTAATCGTTCCATTGCGAGTAGTTTATTATCATTTTTTAATTCTGTTAATCGTTCTTTTAGTTCACTTTTTATTCTTTTGATTGCCTCTTTTAATTTTTCATCGCTTGTTACAAAGTGACTAGCTGGGAAAAGACTTAGATTTTTTTTGCTCTGAAGGATAACTCCTGTTAAGGTATCAATTTCACTAATTCGATCAATTTCATCCCCAAAAAATTCAATACGAAATCCCTTCGTACTTTGATAAGCTGGAATGATTTCTAGAACATCTCCTTTTACGCGAAAAGTTCCACGCTTAAAATCTAAATCATTTCTGTCATATTGCATCTCTACTAATTTCGCTAAAACTTTATTTCTTTCAATTTCTTCTCCCACAGATAGAGTTAGCATTTTATTTTTATATTCTTCTACCTCACCAATTCCATAGATACAAGAAACACTCGCTACTACGATTACATTTTCATCCGATAAAAGTGCACTGGTAGCTGCATGACGAAGTTCATCGATTTCATCATTAATAGAAGAGTCTTTTTCAATATAGGTATCCGTGGATGGAACATAAGCTTCTGGTTGGTAATAGTCATAATACGATACAAAATATTCCACTCTATTATTTGGAAATAATTCCTTAAATTCACTATAAAGTTGGCCTGCTAGAGTTTTGTTATGAGCTAAAATTAACGTTGGCTTATTGACTTCTTTAATAATATTGGCAATGGTAAAAGTCTTACCCGTTCCCGTTGCCCCTAGTAAAACTTGATTCCTCTTTCCTTCTTTAATCCCTTGAACTAACTTTTCTATCGCCTGAGGTTGATCCCCAGATGGTTTATATTTTGATACTAACTGAAACATTTTTCTTCCTCCTATTCATTTTAATTATAATCATTTTGAATCAATCATTAGATTTTCTTAATTATACACGAATAAAAATCACAATTTTTTATTTTATTTAAATATTCTTTCAATTATCTTTCCAAATTTATTATCATATTTTAAATGTTCGTTCTCTTTAAAGTCTTCAAATACTTCATCTAGGTAATCTTTATTGCTTTCAGACGAAAAAATTTTATTTAAAATCTTTTTAGATGAATCACTTATATTAAAATCATTAATTATTACTTTGAAATAATTTGGATTATCCATAGCAGTTACTAACTCCTGAAAAGGAACAAAGAAAATTAAAAATAGAAAAGAAAACATAAATTTATCATTATCAAGATATGAACATTTGCATTTAAATATTTTTTCATAAATAAGTGAATTATATGATTTATATAAAAATCCAAATTTTTCATTTGCATAATTAACTGTATCTATAAATATTGGAATATTATCATTGTTAATCATGATATTATTGGGATTAAAGTCACCAATAAAAATATTGTTTTTATGTAGTTTCTTCATCGTTTCTTGAATTTGTTTAAAATAATTAATAAATTCATCATTACTTTTACATTCAAATAAATTATAAAACGACTTATATTTATTAAATAAAATTAATTCCATGGAATATCCTATTATTTCATGTTTAGTATTCATAACTATATGTTGTGGGAATATAATATTTTTAACCTTTGTTTTTATATTTATTAAATATTTTATTCTCTCTATCATATCAGAGAAATTGACTTCCTCTTTTCTAAATATTTTAATTACTAAGTTATCGTTATACTCATAAACAATTCCTTCTCTTCCGCTTCCTAATTCAATATACACATTGCCTAATTTATTTTCATCTATTAATATGTAATTATTATCTATTAACATTTTTATACTCCCTTTTATATATATCAAAAAACGTGTAACTTCTATTATTATAACTTAAAAATCATTCTAAAAATGAACCTATAAACTTTAATTTTTCTTAAATATATATTCAGTATCATATAATTTTGAATCTCCCAATCCAAGTATGACTGATTTTTCACTTTTTAAATTTAGCATATAAAATCTACAATCATTTGTTGATATTATATAGTATTCTCAAATTCCATACAAGTATTTTACCTTTATATTTTATGATTTTCTATATACCTATAAACTATTTCATTATTTTTATTAATTATTAAAAAACAAGATATTTTGGATACCCTGTTTTTCATTAATTATAAATACAATTTTTTATATACCTGTATAAAAAATACCTATGTTTTTTGCATAGGTATTTTTCTTATTTTACTTTACAAGTAAAATCGTCTTTTTCTGCCGCTTTTTTAACGTCTTCTAATTTACTGTCATCACCAACTAAGTCATCAAGTCCATAAGTTGCTAAAGCATCTTTTTTTGCCTTATCTAAGTTAACATCTAAAGTAACTGTGTATTCATATTTTTTATCGTCTTTGCTTACTTTCATGCTAACTCCGTCTTTATCTACTTCTTCATATTGACCATCCATAGATTTAGTAAAGGTATCCCAAAGATTTTTTGCATCATCTCCAGTTAGTTTTGTACTAACATCCATCTTTACACGATTAATTTTTTCGCTTTTGAATGTCATAGAAATTGTTGTTCCAATATCTACACCATCCTGTTTTTGTGTGTTTGTACAAACTAAAGTTTTTGATGAGCCATTACTTCCACAACCAGTTACTAACATAATAGAAACTAGTCCTAAACATAACATACTAAGTTTTTTCATTACTCCCACTCCTTTCTTATATTATTGTATCTTAATTCATCATGAAACTCAAGTACTAAAATTTTATTTTATTGGCGAGGATTTATTCCTATATTATTTGTCTTATTTCTAATATTTTAGGATTTTGTCTAAGTTTTCTATGTTTTTTATTCTTGTTTTGATATACTTCCTTAATGTCATTCCTTGATAAAAGTAGGTTGTTTTTTTAGTAGGTGGGCTAGATAAAAATTGTTCAAATTCTACGGAGGATAAATAGTCATCAATTAATTTTTCTCTTTTTGATAAACTTAAATTTTTCCTTTTCATGGTATGAGAAACATGATACCTAATTCTTTTTGTAATCTGTGATTTATTCCAGTAGGGAGATTCTATATACATTTCTACATAGCTAACTAGGGGTGTTCCCTGATATATCCACTCAGTTTCTTCTTTTTTTACATATGTGCCATTGATAATTTCCCTAATTTTGGGGTGTTTTAAAACATCATCTAAAAAGATGTCTATATCCTGACTCTGTGTATATTCTTTTACTACAATTTCTCTAATTTTAGAGGTTAAGAAATCAAGGTTACTTTGATCATCTAAAATCGTAGAAAGATAGGTTTTTAATGGCAACCCATGTGGACAAAATGTTATGAAACTACCCCCTGTTTCTTCATTTATCCCTATGATTTTAATATTTTATCTCTTACTAAATGCCTTGTCTTATTTTTTTAATTATTTGAGGAGATATTTCTAATCGATTCTTATAAATTGTTAATTGGTCATCCTGTAGATAAAATTTTTGGTAGTCTTCTAAAGTCTTTTCTCCTTCTTCCTCACTGCACCCATTATAAATAATATAAGAATTTTTTAACTCTTGTGCTAGAATTGCTTCTTGATACTCCATATATACCCATGGGAATTGGCTCTCTGTAATGACAGATTGCATTATTCTGATATTATGAACATTGGGAACTACAATTCTTGGATTGAAATTCCTATCATATTGGCTTTCCCAATTCTCTGTTACTTCATCTACCACTGATACAATATCTATTTTTTGCTGTTGTTCTTCTGTAAATGAATTTATGTATATACCAAATACATTGCCTCTTTGAATACTTTCTTTTGCCATGTTAGTAATTGTTTTTGTTAATTCATTATCTTTATCATTTCTTATCATTTTTTCTCTTATTTTTCTTCTTTTCTTATATAAAATTTTTTTCTTATATTCTATCATATATTTCTCATCTTGCAAGAAAAACTTTCGGTAGAAATTTATTATCATAATTGGAAAAGTTATTTTATATACTGTACTATAGGTGATAGGATATGGAAAAAAAATACATTTTAGGCCTTGCGGCAGTGATGACTTTAACACTTTTTATTTTTTTGGGAGTAGCAATCTCTGATAGTTTAAAAACACCTGCTTCTAAAACAAAAAATATGGAAGCAACAATTATGTGGGTTGAAAATGATCAGGTAACAGTCCAAGATCAAAATCATATTATTTATACTTTCGCAATTGATGGAGTTCATGCAGAAGTAGGTTCTAATATTCAAATTGAATATACAGGTTCTTTAGATAAAAATAAAACGCCTCAAGAAGGAAAGGTTATAAGTTATCAAACTTCACCAGTTTCTGTTGATGAAAATGGAATTTCTACAGACTGGCTGGATCATGGGATTTTCAGTAACTACTATACTTTAGCTGGAAAAAAATTAAAGGAATTAACACTTGATCAAAAAATTGCTCAATTACTTTTAGTTCGTTATCCTGATAAAAATGCTGTTGAAGCACTCAAAAAATATCAATTTGGTGGATATGTCTTCTTTGAAAAAGACTTTAGGGACAAAATGAAAGAAGAAGTAGAAGGAATGATGGCTGAACTTCAAGATTCAGTGAATGTACCAATCTTAACCGCTGTCGATGAAGAAGGAGGAAGTGTAGTTCGTATCAGTAGTAATCCAAATTTAAGAGCTGAAAAGTTTAAATCATCCAAAGAACTTTACACTTCTGGTGGTTTTGATTCGATTAAGCAAGATACCATTGAAAAAAGTAATTTACTACATAGCTTAGGCATCAATCTAAACCTAGCTCCAGTTGTAGATGTTTCCACCAATGCTAGCGATTATATGTATAATAGAGCCTTTGGACAGGGAACAGATTTAACTTCAACCTATGCGAAAACTGTAATCGAAGCAAGTAAAGATCTTGGTGTTTCTTACGTAATGAAACATTTCCCAGGATACGGCAATAACCCAGATACTCACACTAGTGGCGCCACGGATACAAGAACTTATGATAGTCTCCTAGCAAATGACTTGCCTCCTTTTAGAGCAGGGATTGAATCTGGTGCAGAAGCCATTTTAGTCAGTCATAATACCGTAAATAGTATTGATGCTAGTAATCCTGCTTCTCTTTCTCCAAGTGTTCATAATGTACTTCGCAATGAACTTGGATTTACTGGTATTATTATGACAGATGATCTTGCTATGGGAGCTACCTCAGGAATTGATGATGCCGTTGTCAAAGCATTAATTGCAGGAAATGATATTATTATGGTTACTGATTATGAAAAAGCTTTTAATTCTATTAAGAGAGCTTTAGAAAACGGTAGTATTGATGAAAACTTAATTGAGAAAAACGCTTTTCGAATCCTAGCTTGGAAATATGCAAAAGGTTTAATGTATAATAATCAAAAATAAAACGTGAACATTCTCACGTTTTTTATTTATTTTACTTTTTTAGATTCTAAGGTGTTTTCGTTTGTTTTTTCCTTTTCTTCGTTGATTTTATTTTTAAATTCTTCGATTTTACTATTATATATCCCAATTGCATCATTTAATTCTGTTCCAATCTGTGGGAAGTTTATATGAATACAATTTCCAGAAATACTATCAGCCTTTAACCCATGAAAACTAGGACCCATCATACCATTTACGTGATAAAATCTTCCAACGCATAGCGATTCGGATTCTAAAAAATAATCCACTAAATCTTCTAAAATTTTCGTATAAAACACAATACTATGCATAGCAGGAATTCCACTGTTAATTTCCTTATGAAAATTTTTTTCTGGAACTGAAATTATAACCATACTCATCTTTTCTTGATAACCTTCTACACGTCCAGGTATAAATTCTATCTTGCCTTTTACTTTTATGCTATCCGTTAAAATCAGTTCTATATATTCCATTATTACCTTAGAAACTTTTGTTGCAATTTCTATCGCTTCTTTTTTCTTCATATTAGTTCCCCATTTCCTATGTTTCTTAAATTTTATTATACCACGATGTTATGTAGAAAGTAAATTAGAATATAATTTATTGATTCTTTATCTTTTTGATTTTTCCTTTTTCTAATATTAAAACATTATCTGCTATTCTTTGAATTCTCTCATCATGAGAAATGATTAGAATTAAATATTTTCTCTTCATCTCTTGCAAAATTGAAATCATCTTTTCTATTGTTTCTTTGTCCAGGGAACTTGTAAACTCGTCTAAAAGCAATACTTTAGATTTTTTCATTAGGGCTCTTCCTAAAGCAAACAGTTGTTTTTGTCCCCCCGAAAGGTTCATCGCAAATTCTTTCAAGGTTGTATAATATCCATTTGGTAGGTTCATAATCATATCATGCAATCCAATTCTTTTACAAATATAAATTTGTACTTTGCGATTTTTATTAATCATAGAAAAGTTTTCTTGAATACTCATATTAAATAGGAATGGTTCTTGAGTTACGATTGCTATTTCATCTAAATAGTTGTCTAAGCTATATGTTTCTATTTTTTGACCCGAGAGATATATATTACCTTTTTGTGGAGTTATCTCTCTTACAATTAAATTAAATACTGTTGTTTTCCCTACCCCATTCGTCCCTGTTAATACTGTAATTTCTCCAAAAGGAATATCTATTGTAGCATTTTTTAAAATACTCTTTTTATGGTAAGAGAAAGAAACATTTTTAAAATAAATATCTGGATATTCTAGACTTATGTCAGATTCTTTCTCTGCTTTTCTTCCAAAATTCATTTTTAAGATACTTTCAATACGTTCAAAAGATATTTCTTCATCTAAAAGACTCATAGAATACTCCATAATACTAGTGACAGAAGTAGTCATTTTCTCATAGTAAGAAATTAGGAATAGGAGTGTTCCAATTGTGATAGATTTATTAAAAACTGCTTGAATTAAGAATCCATATAATCCTAGTTTTCCAATTTGAACTATTAGTACTGCGATTGATTCCTTTCTCATAATACACTTTCTTCTTAAAAAGTAATGCGTTTTCCAATTCTTACGTTCTTTTTCTAGTTTTTGATTTAATGGTTCTATTAGATTTAACATTTTTATATCTTTGAGTCCATTTAATATTTGTGCTAGAAGTCCTGTTAATTTATCGGCATACATTCGTTGATTCTTAAAATGTTTCGCTCCCTCTTTGTTTAAATATGCTAATTGTTTTAGATATAAAAGGTGCAGAATTGTAACAAGAATCCCAAGTATGATACTTTGATTCATAAATATAAAAATAATCAATAGTAGTTTAACGAATTCCATCATGGTATGAAACAAGTGGGAAGGTATTTCACAAACAGAAATTAAATCCAAATTGCTTGTATTAATAATCTTAGCTTTTGGTAGATCTTTTTGCTTCATCATGTCATACTGATAAATTGCATCAATTAACTTTCGATGTAACTCTACATAGCAGTTTTTAAAAAAAGTAACGTAGAAATGATATGAACCCCGTTTCTTGGACAAAAAAGAAATGAGGTTTTTATATGAGCAA
>CAJTXV010000017.1:0-12833 GCA_910584255.1 uncultured Bacilli bacterium
CTTTTCCAATTTTAATTTTTGAAAGAAAAACTATTGACTTTTAATAGTTAGCCTTTCTTTTAAAAATATAAAAAAGACCATGAAAAAAGGGAGACAATATATCTCCCTAAAGTCCAATTTTATATTTTTAAACTATCTATATCAGTTCATATTGAACTAGATATTAAAATAATTATATAGGTTGATATAGAAGATATAGGCAAAAATTTATAACTAAATTATTTTACCAAATAAAAAACCTACAAAAATTGTAAGTTTTTATATCATCTTCTAATCTTCCTATACTACCATAATAGCACATTTTTTTAGGACACGCAATGGACATTCCAAAAAATTATATACCAAAATGGCATAAACTCCTTTAAAAATAAAGGAATAAATAGATAAATTTTTTTCTAACTTTCTATAATTTATCTATATTACCATAATAACACATTTTGAGCGGAAGGTAAACGGAAATTGAAACTAAATTAATGACCGTTTTTCCCTTTAATTAAAAGGCTTTGCAAAAATTTTAAAATTTTATTTTTTCACACTTTTTCAAAAAACAAAAAATTTTTTTAATGAGTAACCATGAAAATGTATAAAACTTTTACTACATATCTCTATCATCGTACAATCTTAAATAGCCATCTATACGAATTCTTTCTTCTATATATTTTTTGTCAGTAATTATAAAATTTAATAACTTATTAACAAATAATTTTTCTAATTTTCTACAATAGCCTGAAATATACTCATCTTTAATGATATATTCACCATTATCTAAATGAGTATAGTAATTTCTCGTATTTGCTAAATAGTCGTAAATACTATAATTTTCATTTTTTCTTGTGCAATGTTTAAAATTGAAATTTTTCTTTAAAATAAGCTTTTGATCTATGTCTTTTATTCTTTTAGATAAAGTAATCCTATTATCATATTTATAAACAATAGCATTAGCTATATCTTCATGTATTTTTTCAATATTTTTTATATATTCTTTTTTAAAGTTATTATTTTTTAATTCTTTTTCTAGTTCGCCCTTATGTTTTTTATAAAAATCATTTAGAACTTTATTAAATGTTCTGTTTTTCCTTTGTTTTTCTGACTTACTTTCTTCAGCAATACTAATTTTTTCTAAACACTTCATTACAGTTAAAAGATCACTTTCAATTGTATGGGCATTATATGGACTAAAATAAAAAATAATTGCTTCTTTATATTTCTTATCAAAATACAAATGAAACCACTTATTAAACATACTGCTAATATCATCAGATAAATCTTTGAAGTATGTTCTTAAATTAAATGTTGGATATCCAGCTCTTATATCATAACAATTAGTAAAATCTGCATTTATTATTAATTCATCTTCAAAATCACCCATAATACTCTTTCCATTATACATTTTATGAAATAAAACATTTTTTACTTTTCCACTATATCCCATTAGAATTGCAAAAAATCTTGTTATTAGTTGAATATAAGTCATAATTTTTTCAATATCCATAACTTTGCTAGAACTAACACAAATATATGGTGTTACTTCAATATTGTTAATAGTATTTTCATATAGTCCACTATCTTTTTTAAAAAATTTTATTGTAATATTTAAACCATCATTATTATATAAAATAATATCATTTGGAAGATGAAATTTTATTCCTTTTTCATCTTTTTCTATGGTCTTAAATCCTAGCCATTCATCTAGTGGTTCAAATGTGAATCTAAAATCTTGAATATGCTTATTAAAATCAACATTTCTATATTTTACATTTATAGAGTTTTTAACCATATGTGAAACTTGATATTTGTAATAGCCAATTCCATTCCCAATTAATCTGCAACTATATAAAATTAAACTTTCATTACTTGCATTACCAATTATTTTTTCTTTGTAACCATTTATATCACTTTCATTAATAGTTAAATATATATGATTATCTTTATCTACTTCACACTCTCCTGGGTGATATTTCTTATCAAAATGAAATTTTCCTTTAAAAATCATAATCTACCTATCTAATTATTTAACATTTCTAATGCTTTATCATATATTTCAGTTAATTTATTAACTCCATCTTCAACACTAATATGTCCTTTGTTACTAACTACAATAGTTTTAGCATTTAATAATTTTTCAAATTTCTCTTTTTGTTCCAAAGATACAAAATAGTCATCATCTGAAAAAATACATGCAATATTGTTAGATATTTTTTTTATCTTATCAAAATTTATATTTGTATGAATCCATGGATAAGCAGTATTATACGAATCTTCATCTTCTATTGCTTCAGGAAGTAAATCTAACCATGGAGCAACAAACAGAATACCGCCAATCTTATCAACATTTTTTGATTCTAAATATCTTAATATTGTTTGACATCCAATACTATGTCCAATGAAGTAAGTACTTTCATCTAAAATATCTACCTGTTTATCTAATTCTGATACCCATTCTTCCATTTTAGGATTTTCAGTATTAGGCATATTAAATCTTATAACTTTATTATTTTCATTACTAATTTTAGAATCTAACCAAGGATACCATCCATCATCCTTTGTTCCATCCCAACAATGAATCATATATTTTATTCATTTTTATGTTCTCCTTTTCTATTTTTTTATTACAATTCTTGATTCATATAAATCTATTGCTCTTTTTAGACCATTTTCTTTAGCAATATTTAAATAATAGTTTGCTAAATCATAATTAATTTCTGTTCCATTTCCGTTAAAATAGAAATTAGCACCTAGATCATAAATTGCAGCAATATGGCCTTTGTCAGCACATTCCTTAATAATCTCAAATGCTTTACTATAATCTTTTTCTACTTCACCAAGCCCGAAATAATAATATGCACCAGTTACAAATTTAGCATAAATTCTTTCTATTTCAGGAACATTTGGATTGTTAATTAATTCAATAATTTTAGGAAAAGCATTAATTAAAAGTTTTTTTGCTTTATTTTTGTCAACTTTTAATACTTTTCCTAAACCCAGTTCATAGGATATTCCTAATGAATAAATGCATAGTGGATAATCTATATCAAATCCTTTTTGGTAAAAATATAATGCTTTATTATAATCTTGTTCAGCATCATTTTCCTCTAGATCGTAACTCCTACCTAATAAATAATAAGCAAATCCTGTATTTTGATGTTCAAGTTCATTTAAATCAAATTTCATAACTTCCATAAATAAGCCTCCTTAAAAATCTTAAAACTATACTTCTACTAATTCCTTAGAAAGAAGTTCTATAATGATATTTATTTTATTCATAACTTCTTCATATGAAATATTCTTGGCATATTCTTTCTTTATTTTAAAATTTTCAAAATTGTGTTTTAACCTATCACTTATCTTTATAGCCTCAAAATTAGATTTAATCTTATCAATATCAAATTCTACATTTCTTCTTTCAAAAGTGTTTTTAATAGCCTTTATTAACTGTTCTTTATTTAACTTAGAGTAGTAATTTTCTAATATCATATATAAGTCATAAAAATCTTTATTTCTAGTGTTCATAATATTATCAGTTATAAAAGTTTCAAATTTCTCTGCAATAATGGTTTCTAGATTAAAAGCCATAATATTAATATAACTATCATCAAACATACATTTATATTTAAACTCTAGTTCTCTAGGAGTGATAGGATCTCCAACTGTGATATCAATAAATAATGGTACTTGTAAATGCTCTTTATATCCTATTAACTTAATTCTAATTCCACCATAAATATCATCTAATCTAATATCTTTACTTGTTAATACCTCAAATTTAATATCATCATTACAATCAATAGAAACTATTTTCTTTATTATTTTTGTAAGTTCTTTTATATCCATTGGAAGACCTTTAATCATAGTATCCATATCTTGTGTGGTTCTTCGCTCATCACCAAATATTGCTGATAAAAGAAGTCCGCCTTTTAAAATAAAATTATATTTATATTCACTTATTGAAATTCGATACAAAAGTCTTTCAAAGAAATACATTTGCATTATATCTTGAGGTTCTAAATTATATGCATGAGCTTTTTCTTTCACTTTAATTTTCAAATCTTCAGCATTAATCACATTAACACCTCCAGATAATTATTCAAAGACCCGTCTACATTAAAAGTTTTAGCATATTCCATTAATTTAGGTAAATCTCGTGATTTTTTATCTTTTAGATATTCACTAATTGCATATTTTAAAGTTTCTATATCTTGATTCTGTTTATCTTTTAATAAATCACATATTGTTCTTTCTGCATTATAACAAGTAATCATCTGTCCTTGTGGACTTTTAATACTAACTTTCCCTATTTCCAAATACTCTCTTTTTACAAAATGAAGAATGACCTTATCATTATGATTTAAACTGCTTTTATGACCTCTAGGAACAGTTAAGTTATAACTTGTGGGAACTGATTCACATAATCCTAGAAAGTAAAGTGCTGTTTCATAAGAATAGATTGCATTTATACCATAAATTAAATTAAAATATTCATCTCCCCAAGTATTTACGGAAACATATAAACCTCTTTTTATTCTATCTATAATACCTTTTTTCACAAGTCTTGTTAAATAGATTTTATCAATATTGTTTTCTTCTACTTGTTTAGTTGTAATAATTCCATTGTTTTCTTGTAATATATTTAATATCTTTTCTTCTTTTGTCATAAGCAATTGTTCCTTTCTCCATACAATTATAACATTTTTGTATGGAGAAAGGAACACCATAACTTAAATATTTTAAAAAAATTATAGTTTAAAAACTGTTCAGAAATTCCGAACAGTTAGAATAATTAAATTCAGTTATTCGATAAATTCGAATAGCTTATTACACTTTAGTTTTGCAATCTCTATATAACGGGCAATTAGTACACTTCTTTTTATTACAGAATTCATTACCAATATTCCATAAATATTTATCTACCAAATTTGCATCAATTCCTAATTTTTCTCCACTTTTTATATACAAACCAGATAATTCTTCTATTTGTTGATTACTAAGTTTTTGACTATCAATAATATTATTTAAGTAGCTAATTTCAATATCATGTCTATCTAAAGGAATATAGCCTAATTTATCGTTAAAATTACACACATTAGATTCATATATAAGTCTAAGTAATAAACCACCTGTCTTTTGACCATATCCTTTTATGTTTCTAACAAATAAATTAAGTTCGTTAAAATTATTAAATTCTTTAATTTTATCTAATAAGTTATCATATTTAGATAACTTATTAGATAAATTTAGCCACTTATCTACTGCTACATTAGGATATCTTGGATGAATATTATTTTTCATTATATTTAATAACTCTTCCTTATTTGTAGTAAATTTTTCTATAACATAATTTGGGTTAAATATTTGTGGTTGTACATGATAAGTGTTTATTAAGTTATTGTGATAATTTTGTGATTTCATACCATAATCTAATAGACAAGAATAAAATATATAAATTAACCATTCATTACTTTTATCTTTTATTTCTTTTGGAAAATCAACAGTAGCTAAAGTACTGGAATCCTGACTTTCATAATATTCATGCATTTTTTTCACTAATCTATCAATATTCTTTTCACAAACTGTCATATTTCCTCCTACATTATTTCAAGTTATTCAGATGGATGAATTTCTTTTAACTTTCCTATTAATCTTTTATGAACAGGTCTTATAAAATCAACTATATTGTCTCCTACCGATTCATCAAAAGAAATCCATTTGACTCCTTTACTTTCATCTTCTCTAAAAGTTAATATTTCTTTTTCATCTGCTTCTAATAAATACACAACATCTAAATGTGTATGTGCTGGAATATATTTTCCTCTTTTTATATGTCCAGCAATTGGAGAAGCAGAGATTGCAAAGATGGATTCATCCAATACTTTTGTTTTTAATCCTGTTTCTTCTTCTACTTCACGAACTGCAACAGATAAAAGGTTGTCTTCTCCATCAGCATGTCCTCCTGGGAAAATCCAAGCATCATATATATTATGATATACAACAAGCATTTTTGTTCTATCTTTATTTACTACAAATGCAGAAGAAGCAAAATGTCCAAATTCATTCTCTCTGGTTAATACATCATCAAAGGTATTAATCCACTTTAATTGATACTCCTTTATTCTTTCTTCTGTTTCATCAAATGGCTGATATTTTTCTATTTGTTCTTTTAAACTCATTATTCTTCCTCCTCATATAATTTTATCCATCCAAGTTTTAACCACAAATTAATCTCTTCATAACAACCTATATCAGTACCTGGCATTTTTAAAATTACTAGCTCTATATTTTTATTATAAATTAATTTTTGAGATAGTCCAAAAAGTAATTCAGCGTATGCTTCATATCCAATATATCCTAGTTTTCCATTCTTATCTTCATTCATTATAAATAACATATCTGTTTTGATGATGTTTTCTAGAAATTCAGTATGTACATTTGGATATAACTCTATAAATTTTGAATCTTCAATTACTCTTGGATAATCTAATATTTTATATTTTTTACTTTCAAAGACTTTTAACCACTTATTCACTTCATTTTGAAGTTTTGCACTTCCTGCTATAACTATTTTTTTCATAAAATTTAACTTCCTTATTCATAAATTATTTTAAATCAGTATAATAAATAACTTCTTTACCTAGTGATTTAGCAAATTCAATTTCTTTACTTGTACTAACCCCAATATAACCATCAACATTTACAACTAAAATAGCATCAGCTAATTTTATTCTTTCTTTGTGCATTTTATCAAGCATATCTGCTTCTTCCTCTGTAAAATCGTCTTTATTCGGTCTAGTAGGATTATATATAGGCACCAACATACAATTTCCTTCTAATTCCATTTTTTCTGTTATTTCCATCATTTCTTTATAAAATCTTAAACTTCCACATACTGTAATTATTTTCATATAAAGTATCTCCTCCAATTACTTAAATTATATCATTTTTTACTTTATATTTGAATACGATTCATTATATTTCTAATTCTTCTTCTAAATCTTCTTCAACATCTTTAAACCATCCTAATTCTTCAACCCATTCAAGTTCGTTATTTTTTAGTCTAGCTATATTATTTAAAATGGAACTCTTTAGATACCCAAATTTATTCTCTATTTTTTCACCATTCTCATCAACAAAATCACGTTCTAATACTCTTGGTATGATGTAATGCAAAATCATCAGCAAATCCCTTGTTTCATATTCATTTAATAAGTTTTCAAATAACTTGTCATAATTATAAATATCAGTATCATATGCAGTAATATATTTTCTATCTATTAAATCGATAGTTAAAAAATGATGGTTATCTTCAAAAATTTTATTTTTGGTTTTATCTTCTTTATCTGTTTGTTTTTTAATATTTTGTTTATTAGTATTTAGTTGTGTATCATTTTCAAGATATTGATAATCAAGGTATTGGTTTTCGGCATCTTGCTTTTGTATATCTGGTACTAATTGTGGTTCTTCGTAGATATTATAAATATATTCGATTTTCTTACTTTCCGTTTGATCAGGATATAATTTAGTTATAGATAAATAATGATTTTCTTTTAATTCATTTAACGTATTTCTAATTGATGTTTTACTTTCTTTAGAGTTAATAACAAGTCCTGCAAGTGAATAATCCCAATCATTAGGTAAAGATAACATATAAGAAAGAAGTCCTTTAGCTTTTAAACTTAGATTTTTATTTTGTAGATGGTGATTACTCATAATTGTAAAATTCTTAGTTTTTGGTAGCTTAAATACAGCCATTATAATCACCCTTTCTGTTATTTTTAAACATGAAAAAAATCCTAATTTCTTAGGACTTTAAATCAAAGATATTACTCACAAATATTTCTTTGAATAGTTTGATAAAACGCCTCCAATTGTCAGGTACTTTATCATTACCACTTTTTACATAGCAGGCTCCGTTGTAATAGGTACATTTTAATATCCAATAGTATCCATCATAATCATAATTTTTACCATAATGACCATTCCATATATTAGGATTGTAGCTCTTAAAACTAGAAAGAATTTTATTTTTGTTATTAATTGTAAGAGATTCATTTTCTTTAATAGATACCCAATTGATTCTTAAAGAGTATTTTGGATTTTCTTTATCACTAAAATCAAGAATGTATCTATAATAGTTATTGTTAACACAAATGATAAAGTTAATGATTGATATATCAACTGTATACATAACTTTTCTTGACTGAAAAGTATTCTTGCAGTTCTTACAATAACGATTAGGTAAATGACTCATTAATCTTTCACCATCAAAGTCATATTTTTCAAATCCCTTACGATAAGATTCATTTAATCCAATATCTTCCTGATTAATATAATTCTTCTTCGTTTTCTTTTCACCTAAATAACCATAGGCAATATTAAAAGTATTGCCACTATTACAAAACGGACAATTTGCTTTTCCCATTTAATTCCTCCAAAACATGCAAGTTCTTAAACAAAAAAGCCTTTATTTATAGGTTCTCCCTATATGTCTTAGATCGGAGTCATTATGGGAGAGTTGTTAGTATCCAAAGAAGGACTTGGTTACCTCATTATGTATGGTTCACAAGTATTTAATATTAATTTGGTAATTACTTCTGTTGTTATCCTAGCCGTCGTTGCATATCTTATGTATTTAGTGATTTCATTCATAGAAAAAAAGATAGTTCAATCAAAGTGATGAACTGTCTTTTACTTTTGTAATGATATTTTGATTTTCACTTCTAATATTTTAAAAAATCTTAATTACTGTTTGAATCCTTTGGTAGTTGCATCGAAACCTCTTTAACTTTTGCATCTTTTATTTTGGATGCATTTAATCTTTCTTCTACTTCTTTCATTAAATCTAAAACATCTTCTTCTGTTCTTATAGGTATCATTTCTGATAGACTCGAACTCTCTATATAGGATAGATTAATTGATATATTGCCAGGAACTTCAATAATCGTTTGATTTTCTAAATTCCTATGAGTCAAATAGGTTTGTTCTTCAATTAATATGTCTGCACATCCTTGTTGATTATGTCTTTTCGCACTCATCAAGGCATTATCCCCACCCTGACATTTAGCATTCACATCTGCATCTAGCAATATTAATAATTGTAAAAGTTCCTCATGTCCGTGCCTTGCTGCTTTCATTAAAGCAGTTGTGTCATAATTATTTTTTTGATTTACGTTGGCACCTGCTCTTAATAATACATAGGCAATTTCAATATACCCTTTCATTGCACTTATCAGTAATGAAAAGTTGCCTTTTTTCTCATCCTTATATTCAATATTTGCACCATGTTGTATTAATTCTACTATCTTATCTAATAATTCATCTAAGGAAGTAGTTGATGATCTTTTTGCTGAAAGTAATTCCAATAATTCTTTTCCAAGTCGATTACTTTCCTCTTGGTTCACTTTTTTTATTTTTGATTGAAATTCCTCCCTGCTTTTTTCATCTAGTTTATACTCTTCTAATTTTTTTAATCTATTATTTTCTAATTCCATTAAACTTGCATTATTCATTTCTTTAGCACCTTACCTTGCATCATTGTTTTAGAAATTTCTAATGCTTTATTTGTATCTGCACAAGATATTTTAGGTATAACTGCATCTAATTGATCAAATCCATTTTCAGTTTCCAATTCTTGTTTTAGTGTAAGATGATAAATATTTTCGCCTTCAGAATTATCTGTAAGTGATGTGTCATTATAAAAAATTGCATCTATTAGGCAGTGACCATTAAATCCTGTTACTTTTTGTGCAAGTTTCTTAGCTGACTTTGGTTGAGATTTTTCACATTCACTCATAAAATTAAGAAATGATTCTATATCAAAAATAGATGTAGATGGAATGACTAAATGACTTGATAGGATTTTAAATTCTAATTGATTCTGTTCATTAATATCCATTACTACAATGATTCTTTGTTCACCATCTTCTTTTAATAAAATACCATTTTCATAAATTTTAATATCTAATTTACTAGCATGTTCCATTAATTTAGAAACAAAATAATCATGAGAAAGATTTGGATTTAGTATGGTTGCAACTTCTGTCCAATTTTCACTAGATAATAAAAATATATTATGCCCTCTTTTTATATGACTGCTTTCATCACCAAAGATACTGATTGCATTTGGAAAATTAGTTGTA
Source organism: uncultured Bacilli bacterium (assembly GCA_910584255.1). GTDB lineage: Bacteria > Bacillota_I > Bacilli_A > RF39 > UBA660 > Alloscybalousia. The sequence goes on from CAJTXV010000017.1 coordinate 10,131, forward strand.
GAAACTAATTCTCCATTTTGTAATTTGATTTTTTCTATTTCTTCTTGAATTGTTTGTCTTCTTTCTTGCTCCATTTTCGCAAATTTTTCTTTATATTCTTCAATTAGTTGTTCCATTTCTTTTGTCTTTTTTTGGTACTCTGCAATTTCATCTGCAATTATATGTTGTGATATTAAACTGTTAATACTTGGAGGATTTTCATTTATTTCTTCACTTTGCATTGCTTTAATTACTTCTACTAACTTTTTACTACTTTTAGAACTAGATTTTTTTATTCTTGATTCAAAGGTTATAATATCATTTGGTATTTTTAACATATCTTCAATTATATTCGTATAAATATCACTCTGTGTAAAATTTCCTATTTTCATTAATATATGGGCATCCATAATTGCCTGTTCACACTCGGAACACGATGGAAGTTTTTGATATATATGGCGATCACGCCCTATGTATAATTGTTCATAAAGTAAAGTTACTAAATTTAGTAGTTCTTCATTACACTGATTTTCTTGGGAAAACTTACTTAGTACCGTAAATAACCGTTCTGGCGGCATATAATCAAGACGCACGATTCGGTTACGTCTCATCATAGGTTCTGATAATTCAGAACGCACATCATTTTTACATAGAAACACCTGTAGCATCCCACGATTTTCTTTCTTTATTTCTATATTTCCATGTTGGACTGTATTAATTAATCCTTCTTGCAAGCAATTATTAAAAAAGGTATCTGTAACATCTCTTGCTTTATCATATTCATCCATTTTCAAAATGACATAATTTCCCTCATTTACTGCCTTAAATGCTTCAATAATTTTACCAGGAATTCTAATTTTAGTAGTATCTCCCTCAAAAGTAGCAACGACATCAATATCTTCATATAAATCACTTTTACTGGTTTCTGCATCCATTTGATAATTAATAAATTTTACAGGCTTTTCAAGAATTGCTGATGCTACTTTACAATAAGTTTCTACAAAAAAGGTTTTCCCAGCCCCGCTTGGTCCATCTAAACACATTGAATATACTTCTTGTCCAACAGACTCTCCTTGACTTATATAAAATAAACCGAGACAGGTTTTAGATAAAAGATAATCCGATATATAATAACCTCTTGATTCAAATAACTCTTTTATTTTTTCTTTTTCAATTCTCATTTTGCATGCTCCTTTTCTAATGTTTTTGGATTGTCTACATAACATAGTGTTTCAAATCGCTTTTCATTCACTTTTACTAAACCGAGTGCTATATCTTCTAGATTCTGAACTTTATAAATAAAACCATTAAACTTTCCTAAATTAGTGGAGTTGCAACTTGATGCAAAGCAAAACCAATATACATTGGCTGCTTGAGAAAGGTTAATTACCTCCTTCTTTGGATCAAAATCTGAAAAAACAACACATTTTTCTGCTTTTTTACTAATTAAATAATTATCAATATTTTTTGCAATCAATTTATATTTAACTTTAGGATTTTTCTTAAAAGAATCCTTATTGTCATTACAGTATCCAGCACTCTCTAATACTTTTGCAAGTTCTTCAACTGTTATATTTTTTTCTATACTTTCAATTTGAACATTTACTCTTTCATTATAACCTATTAATACTTTTACATTTTTCTTTAACAATTCAATCGCAATGACAGCTAGCATATTGGTATAGTTACTCATACTACCTGACATATCAAAGTAAAAGGATAGGGGTACATTTTCGCTTTTTCCATCCGAATAATCGTATCCATATTTATCATGTAATACTTTATTCAATTGATTGGTCTTAAAATCGACGATTACATCTTTTACATTCCATTTATAAAAACCATCACTTTTTTCTAAAGAATTACTACGTACATTTAAATCGGTATTCCTAATACAAAATCTTTGGTTTAAAAATTTAGTAATTAATGTTCTAATTAGACTTTCTGGAATTTCGGTAGCGGATTCTGTATCAATGGAGTATCCAGGTCCTCTTTCTCTATCTTCAAAGGAAGGAAGTTCTCTTAGCTTATTTAGAAAGTTGTTTTGCTGAGCCGATAATGGATACTCTTCTTCCTTTGATTCAGTGATTTCTTGTTTTTCAGGATGTAAATTTTTCTTTGTCAATTTTAAGGCTTTTCTTTTTCTTATTTCTTCAATGCTTTTCTTAAGTTTTTCTAATAATTGGAGTTTCTCTTCATTTGTGAGTTTAGAATTATTTTCTATTTTCTCAGCCAATTCTTCAATTTGTTCTTCATTTAACTTACTATCTACTGAATCACTAGATGATTCTTCTTTTTCTTGTGATGACTCCTTACTTGATTCTTTGGAATTATTTTCCTTTGAGTCATTGGATTGTTCTTCTTCGCTTTGTGACTCTTCACTCTTCTCATTCGACTCACTATCTTCTGAATTACTTGATAATTCTCCTTGTTCTTGAGAAAGTCCCTTGTTTTCTTCTTCGGAACCATTTCCTTTTGAATCACTGGATTGTTCTTCTTTGTTTTGGGACTCTTCACCCTGTTCATCCCGCTCACTATCTTCTGAATTACTTGATGATTCTCCTTGTTCTTGTGATGACTCCTTACTTGATTCTTCGGAACTATTTCCTTTTGAATCACTGGATTGTTCTTCTTCACTTTGGGACTCTTCTTCACTCTGTTCATCCCATTCACTATCTTCTGAATTACTTGATGATTCTCCTTGTTCTTGTGATGACTCCTTAC
>CAJTXV010000017.1:12933-36346 GCA_910584255.1 uncultured Bacilli bacterium
GAACTATTTCCTTTTGAATCACTGGATTGTTCTTCTTCACTTTGGGACTCTTCTTTACCCTGTTTATCCCACTCACTATTTTCTAAATTACTTGAAGACTCTCCTTTTTCTTGAGATGACTCCTTGTTTTCTTCTTCAGAACTATTTCCTTTTGAATCACTGGATTGTTCTTCTTTGCTTTGTGACTCTTCTTTACCCTGTTCATCCCACTCACTATTTTCTGAATTACTTGAAGACTCTCCTTTTTCTTGAGATAACTCCTTACTTGATTCTTCGGAACTATTTCCTTTTGAATCACTAGATTGTTCTTCTTCGCTTTGGGACTCTTCACCCTGTTCATCCCGCTCACTATCTTCTGAATTACTTGATGATTCTCCTTGTTCTTGAGAAGGTTCCTTGTTTTCTTCTTCGAAACCATTTCCTTTTGAATCACTAGATTGTTCTTCTTCGCTTTGGGACTCTTCACCCTGTTCATCCCGCTCACTATCTTCTGAATTACTTGATGATTCTCCTTGTTCTTGAGAAGGTTCCTTATTTTCTTCTTCGGAACCATTTCCTTTTGAATCACTGGATTGTTCTTCTTTGCTTTGGGACTCTTTTTTACCTTGTTCATCCCGCTCACTATCTTCTGAATTACTTGATAATTCTCCTTTTTCTTGAGATGACTCCTTCTTTTCTTCTTCAGAACTATTTCCTTTTGAATCACTGGATTGTTCTTCTTCATTTTGTAACTCTTCTTCACTCTGTCTATCCGATGAATTATTTTCTGAATCCATAGGTAATTGGAGATTTTTTAAGTCACTTTTTACAAATTTCCAAAAATGCATACTTTACCACCTAATGTCTTTTTGGCGCATCAAAATCTAGAGAGTCAGACTCATTTAAACCATAATGTTCTCTTATAAATTGCTGATCATTTCTAGAATACGGATTATAGGAAGATTCTTCTTTTAGTTCCCCATTATTTTTAAATACCCATGGATGATATTTGCCATTTTCATATATTTTCAAATCATTATCAGGGCTTCCTTCAATTGCTGCGGCATAGATACTATTTTGTGTAGGATACGCCATTTCCTTTTGTACACCGTTATGTTCTGTGATTAAAATAAACCCAAAATGTACATCTCCAAATACTGCCCCTGGATGTAGTGGATATTCTTCTTTAATAACATCATCTGGAAGGATTGCACTTTCTTCAGGATTACTAGCAATTCTTATACTAATTGGTTGTATTAATTTTGGTTCCTCTGATGTCACAGCTATTTCAATTTCCTCATTCATCTTGTGTTTAAAATCATCCGTAAAATCATCAACAATCGAATATTTTAAATTTCCATTTTTATCAAAACTCCATGGTAATCTCTTACCTTCTTCAAAAATATTTAAAATTCCATTCTCCATTCCAATCGCTTGTATTTTACATTGTGTAAGATAATTTGTCTCCTTTTGTTTTCCATTATGCTCTGTGATTAAAATAAACCCATAGTGTTCACCATTAATCATAGCGCCTGGTATCAAAGGAATTTCTTCATACTTACTTTCATCTTCAATTATAATATTATTATTGTTTTTCCCTAATCTGATGTTAATTGGATTCTTCCTTTTTCCTTCAATTTTCATACAAACACCTCCAATTAGTTTTTTATAATAACATAAGTTTCTTTCGTTATCAATCAATCCAACTGTTTTTATTGATTTTTTTCTAAAAAATGATATAATAACTAACTATTAAAGAGGGGGCATTGGAATGGAAGCGAATTATGCCTTAATTAATGGTACACAGTATTCAAAAAAGATAGACAGTTGTGCCTACATGGAAGATCAAAATATAGTAACATTTAGTATACCAGAAGGCGTTACTCATATTGGAGAACGTGCCTTTTCAAAATGTAAAAATTTAAAAAGAATTGAACTTCCTACAAGTATAGAATATATTGGTCCAAGTGCCTTTTCTGGCTGTGAAAATTTAGAGGAAATTATTTTACCTCGGAATATTAAAAAAATCGGTTATAGAACTTTTGCTGACTGTAAAAGACTTAAGAAAATTGTGATTCCAGAAGGTGTTCAAGAATTAGAGTGGGCTGTTTTTTCTGGTTGTGAAAATCTAGAAGAAATAGTTCTACCAGAAAGTATCCAAACCATTGGTAAGCAATTATTTCTAAACTGTAAAAAATTAAAAAAGGTAGGTCTTTCACAAAATATTAAATCCTTACCCGATCAATGTTTTAGGGGATGCCATAATTTAGAGATTACTTTAGATAAAGACATTAGAGAATTAGGAGATAGAACATTCGAGGATTGTATAAAATTATCTACCTTTCCTGAACATGTAACTTCTTTTGGTGAAAACTGTTTTAGAAATTGTAGAGCCTTAACGAGTGTAGTTTTAAATAAGGAAATAAAAAATTTGCCAGATGGTATGTTTGATGGTTGTATTCATTTAAGCAGAATTGATTATCAAAATGATTCTTCTTTGGAAATTGGGAAATGTTGCTTTCGGAATTGTAAAAGTTTAGATTCGATACCTTCCTTTGTTGTAGATTATAATGAACGTGCCTTTGAAAATTGTACAGGCCTTACAAAAATAGATATCACTTCAGATACGATTCCTTTTGCTTGTTTTAGAGGTTGTAGTAATATTCATGAAATAACGAATCAAGATCAGATTGCCTCTCTTTCTAGTTTTGCTTTTTCTGGATGTAAAAATCTTGAAGAAGTAGATATCATCCATGCTAATACTATTCCAGCAGAGGCATTTAGTCATTGTAAGAATTTAAAAAGAGTAAGGCTCAATATGGGAGTTCAAGAAATTGGTTCTAGGGCTTTCTTTGGTTGCTCTTTACTATCTGATATTAACTTACCAGACAATATACGTACTGTTAAAAAAGAATCATTCAAAAATTGTAATAGTATTAAAGAAATTACAATACCAGCAAATTTAACCTCTTTTGAGGACTGTGCATTTTCTTATATGAATTCACTAGAAGCAATTTATGTTTCCCCTGATAACAAAACATTTACAACTCCTGACCATAAAATCTTAATAAACAACTTACAACAATCCGTGGTGTTATATGCCATTGGTTCTAAAGACAAGTCCTATTCTTTTAAAGACTACAATATACAAGTAGATATCTTAAATCATGAATTAATCCTCCCTATTAATGGAATTGGTGTATATGCTTTTGCGGGTGCCAAAAACTTAGAAGAGCTTACCGTTTGTGCTTGTACTCAAAATATTGAATCAAGTGCATTTGTTGATTGTGCCAATTTAAAAACATTAAATGTAGAAGCTATTTCACTATTTACTTGTCCTGGTTTTCATATTCGAGAACGTGGACAGTACTACTTTAAGGAAAATGCTAAAATGCCACTTTTTCTTCCTTTTGAAACGGTCACTTTTTCTGGTGATTTGGTTCAAATTTTTTCACAAGCATTAGAACATTTTTCAAATGTAAAAACAATTATTCTTCCAAGTGACAAAAATTATGGTATTAATGAATCTGCTTTTTCTGACTGTACTTTATTAGAAAAAGTGAATATTCCACGCCAAGTTATGTACATAGAAAAAAATGCTTTCCCTACACACACTAGATTGGTTTTTGAAAACGGATTAATGCCTAGTGGACTGGTTGAACTCATTCATAATACTGATTATATAGGGGATTATAAACAATATACTCTTGGAAATGGTATCTACTATATTGAACAAGGAGAACAAATCACAACAATTACACAAACGTATATCGATGGAATTTGTTCTCATCCTGAATCAATCCATAATAATCCCGTTTTATTTTTAGATTTTATGAATGATTTGATTCAGCACGACTTATTCAAACAATTATTATTTAATGGAATACTAATAGCAAATATGAGTTTAGAAAATCGAGAGATTTTAATTCAAAATATTCATAAAGATGATGAATTTGCTTTTGAGGTATTAAAACACAGTGGTATTTTAGATGAAAAAGATCAGGATACAGAATATTTGTTAAAGAATCGTAATTTTCAAAAAATGATAGACTTTATAGAACTACTAAGAAAATATAATATTACCGATTCCATCCTTTATCATAAGATGTTGGTCTGTTATATAAATAAGAAACAGTTTGAACATTTAATATCTGATTATTTACTTTTATTCTTAAAAACCATAAAACTCAGTCATTTACTTGAACCGAATCCTAATGAACAAAGAAATTCTTCTAATCAACTATCACACACTATCCTTTCGGAGAACTCCATTACTCAGTTTATCCACTATGTAGAAAAGTATCATATTAAGGATCAATATCTTTTTCAAAAACCTATCATTGCAATCGCAAATGATTCTCTTGCAGAACAATTTTTTAAAGTATTTGATGCCAATATTAAAAGACTAATTAAAGCAAGTGGCGTTATGGATGATGAATCCACTGCCAAACAGAATTTAAGTGATTTACTTATATTATTAAAAATTACAGGTGCCTTAGAAGATGACTCAAAGATTCGGCAAAAAGCTAGTACATTTATTAGTGAAAAAATGTTTCCAGAAATTCTTTCGAATCAAAAGAAAAATGGATATCGAGTGGTTGGAGATGACATCCATAGAATCTTTAATTTTCCATATACAAGAGATGAATTTGATTTAGAATTTGCGAACTTCTTTTTAGAAAATTATTATGAACTGATCGAAGTGGAGCGAAAAAAATCAGGATTTATTCAAAGAGTTTATATAAACTTTAGAGAGATATCAAAAACTTCTACATCCGATAAAGGTTCTCAAAGAAAACTAAAAGTAACCATAGATAAATGTAAAAATTATCTTACCAATATAAAATTTGATGATGTCACAGAGGAAAACCAGGAATTGGCCAATTTAATTGGTAATTGGTATGATGAGAATCGTGTTTGGTGGAATGCTCAAAAAGTATACCAAGAGTCACTAAATGCCCCTAGAAATATTTTTACGAAAGTAACTATCCAAGATGGTGAAGTAATATATGATAATAATCCAAAACATGATTTAAAAGAAGACCTTAGTCCTAATTACTCTTTTGAATGGTTACCAAAGCAAGACTATGATAATTTAATACTAGGAAAATATTGTAGTTGTTGTGCACATGTTAATGGTGCTGGAAGTGGAATTATGAGGGCTAGTATCATTCTCGATAATTGTCAAAATTTAGTCATTCGAAATGGACTTGGTGAAATTATTTCTAAAGTAACTCTTTATGTAAATAAGGAAGAAGGGTATGCAGTATTTAATACGGTTGAAACATCGCTCAGTCATAGGTCAGATGAAGAAGTTAAAAATATATATGATGCTTTTTTAAGAGGGTCCAAAGCATTTTTAGAAACTTATAACAGAAATAATCCACAATCTCCTATTACCACAATCACCATTGGTACAAATAGAAATACAGTAAGAGAATATTTAACAGATCAGAATCATCCTATGGTATCTATATATCCTGCATTAGATTATGGTAGGTATGCACTCATTGAAAGTAGATATCTAGGGGATTGGAAAAAAGAACAGAGATTGGTATTAAAACTGGGGGCTTTCGATGGTAGAAAATAAATTAATTTATGACAAACATGTAACTTCTATTGTCCTACCAGATGGAGTTACTCAAATTCCAGATGAAGCATTCATGGACTTTGAACAATTAGAAAGTATTACCATTCCTAACTCTGTTACTTATATTGGTAAAGCGGCTTTTAAGGGATGTAAGTCACTTAAAAAAGTAAAGTTACCAAATCATTTACAAATATTAGATGACTTTGCATTTAGTGAATGTTCTTCCCTAGAAGAAATTATCATTCCCTCTTCTCTACATTACTATGCACGTGGCTTATTTAGTCATTGTACTAATTTAAAAACCATACATTCACATGATGATATCTACTATATTAATGACCTAGCATTTTATCATTGTAAAAAACTAGAGGATTTCTCTATTCCAAAAAACGTTACTAGTATTCATCAGATGACTTTTATGGGATGCGATTCTATCACGAGTATTCATATTCCTAAAAGCGTAGACTACATTGAATTAGGTGCATTTTCTCTTATGAGTTCTTTAGAAAAAATCACTGTGGATTTAGAAAATGAAAAGTATTTTTCGGCAGATGATGATACTATTTTAATAGGAAAAGATGGTGTGATTCTGCAATATGCAATTGCTTCTACAAAAGAGCAATTTATGTGCTACCCTTATATAGAAGATTTAGATTATACGGATTCTAATGGAAATACTGCCACTTGTCAAAGCACTTTTTCAATCTATAATATCGCAGATTATGCTTTTGCGGGTGCTAGGAATTTGAAAAAGTTATATATTACTTCCGAATTAGAAGGTATTGGTGGAAATACATTTCTAAATTGCGAAAACTTAAAAGATTTAGAAATCACTCATACCACTTTTGGAGATTCCTTATTAATACATACTCATAAACTTCCAGAAGAAGAGGCAAGTATTCCATTTGAAAATATTGTGATTAAAGACGGTGTCAAAACTTTATGTGGAAACTTATCAGAACTATTTCAAAATGCTAGAAATATTTCACTACCTGATTCATTAGAAGAAATTGGTGAAAATGTTTTCTCACATTCATCAAGTTTAGCGAGTCTTACCATTCCTGATCATATTCGTTCTATTTTTCCAAATACTTTTTATAAAGATATCAAGATTACATTTTCTGATTTTGGTACTATAAAAGCAGAAGAGTTTAATATGTTACAGACAAAAACCAGTGAAGAGTACTATATCAGACAACATAATAAGGATAACATTAAAATTTTTTCATGTGCCGATCAAACTTATTATGTCAAAGTAGATGATTTTGATACAGTAAAAATTAATCGTGATGAAATTACAAATTTTTCTAATAGCTCTTATGTTATGTCTGATCATCCAGATGAATTCATTCAGTATGTAATTCATTTACTAAGTATCAATACAGATTATAATAGGTTACTAACCCGTGTATGGACGAATTCTCAGTTACAGGAAATATTTAGTCGATTCGCAAATGATTGTTATTACTTTCAAGAAATTGCGTCACATAAAATTTCACGTGCGATTAGAGAACTCCTTGAGTGTCAGAATATTCATGATGAATTTTTATTTAATGGTATAGTCATGAGAAAATTTGGAAAAGAAGATTTACAAAAAGTAATTACGAACTACAATCCTTCTATCCGTCGTTTTTTTAGATTTAGTCCGATTGATCCTAGTAGTGATGTAGTAATTCATGTCGATTTACTCATTGATTATTGCAACTTATTAGAACAATATGAGCAGTATGACCGTTTTTTATATCGATCTATCTTTTTTGAAAAATTAAGTAAAGAAAATCAGGAATTACTCATTCAACATTTTAATAGAAATATAAAGCGTTTATTAACAAATAGTGGAACTTTAGACGATATGTATGGCGAGAATTTAAGCGATTTATTAAAACTATGTCATGCTTTAGGTATACTGAGCGACGATGAAAGAATCAGTCAAAGAATGAGTACATTTATAAATGAGAAAATGTTAAATCCAAACGAGGATTTTCCAATTATAGGTAATGATATTCATACTATATTTGGAGAAATCAATCCAAGAGAAGAAATAGATTATGAATTTATTTTATTCTTTATTGAAAATTATGAACAATTGGTTCAGTTAGAGAAAGAAAATTCTGGAATTATCGCAAGAATATATAATACTTTTAAAGATATTTCTAAAACTTCGACATCTCACAGAGGGTCTCAGAGACATTTAAAAGTAACGGTAGATAAGTGCTTAGATTATTTTCTTAGCAAACGTTTTGAGGGGATTACTGAAGAAAATAAGGAACTTGTGAAGATTCTTCAAAAATATTATTCTGAATCCTATGCATTAAGTGTTGGAGAAATGGTCGTAAATCAAAGTAAGAATGCTCCTAGAAATATTTTTACTAAATTTAGGATAGAAAATGGAGAGACTATATATTCTTATGATCCTAGTGAAGATTTAGTAGAACAAAATGAACATGGATTTTCTTATCATTGGTTGCCGAAACAAGATTATGATAATTTAATTTTAGGAAAATACTGTTCTTGTTGTGCTCATATTCTTGGTGCTGGCTCTGGCATTATGCGAGCTAGTATGATTCTTAATAATTGTCAAAATTTAGTCATTCGAAATGATGCTCACGATATCATTGCGAAAATGACGATTTATGTAAATAGAGAAAATGGATACGCTGTATTTAACACAGCAGAAGTCCACGCAAATTATCGTAGTGAAGAGGATCTTGATAAAATTTATCAAGCCTTTATGCGAGGTACAAAAGCATTTGTAGATACTTATAATGGGAATCATAAGGTGCCAATTTCCATGGTTTCCATTGGCGAATATCGTAATAATATTAAGGATAACTTAGGGAACATAGAAACTAAATTATTACCAACACCTAATTATTCAGTTTATGGATATTATGTGGGTGGAAAAATAGTTGGAACTTATGATGGAGATAGTAAAGAAAAACAAATCTTAGTTCTTAAATAAAAGAAATCTCGTAGAAAGATTTCTTTTATTTATAATTTTTAGGTTGTGCTTCCTTTGCTTTTAATAGTAAATCATCATAATGAATACTTGCTTTAAATCTCATTAATTCTGGAATTAGTATTTCCTTAAATGGATGATTTTCCATATTTTTTTCTATTGTAGGCATTTGTGCAAATAGTATTTCAATAAAACCATCGTGAAATTTTCTATATTCTTGTTTTTCTCTTCCTGGGTGGTTTAAAATTACCTCTTTTGGAATTATACGATCTATCTTAGGATGTTCTAGTTGATGGTACGTATCTTTTTCAAATTTTAGTAGTGAAAACAAATCATACACCCTTTTTTTTGTCCTTCTTCTACTTCTATCCAGGAATTATCATCTAGTGGTTTACTATCATATTGGTCAAATGGAATTTCTCGTGTAGAATCAGTATTACCGTGTACAATTTGAAATTTTTTATCTTCTAAGGCATAAGTTAATAATTCCAATTTACTTCCAATATTTTCAAAGTCAGTGGGTATATAATATATGTAAATTAGTCCGGAGTAAAAAGCATAGTATAGTTTTCTTAATCTCGTTAGGACTGTTGGATCAAATTCTGTAATTTTTCCTTCTAATATTGCCTTTTTATATAACTCTAATTTCTCCTTATTTTGTGATAGTTGATGATAGAATACCGTTTCTTCCTTTAACTGGATTGAACCATCTAAGTCTTCATATTTATTCATAATTATTTCACCATACCATCCTATTTTTTTATTTTGCTTTTATCATTCCATACATGATTTGTATGTTGCGTTAATGCCATAACAAAAGCCTCTTTCGTTAGATCAATTCTACTAATTACCTCACCTGTTAAAAAGTTAATTCCACCTTTTCCACTTCTTAAGTCATGTTGTTTAAAAATATGGTCCATCACTTTACTTAAATCCGTTGCAATGATTTTTTCAACGTACTGATCTGGAACTGGAAAAGAAGAACTCGTTCCCCAACTTTCGTATCCATTCTTATCTTTAATTACTGCAATATTAGTAATCATCCATTTGCCTAATGAGTTAGTAATTCCTGATTCTATCCCTAAAAAATACTCTGCTTCGATTCTATGATCTAGTGCATATTTCATTAGATTGTCTACTCTATTTCTAGCTCCTTTATAAATTTCATTGTTTAGGGGTTGTTCTCCTACGTTCGATGAGGTAGGAATACCTTCTATATCAAATTCATTAAAATAATGCTTTAGTGCTTCTTTAGCCCCTTCAATTTTACCTGGATTTTTTGTAGCAATTAGTATTTTCATTTTATACTTCACTCCTTGTTTTTTTAATTCTTTATATAATTTTTACTTGTTATTACTTAATCTCCTTAAAACCATTTCTACTCCATAACCATAATGGTGTATGAATATCAATTGGTTTATGTTCTGTTCCTTTTAGTAGTTCATTCCAACGATTAATTACAATTATTTGTACATCACTCCTATTTAATTCCTCTTCTGTAATCAAACCTAATCTATAGGTAGCTTTTACTACATGTGTATCAGGAGCGACAGTCAATTTTTCCATATTTTTATACTTTCTATCTGTATACTGATAGATTACATATAACCAATAATTACAAATTTTAGTTCCTGATAAATAAGGAAATTTTTTCTTATTTTCTTTTTGTATAAAATCACGAATTTTATCTACATCATTATCTAATGAATCGAATAGTTTTCGAATATCTCCATCAAACAGTTCTACAAATGTATTACATAGTGATAACCATATTTCCGTTTGTTTTTGTTTCTGTAAAGCTACTTTATATTTTGTTAAGGCGTACTGTACCTCTTCAAAACTTTTACTTAAACATACTTTTGGTTCAAATACAAATCTAGTTTCTTCATCATAATAAGTTTTATTGGCATTTTCCCATAATGTATAAGAGTTTCTTTGATAATTTAGAGCCATGGGTAATGTAAAATACAAGTAGTTTTCCATGGAACTTCTTGGAAGGCTAGGATTTTCATCCTCTGGCATAATCTCTCCACCCAATTCTTTCTTTTGATACATATCTATTAGTTTTTCAACTTTCTTTAAAATTTGATTTCTATTAAGCATATGAATCCCCTTAAATTATTACTTTTTTATTATAAATATTTACTATCTGCGAGATATTTTAGTACTTCTGTTCTCGGCAAGGATTGTGATTTTTCTTTTTGTTCTTTTGTAATATTTACAGCCGATGCTCCTTTATGTCCACCACCACCATGCTCATTGGCAACTTTATTTACATCAAAGTCTTCATCGATAGAACGATATGATTTTTGTCCAAATTCACCTTTATCTAGTGCCACTACTATTAAATATTTAATTTTTTGTGGATTTTTATTTTCCTTAATATATTCTGCTAGTTCATTGCGATATTCGTAGGGAGCAAATACAATTCCAAACTTATGATTATTTTCATCTTTCATATATTCCATGGATAATATAATCGACTGTAAGATATTTTCATATTCCTCTTTCTTATGCTGAATTCGTTCTTTTTCTTTCTCAGTAAATTTGAAGGAATTCATAGAGTCTAATCGTTTCGATATTATGGTTCGTAGATATCCTTCTTTTCCTAAGGCATTCAGTAGAATTGCTAAATCATGAGCTTTTTGTCCCATATGCCCTGCTTGTTTCCATTCCCAAGTGTCTTCTAATCTAGTAAGTTCTACAAATTCATCTAATGCCTTACTTTGATGGATTGCATGATTCTTTACTAAGTATTCATAGAATAAATCTGTTCCACACCTTTTACCTTTCTCGTCTTTATCCACAATTTTAGTGAATGAATACTTATCCATTTGATCATCGAGGGATTTTTTATGATGGTAAATACTTTTACTTTTTCCTTGAGTTTGGAGTTTTCTACCATTTCTAGAGATGGATTATATAAGGCTAAATCCGTAATATATATCTTATGATATTTTTCTAATTTCCCTGATTCTAAATATTCTCTAAAAGTTTTTTCTAGTTCCTCAACGTTAGGCATCAACACATAATCTACTTTATCAAATGCAATTTTAGAAAGAATAACAGCGTTTAGACCATCGATATCACTTTCATGACTGAATATCAAATTTTTTTCACTCATCATCATTCTCCTTATCATAACCATAGTTTTTAAGTTTTTTTCTTTTTATATTTCAACTTCCACTATGTAGGGACAGTGATCAGAACCCATTTGTTCTTTTATATATTTTACACTTTTTATATTTTTTTCCAAAGTATTTGTGATAAATATATAGTCAATTCTCCACCCCATATTTCTTTCTCTTGCATTAAATCCATTGGGCCACATAGAGTAAATATCTCCTTTTTCTTCTAAAACTCTAAAACTATCTACAATTCCTAAGCTTAATAATTCATCTATTTTAGCACGTTCTTCATAAGAGAACATATTGTTGTTATAATTTGTTTTATAATTTTTAACATCGATTTCTTTATGTGCTATATTAAAATCAGTACAGATGATTACATTTTTATCTAGCTTTTTAATTAATTTTAGTAGTTGATTAATTACTGCAAATTTATAGGGATGATTTTCCTTTTTTCTACCGCCATGCGGAATATAGATATTGATTAAAATAAATTTTTCATATTCTAGTAAGAGAAATCTTCCTTCTTGATCTAGTCGATTTAAATCCATATTCTTTTTTACAGACAAAGGCATTTCTTTTGTAAAAACCATGGTTCCACTATAGCCTTTTTTCTCTGCAAAATTATAATAACAGTGATATCCATATTCATTTAAAACAGGATGATTCATTTTGATTTCTTGCAAGCAAATAATATCAGGGTTGTTTTTCTGAATTAGTTCCTTTATACTATTTGTTTTTTCACAACTTCGGTAACCATTAACATTCCAAGTAATGATTCTCATTTCTAGTTACCTCCATTCATGTTATATATTTTATTATATCATGTTTTTATTATAAATAGTAGAAGTCCATAGAAAGCATTTTCTAAATCTATATTTGATATTTAGCTTATTTTTACTTTATTATAATGGATGGTTGACACTTTACTTTTAATTTTTTCGTCCTATGATTGAATGTATTCATTTATCTATATTATAATGAAATTGATAAATCATAAGTGTTTTTATTTAGGGAAGGAAGATGATATGAAAATGGAAAAAATCAAAAAAGTATCTTGCGTTGGTGCAGGAGTCATTGGGTATAGCTGGGCTTTATATTTTTCTTTGAAAAAATTAGATGTTACAGTCTATGATATTTCGGATGAAAGCTTAGAACTTGCTAAAAAAAGAGTACATGATAGTCTAGGTTCTCTCATTCAAAATCAAGTAATAGATGAAAATGAAGGAAGAGAAATTGAGACTAGAATTGTTTATACTACCTCAATTGAAGAAGCTGTATCAGATGTTCAATTTATCGTGGAATCTGTACCTGAAGATTATGACATTAAAAGAAATCTTGTAAAAGAAATGGAAACATTTACAAGTAATGAAACAATTATTGCGAGTTCTACATCTGGTCTTTTAATTACAGAAATTGCAAAAGATGCAAAATATCCAGAGCGTTTTATTGGTGCACATCCTTATAATCCACCCCACTTGATTCCACTTGTAGAAATTACAAAGGGAGAAAAAACGAGTGAAGAAGTAGTTACTACTGCCAAGGAGTTTTATATTTCAATCGATAAAGAGCCCGTCGTTTTACAAAAAGAAGCATTGGGATTTATTTGTAATCGTATTCAAATGGCACTATACCGAGAGGTTTGCGATTTAGTATCCCGTGGAGTTTGTAGTGTCGAGGATGTAGATAAGGCCGTTACTTATGGTCCTGGTCTTCGTTGGGGAATTATGGGTCCTTCTTTAGTATTTCAATTGGGTGGAGGAGAACATGGAATTGCTGGACTACTTCAACACCTAGGACCTTCTATCAATTTATGGCTCCAAGATATGGCAGATTTTAAAGAATTTCCAAAAGAGTTTGGTCCCATTGTACAAAAAGGTGTCAATGAGGAAATTAAAAATCGACCTCCTGAAATTGGAAATGATGATTCCTCTTTAGCAGAATATCGGGATAAAATGTTAATTGAAATGTTGAAGTTACATAATAAATTATAGAAAAAAAGATAGTTAAGTTTTCATTCTTATCTATCTTTTTGTTTTCATTTTATATTTATCCCATGACCTGACCGCCATTGTTATGGATGACTTGCCCTGTCATATAGCTGGAATCATCGGATGCTAGAAAAACAAAGGTTGGTGCTAATTCGTATGGCATTGCCCCTCTTGCCATCGCTGCATCTGCTCCTAGAGATGGAATTTTTTCTTTTACCCAACAAGAGGGTTGCAGTGGTGTCCAAAAGAATCCTGGTGCAATTGCATTCACTCGAATATTTTGTAACGCTAGATTTCTAGCAAGAGATCTTGTAAATCCAACAATGGCGCCCTTTGTTGTAACATAATCCATGAGCTGTGGATCTCCATAAAAGGCAGTTACTGATGTTAAATTAATAATGGAAGATCCTGGTTTTAGGTGTGGTAAGACCTCTCTTGTCAAATAAAACATTCCATAAATATTTACTTTCATTGTTCGATCAAACTGCTCATCACTAATGGCACTTAAACTATCTTGTTGATATTGCACTCCTGCATTGTTCACTAATACATCTATTTTTCCAAATCTTTTTAGTGTCTCTTCTACAATATATTTAGAGAATTTTCGGTCACTAATGTCCCCTGATAATAACATACACTCTCCACCGAGAGATTCAATATAGTTCTTCGTAAATTTTGCATCTTCATGCTCGTCATAATAAGGAATTACTACTTTTGCGCCTTCCTTTACAAAAGCAATAGAGGCCGCTCTACCTAGACCACTATCTCCACCTGTAATAATGATTACCTTATCTTTTAGCTTTCCACTACCTTGATAGTTCGGATTATCAAATATTGGCTGTGGAGTCATCATGTATTCCATTCCTGGTTGCTTTTTTTGATGCTGTTCTGGTGCCATTATCTGATATTCTTTTACTTGTAATCCTGTTTTGTCATAGTAGTTATAGCATTGATTCCCAAAACAATAGTCAAAATTCATATACTTCCTCCTTAGGATAATATATGCTTTAGGGTCGAAATAATTTATATTTCATACATGAAAATAGAGGTTATACACCTTAAATAATTCTTTTATTATTTCTTTCCTTCATTTCTCTCAATTCTTTTTTGTACAGATTCTTCTAGTAGGCTTTCACACATGGAATCTATTGTTCTATCCTTTGCATATTCTATTCTTCCAAATAATTCTTTGTTGCGATTCATATATTTAATACCACTAAAGTGAATGATCGTATTTTTTGGAAAATCAAATTCTGTTTCTTCTGTTACATAAGTAATCGAATTGATATGAGGAAAATTCCTTCCACTAATGCTTGAAAACTTTACATATAAACTAGGATTAGGAGAAGTGATTTTTATTTTTTCTAGTTGATTTGGCTTATTACAAGGCATGTCATAGTTATAAAATATAAATTCTATTTCTTCTGTGCTTTCATTTAATGATATATCAAAGTTAAGATGCTCCTGATAAAGTGATCTACTACAAATTTGTATTTTTCTAGAACAAAGTTTTGGTAGTAATTCTAGACTTCTTTCATCACTATCTGTTATTATACTGATACTACCTATTTCTTTTCTAGTATTAGCTAAAAATTCGAGGCATTCTGTAGAATTACTCTCAATGGTAATATGACTATCTTTTAAATTGTCTGCTTTTAGCCATGCAAACAATTGATCATTCAGTGCATCTTGCTTAATATCAATATATAAGGGGTTAAGGTTCTCAAGTATTTTATAAGGAAAGTTATCCTGACAATCTTCTATTACAACTTCTATAATCTCTTGACTTATATTTCTATCACATATATCACGTGTGGTAGGTGCAAGGATGTCTAATTTTGATAAATCAATTTCATCTCCTAAATTTAGAAAATACAAGGAATGAATTTTTTGTTTTGATAGGATATAATTTATTTTTTCATATAATGATTCTGATATTTGAATTTCTCCTAAATCATTTTCTGGTCTTATAATATATAGTTGCGGACTATTGTAATCACTTAATTCTGCAGCATAGTCTATGTTAAATAACAATTTCCCCATAAAATATTTGTTCAAGTCTTCTATGGAATTTATATTCTCTATCTCTTCTAAGTCTTCTAATTGGTTTTTTGTATTCGTTAGTTCCCATTCTAACTGTTTTATTGCCTTCTCAGATTCTCTCTTTTCTTTTACGAAATATAGACTACCACCTAGTGATATACTACTCACTAAATAAAAGGCTGCTGTATAAAATTGATATTTTTTTATTTTCATTAGCTTCACTCTTTCTCACTTTTATCTATTATAATACAAAATCTATCTTTATCAAGTGTATTTTTCCTAATCGGAAATATCAAAAAAAAGAAAGCTATTTTTCCTAGTCTTCTTCTTTTTCTAAATCTAAATTTTGACACACGATATGTGGTTCTAATTGATAGGATTTTTTTTCATAGGGAGACTTTGGATAAACTGTAAAACCAGTCGTTTTAAAATCACATTGATAATTTCTTAGATATCGATTGATTTCTTTTTCAGTTTTAAAGCGTAATTCTATTACTCGATTTAGTGTTACTGGAATTCCAGTAGTTTCAAAGTTTTTTAAAAAGGTAGTTCTATCTTCAATCATGTGATTTGCTTGTAAGTCCTTTAGTTGTGGATAGTAATAATTTTCATAAAACTCTTTCCCTAATTTTTCTATATATTGAGATATGTTTTCAGAGTCTGTTTTTTTACTTTCCATATAATTATGATAAATAAAAGGTAGACTGAATAGTAGAATGATTAGGATTAGAAATGTAATGTATATGATTTTTCTTTTATGATTTCTAATTAAATTTTCTGCTTTTTTAGTATCAGAGATCTTAGACATTTCTTTATAACTCGTATCATACTTACTTTTCTTCATAGGAACTCCTCCCAATATTCGCTATTTTAGTTTAATATATCACTCGATTTACTATTTAAGGTTAAATCTGCAATTCTACCTGATTGATAAGCAAAAAAACCACTGGTCGCAATCATCGCTGCATTATCTGTACAATATTTTAATTCAGGAACCGTATAGTGAATGTTTTTTTCTTCGCATAGTTCTCTAAATCTTTCTCTGATTGACTGATTTGCTGCTACACCACCAGCAATTATGAAGTTCTTTACATTTTTATCTTCTAAGGCTTTCATTGTCTTTTTTGTAAGGGACTCAATTACTCGGTTTTGAAACGAAGTTGCTAGATCTTTTTTTCGGATTTCATTTCCACGTTGTTCTTCATTATGTACTAGATTGATTACTGCACTTTTTAATCCACTAAAACTAAAGTTATAACTGTTGTCATTTAATGGGATTGGCAAATCATAAGTATCATTTCCTTCAGTTGACCAACGATCTAAAGTAGGACCTCCAGGATACGGAACTTCAATTACACGTGCTACTTTATCATAACACTCGCCAACAGCATCATCCAAAGTTCCTCCTAATTTTTCAAAGGAATAATGATTTTTCATATATACAAGTTCTGTATGCCCCCCACTGATAATTAATGCAATCAGTGGAAACTTCATCTCTTCTACTAAATTGTTTGCATAAATATGACCCGAAATATGGTGAACAGGGATTAATGGTTTTTTATGGATCCACGCTAATGTTTTTGCAGCTTCTAATCCAACCAGTAAGGAACCAATCAATCCTGGTCCATAAGTAACAGCAATTGCATCCATGTCATCCATTGTCATTTGCGCTTTCCATAAGCATTCTTCTATTACCATCGTAATATTTTTAACGTGATGTCTACTCGCAATCTCTGGTACTACACCCCCAAAATTTTTATGAACATCAATTTGTGAAGATATGATCGTTGCAATTTCTTCTTTTCCATTTTTTACAATGGAACAACTGGTTTCATCGCAACTACTTTCAATTCCAAAAATATAAACATCTTTCATTTTATCAACTCTTTTTCCATTAAAATTCCATCAATCCCTTGATAGTATTTTTCTCTCATTGCCTTCTTTTTAAATTCAAATTTCTCATATAAATTGATTGCCTTTTGATTCTCAGTGCTAACTTCTAACGTAATATTGATTAATTGTCTTTTTTCACAATCATGAATCATAAATTCTAATAATTTACTACCAATTCCTTGATTTTGTTTTTCTTCTTGAACCACAATATAATTCAGTTCTGCCCGATTATATAGGATACTATAGTTTATAAATCCTAGGATTTCTTCTTTTTCTTTATAAACATAATAGTAAATAAAGGGATTGTTCTCTAAATCTTTTTTTATTTGGTTTTTCCACAAAAATTGTGGAAAAAGTTTTTCCGTTTCTGAAATATTAGAGTTATCCACTGTTATTTTTTCAATCATTATTCGCTACACCTTGCTTTTCCTCTGCTTCTGTTAATTTTAGATAGATTGGGTTTACTGCGTGTGGATTTATTTCTTCTTTTTCTTTCATCGTATGAATGATTATTTCATAATTTGGAAAATAATCTTCTTTATTTTCTATTTCAATTTCATCGTTTGTAATTACAGTATATTCTCCAGGAAGATTTTCTATCGCACATAATAGTGCTTGTAGACTTAAGTACTGCTCTTTTAATATGGGAACATTATCTTTATCATAAATTGCAGCATATACATATCCCCTTCTTGCATCAATTATGGGGATTCTATATTCTACATCCTTTTTGGTAGATAGCGCCATTGCTTGTAGACTAGAAATTGTTGTAATTTTCTTTTTTAGACTGTAGGCATAGACTTTCGCAATTGTTACTCCAATTCGAATTCCTGTAAAAGAACCTGGTCCATTTACTACTATAATTTTATCTATATGATCCAGTTCTAAATTTGCTTTTTCAAACATTTCTTTAATTTTTTGTAAAGTAAAAACGGACAAATCCTTGCCCAATTTTATAGTTACTGATTCTATTACTTTATTTTCTTCATACAAAGCTCCATATAGATAACTTGTAGTTGTGTCTATATAAAGGATTTTCATAGTACAGCCTCACAAAGTTCTTCATATTCTCTTCCATAAGGAGTAATGGTAATGATTCTCACATCTTCAGAGTCCTCTGAGATACGAATTTTTATTTCTAATCTATTTTCTGGAAGGTAGTCTTTAATCATGTCAGCCCATTCAATAATGACTATTCCTTCTTTGGTATAGTATTCTTCAATTCCAAGATTCTCTACTTTTCCATCCAAGCGATATACATCCATATGATATAAATCCATTTCACCAGTTGTATATTCCTTGATTATATTAAAAGTAGGTGAGGTAATTGCTTCTTCAATTCCTAAAGAGGATGCAAAACCTTTAGTGAATACTGTTTTACCACTTCCTAAATCCCCAATTAAACAAATTACCATATTTGGAAATTTTTCTGATTCAATATTCTGTGCTAACTCTACGGTATCCTTTTCACTTCTACTTGTAATTTTGTATGCCATTTTTATCACCAAATTCATTATAGCAAAAAAAAAATAGGTTAGACAACCTATTTTAAAATTTTTTTCTATTATTGTTCTTCTGGATCTAAATACTCCGCTAGCATACGTACAGTTTCAGCATCTCTTACTGTTGAAAGATAAGTATCCTCTCCACGTTTTTCTTCTTCTACAATACGATACTCTCCTGTAATATCTGATTCATCTTCTGTCACTCTAGCCACAAAATAATAATTTTTTCCTTTGAAAATCACTTGATTAATTACTAGAAATTTTAAGCCATCCTCTAGAGTTAAAATATGATTAATTTTATTATTCATTTTATCTTCCCCTTTTTACTTCCTCATCCTCATATTGATCTTCTTGGTGGATTTCCTCTCCCAATTCTAATGTTCCATTATGCAAGTAATTCATGACGTCCTCACTGGAACATTCCTTTATTGTTTGACCCTGATTGATTGATACACCGATTCTATCTCCATCTACTACTGCATGTATTAATTCCTCTTGACTATTTATAAGATCCCACCATTTACCTTCGCTATCATCTACAGCTTTAAAGAATTCAATTCCTTCCTGGCTAGGTGTTGATTCTACTGGTTGTTCTACTGGGACACTTTGTTCTACTACTGTTTCTTCTTGTTCAGGTTCTTCACCTGTTAGATTTTCCTCAACATCTGGTGCTGATTGCTCTATTTCAGTTGCCCCATCTAATAAAAATGCATTCTTAATTTTACTTTTTATTTCTTCTCTTTTCTGCTTCTTTTCTTCTTTCTGTTTCTTTGATTTTTCTGGATTTTTTAAAAGTTTATATCTCACATATCCTGCTACTAGAAGCAGTGGTGCTGTATATGCTACAGTCCCTATTGCAGCAGCAGCTCCTACTGTTTTGGCTACTTTCTTTAATTTTATCTGTTTTAGTGCTTCTTTTGCGCCTCTACATGCTTTTTTAAATAGACTAGGATTTGTATTGGTTGCATCATCAATTATTTTTTGGGGAGGTTCTTGTATTTTTTCTTTCTCTTTTTCTTTGTTTTCTGCATATTGATTTAAATCATGTGCACGTTTTTTAATCCCCTTATCTACCTCTTGATATTCTTGAAGTAGGGCAGTTGCTTTTCTTTGTAGTTCTTCTTTATTTTTAGTATCCTTCGTTTCATTTACAGCTAATGGTTCTTCATAAGCTATAGGTTCTTCTCTAGTGACTAAAATTAATTGTGCATTTAAAGCATCTAACATTGGTTGCTTTAATGGATGATAACTAGGAAGACTATTTACACTATCTAAAGCATTCATGATGTCTTCCTCGCTTTTTGATTGTACTGCCTGATGGAATAGTGGCATTGCATCATTTTCTTTGGCATCTTTTGGAATTTCATTATCTGATATTAGATTCTGTACCTCGCTTAATGCCTTACTATAGTTTTTAAATTGTTTTGTTAATTCTTCTGCATCCACTCCGTAGTAAGCAATTGCCATTTTATTTAAAGCAGATACCACTGAATCTATATTTGCTTCTTTTGCCATATTGAGTGCAATAATAATATCGGCTTTGGTATAAGTTTTAGTTGCTTGATTAAATCTTTCGATTACTTCTTTATGATTTGGATCTACACTTCTTTGTGCCTCTTCCATTGCACTTTTTGCATCTTCCCATCTAAGTTCTGTTAAGTTTTTATTTAAGTGAGTCACTGCTAACTGATTTAATGCTTTATTTACAGCTCTTCTACTAGATGAATCTAATTCTGTAGCGGTGGTTGATGCTTGTAAAATGTTTTCTTTTGTGTGATTCATCACTGCTTTTTGCAAAGCTTCATTTGCATAATGCGCATCTAATTCTAACTGTGGAATATTTTCTGAATTTCCTTTTGATTTTAACATCAATCTTTGAAGTTCTTCTCGTGCCTCATTACATGCTCTACTAGAATCTAGTATTTGATTTTTAATTTCTTCTGCTGTTTTTCCGTAATAGATATTAGATATTTGATCTAAGGCATTTATAATGGTTGGTTTATACGGATTATCTTCTTTTAGATTTCTAGTTACTATTACAGCATGCATAATTTTTTCTTTTGAGCGATCTGTTGAAATGTTCTTTAAGGCATCTCTAACAGAAGTAATTTCATCTGCATAAACATTTTCATCTGGATTTGTATCTAATAATTGATTTGCTTCCGCAAGTGCCCTAGAACCTTCCATTAATTGTTCTTTTAATTGATCTACTGTTTCGTTATAATAAGTTTTTGATAATTCTTCTAGCGCATGTGTTAGAGATTCACTTAATAAGTGTCCCTCTCCTAAAGATTCAATTGCATTGGAAGTACGTATAATGTCGATTATATTATGTGTTGATGTTGCTCGATTGAAAGAAGTTACTGCATCGTTATTTCTTGTAACAGCAGTACTTAGTCTAATTTTTTCATTTGCTTCTTGAATTGCTAAATCACTATTCTTTTTATTTTCTATATTTGCAATTCGTACACTGCTAGATACTACTTTTGTAGGTTTCTTTAATTCTTCCTGAATTACAGCTAACTCATCTTTGATTTCTTGACGGCGACTTCTTAAATCTTCTAATTCTTTCTCAACACGTTTTACAATTTTCATTTCTTTGTAATTTGCAGTTGGTCCATATTTCTCTTGAAATTCTTCTAATTCTTTTACATCGACATCTTTCGGTTTCACTTGTAAAAATTCATTTTCCTCTGTTTGCCCTACAGAATCATTTTTTGGTTTCGTTTGGAAGAATGATTCTTCTTGTTCTGCTTCTCTTTCAGAATCTTTTGTTCTAACTGTGAAAAATTCATCTTCTACAGGAAGGTTATCTTTTTGCCTTTGTTGGAAGAACTCTCCTGATTCTTCTTCTAATCCGACATCTTTTGGTTTCGCTGTAAAAAAGTCTTGATTCTCTTCAGTAGGTGTCATTTCCTCATCCTTTGGTCTTGTTACAAAGAATCCATTTTCCACTGCATTTTCTTCTAATACTGGTTTTTGTCTCAGTTTACTAGTAGTGTTAGTTACTACAGTATCCTCTCGTAGTCTTTGGAGATTTTCTTGTTGTCTTTGGATAATTGCTCTCATTTTTTCTTGATTATCAGCTATATCTGAACCCGATTCTTTCTCTACTTCACTTCTATTTACTGCTTCTGCGGCTTCTAGTTGTCTTTGAAGTTCTTCACTTTCTGATTCAATCTGATGCATAGTAAGCATACTTGGATCTGGTTGACTAGAAATTAGTGGAGCAAAACCATCTTTATCCACTTCATCCTCGTCATATTCCTCTTCGTAACCATCATCAAATCCATTATTATCTTGAGATAAAAAATGGTAGGTATCTTTATCCTCATCTGGTTGGAAAATGGAATTTTCATATGACATTGGTTCTACTTCTCCAGTAAATCTTTCCATAACAGTTGTAGGTTCTTCTTCTACAGGTTGTGAATCTGTTAAACTAATTTGATCTCCCCCTAAAAGGTCAGATACTAAAAATCCATAATTCTCTAGATCACTTATTTTAGCATTAATTTCTCTTTCCGTTTCACTTTGGTTCTCATCCATTTCTCCATAACCATGAGATTTTAACATTTCTACCATTACTTCTGCAGGAGTTTTACCATCTTTATATACAGTTCTCGCAAACTCTGAATCATTTAAGTGTTTTGTTGATTCATCTATCCATGTTAAAACATCGCTAGGATCATCCCAATCGGCTTTCGATACAATGCTTTCATCTAACATAATTGTCATATCATCTTGTTGCCTTTTTGTTGGTGTATTGTTTCTTTCTTTTTGAATAAAATTATGCATTGCACTTACAAATTTATTCTGTAATTGGTCTTTTGTAGTACAACCTTCTGTCGATACAGATACACCGTTAATATCTCCAATTACATCTTTTTCTGATTGATTCTTAGCATTTAACATTTCTTCTAAAAATTCGTTGACTGTAAAATCCTCACTCATTACTAATTCATCCATTGCTAGTCCTCCTATTATTACTAGTTTCATTATACTAAAATACAGGCCATAATTCAATTATTTTTTAGGAATATTTCTATTTTCAATTATAGTCACTGACTTAATGTGACATATCGTACCACTTTTTTACTGAAAAGTAAAGTAAAATTGCTAAAGTATAGGACAGAAAAAAGAAATAAAAAGGGAAGTTTGGCACAAAAAAAAGAACCAAAAAGAGGTTCTAGAAAACAAAAAAAATTCTTGGCAACGTCTTATCTTCGCATACACTATTGTCAGCGCTGAAGGGCTTAACTTCTGTGTTCGGGATGGGAACAGGTGTACCACCTTCGCTATCGTCACCAAGAAAATTATATTTTATT
>CAJTXV010000018.1 GCA_910584255.1 uncultured Bacilli bacterium
AATTAATATTTTTTACCACTTATTTAGGTGTCACATCATTGACAACTAAACATTTATGAAAAAAGGTTTCCAGTTCTTGTAATTATAAAAAATGGACTAACCATTTTTTCTTTTTCATATATTGAAATAGGTGATTACTTTTGAGAAAGAGATGGATAATTTTGATGATTTTGTGTCTTTTACCAAGTCATGTATATGCACTGACCGTCAGTAGTCAAAGTGCGTGTATGATGGATATCGATAGTGGGAGGGTCCTATTTGCGAAGGATGAAAATCATCCACGACTCATTGCATCTATTACAAAAATTATGACCGCAGTACTGGCAATTGAATCTGGTAGATTAGAAGAAGAAGTAACAGTGGGTGAAGAAGTTTTAAAAATGTATGGGTCGAATATTTATATTGAACTAGGAGAAAAGATGGTTCTTAGAGATTTGGTATATGGACTTATGCTTCGAAGTGGGAATGATGCGGCGATTGTGATTAGTGTTTTTGTGGGAGGAACGGAAGAAAAATTTGTAGGGATGATGAATCAAAAGGCGAAGGCAATTGGAATGAAAAACACCATTTTTAAAAACCCACATGGACTAGATGAGGATACAGAAAATAAGTCTAGTGCTTATGATATGGCACTCCTTTCTAGTTATGCCTCTAAGAATCCTACTTATATGAAAATTGTAGGTACTAAAAAATATCAAGTCCAAAGTAATTTAAAAAGTTATCTTTGGTATAACCGTAATAAACTTTTAACTTCTTATGATAAGGCAACTGGTGGAAAAACAGGGTATACTCCTAGGGCTGGAAGAACATTAGTAACAACGGCAAAGGATAAAAAATTAAATTTAACTGTCGTGACACTCAATGATGGCAATGAGTACAATACTCATGAAACACTCTACGAATATGCATTTACAAATTACCAAAATTATCAAATTTTAAATCCGAGAAAATTTAAAATAGATGATGCTTATTATCCTGATCAAATTTACATTAAAGAAAGTTTTACTTATCCATTAACAGAAGAAGAGAAGGATCAAGTGAAAGTAGAAGTCAAACTCTCAAAATTGAGTAAATATCAAAATAATGATGCTGTTGGGGTTGTTTCTGTAAGATTGGGAGAAGAAAAGATTCATGAACAAAAAATTTATGTGAAAAAGAAAACAAAAAAAGACTCTTGGTGGAAGAAGATTTGGGGATTTTTAAATGGTAAATAAAATATGGGGTTCTTTTATTGTTATTGGTCTTCTCTATGGTTTTATCACAGGAAAAATGGATATAATGAATCAAGAAATTATCGAATGTGGCTCTTCTTCCTTAGAACTTTTTTTGACTATGTTTCCTATGATGATTCTTTGGAGTGGAATTATGAAAGTTGCCCAGGAGGCGGGAGTTTTAAGTTTTCTTTCTAGGCTATTACAACCATTCTTTTCTCTCATTTTTCCCGAATTAAAAAAGGATGATCCTGCCCTTCCATATATTGCGAGCAATTTAACCATTAATATGCTTGGAATCCATAATGCATCGACTCCTTTTGGTTTAAAGGCAATGAAATGTTTACAAGAAGAAAATCCAAAGAAAGACACGGCAAGTAAAAGTATGATTACCTTTTTGGTTTTAAACACGAGTGGGGTAACTTTGATTGCAACAGATATTCTTGCTGTCCGGAGTAGTATGGGATCTCTCAATCCAACGGATTTATTATTCGTTACCATTTTAGCAACCATAATCAATACAACACTGGCATTGTTAATGAATGCTTATTTAGGGAGACGTGAAAGATGAATATTACAACCTTAGGGAATTATATATTACCGATTGTTGTTTTTTTAATTATTGGGGTTGCTCTTTTAAAAAAAATTCCTTTATTTGATACTTTTATAGAGGGAGCAAAGGATGGCATTTTACTAGGGTTTCAAGTATTTCCTTGTTTACTTGGCATGATTTTTGGAATTAATATTTTATTAAGAAGTAATTTGATTTCTAATATTTTTGAACTCTTTTCTCCTATATTTTCATTTTTTAATTTTCCAAAAGAAATATTACCTCTTGCATTGATTCGTCCTATTTCAGGGAA
Source organism: uncultured Bacilli bacterium (assembly GCA_910584255.1). Taxonomy (GTDB): domain Bacteria; phylum Bacillota_I; class Bacilli_A; order RF39; family UBA660; genus Alloscybalousia. The sequence continues at coordinate 2,075 of CAJTXV010000018.1, forward strand.
TGCTTCATTTGCTATGATGATTGATATTTTTAAAAACTATGGAGTTGATTCTTATTTAGGTAGAATTGCAGCTGTGATGCAGGGAGCAACGGATACTACTATTTATGTGATTTCTCTTTATTTTGGAAGTATTGGGATTAAAAATATTCGTTATGCCTTAAAAGCAGGATTGTTTGCGGATTTTATCACTTTGATGATTAGTGTTTTATTAATTTCACTTATTTTTTGAACTTTTACAAAAGTTCTTTTTTTTTCCTTCTTATTTGGGTTATAATAAGGATAATAGAATTCTTCTTGCGACTTCAACTCATTTATGATATAATATGCAAAGTTAAAAGGGCTGTGATATAGTGGAAAAAACGAGTATTTGGAAAAATGTAACTGTCAAAGAAGAAGATTCGAGTTTATATGAAAAAGTAGATCAATTTTTTGAGGTATTACATGGAAGTCGTGAACTTGAGTATCGAGAAGGCCAACATACGATGGCACTAGATATTGTAGATACGATTCGTGATCGACAAATCTTGTTAATAGAAGCACAAGTAGGGATTGGAAAGAGCTATGCTTATTTAATTCCCCTTCTTACTGCAATTCAAAATAAAGACTCTTTTCATGGCTTTATTATTGCAACTTCTACGATTGCTTTACAGGAACAATTATTAAATGATGTGAATCGTGTTGCTGGGATGTTAAATATGGGTCCAATCGATGTTGTATTAGCTAAGGGTAAGAATAATTTTATGTGTCTTTCTAGATTATTTGAGTTCTTAAAAGAGTCAGGTAGTGAACGGTATCGGGATATTTTAAATAAAATCGTCGATGAGGGTGGAAGTGATCGTGGAGATTTTGAACAACTCCCAGAATCGGTTTGGCGTAAAATTAATGTAAGAAATTGTAGAGTTCAAACTTGTCCCTATTATGGCAATTGTAAATTTGTTGTTCAAAGGGAAGACTATTCTAAAGATAAAAAAATAATTATTACAAATCAAGATTTATTAGCACAACATTTAAAACAAGGAAGTGACTCTTCTATCTTTAGTGAAACGGATATAATTGTGATTGATGAAGCTCATAATTTTGAAGATAAGTTACGAAATGCTTATGTAGAGGCCATTGATAAGAGGAGAATTGAAGGTGCTATTTACCATCTTTATCAATCTGTTTCTTATAATGATGAATTTTATCCAGAATCTGAATTTTTTGAAAATCTAAATGATTTTTTTACTAAAATTCGTTTTAGCGCAAAATATATTATGAGGAAGAATCAAGCGGATATTGAAGACTTTAGTGATTATGGAAGAATTCAATTTGTTTGTAATGATGCAATGAAACGAGTAATTTTAAAACTTAATCAGTCGATTGCAGATGCAATTGATGAAGTCAAAGTAAGGAATCAAAAAAATGATGTGGATACTTTAAATCCTCGCCCTTTAGAAATACTAGAAGGATTTTCTAAAATTTTGAGGGATTTATTAATGAAAAAGGATGCAAACAATATTTATTGGGTGAATTTCCTAGATCATGATGGTAAATATTTACAATTAATGTATTCCCCTCGTCACTTGGATAAAATTGCATCCAATATTTTCAGTAATACAAAAGCAGGTATTGTTTTAACGAGTGCCACCTTGGATGCAAATGATCACTATAATTATTATTCCGATTCGATTGGTTTAAATGAGGTCGTTGGGAAGGCAGTATTAAAAGAGTTTCCAATTTCTTCTCCTTATAATTATGAAGAAAATACAATTCTTTATTGTCCTGATGATATTGTAAATCCGAATGAAAATCATGAATTATATTTAAACCAGATTACAGAAAGAATTAAAGATTTAATTGAAATCACACAGGGTAGAAGTTTAGTTCTATTTACTTCTAAGAAAGATATGAATTATGTTTATCATCAATTACAGCAGGATTATTTAGATTATCCACTTTATATGCAACAGGAAGGTGGGAATCATCAAAAATTAAAGGAAAAATTTGAGGAAAATATTCATTCTTGTTTATTTGCAACAGGAAGTTTCTTTGAAGGAATTGATATTAAAGGAGAATCACTAAGTAGTCTTATTATTCCAAGACTTCCTTTCCCAATTGTCGATCCAGTGGTAGAAGAAAAAGCAAGCACTTATCAAGATAACTTTCAGAAAGTATATTTACCAGAAATGTTATTAAAATTAAAGCAAGGCACTGGAAGACTTATTCGTAGCGAAAGTGATAAGGGGATTGTCTCTATTTTGGATTCAAGATTCTTACTATATAATGAAAAATATTCAAATCTTTTAACTGCAAGCTTACCTTTTGGAGAAGCAACAACTGACTTGGAAAATGTGAAAAAATTTATAAGTGTGAAATTAAAGTAGGAGGGAAGAATATGGAAAGATTACAAAAAGTAATTGCAAACTGCGGTGTATGTTCTAGGCGTAAAGCAGAAGAACTTATTTTAGAAGGAAAAGTGACAGTAAACGGAAAGGTGATTCGTGAGCTTGGTACAAAAGTAAGTGAAAAAGATACGGTTGAAGTGATGGGAAAAGTATTAGAAAAGAAACAATCATTATACTTTCTTTTAAATAAACCTAGGGGAGTTATTACTTCTGTTCGCGATGAAAAAAATAGAAAAACGGTCATTGACTTAATTGATATAGATGAAAGAATTTATCCGATTGGAAGACTCGATTATGACACAACGGGAGTTTTATTACTGACTAACGATGGGGGGTTTTCAAATTTAATGACTCATCCAAGTGGTCAAATTGAAAAAGTGTATGTCGCAAAATTAAATAAAAAAATTGAGGGGAAAGATTTGGCTCAATTAAAAAAAGGAGTCTTAATGGATGGTTATCTAATGAAAGCAGATCGTATTAAATTAAGAAAGACGAATTCTGATGGTACGTGCATTGTAGAACTTACCATTCATGAAGGAAGAAATCATCAAGTGAAGAAAATGTTTGAAAGTGTTGGCTATTTAGTAGATAAATTAAAAAGAGAGCGAGTTGGCTTTTTAACAACAGGAAAGCTAAAGTCTGGGGAGTATCGTAGTTTAACTCCTAAAGAAGTTCACCAATTTTATGTACTTGCAAAGAAAAAGTAGATTTTTGGTTACTTTTTTATTTATTCGTCTATAGAGATTTCATTGACTTCTTTTTTTATTTACATATAATAGAACTATAGAAAGGAGTAAGGAAGATGGAGAAAGTAAAAAAATATTGTAATTATATTGGAATTATTGGCTGTTTATTATTATTAATTGGAAATTTTTTCACATTTGTGACCGTCAAAGCATCTGTTTTGGGAATTTCTCAAAGTGAAGCAGTTAAGTTTGTAGATGGAGATGGTGTTTTCGTAATCATTGCTGCCATTGTAGCTGCTGTTTTCATTTATTTGAAAAAAGGAAAATGGAATTATGTACCCGCACTTATTAGTGTAGTTGTTGCTATCTATGATGTGATTGATGCCAAAGATGTTGCTGCTTCTGTAGGTTCTTTAGCAAAGGTAAGCATTAACTATGGAATTGGCTTCTTTATGATTATGCTAGGTGCTATTGCTGTTGCTGTTTATGCATTTTTATATAGGGCAGATGATAAAGATATTTTACCGTTAACAAAAGAAGCACTTACTAAGAAAAAATAATTAAAAACGATAAAAAAACCTAGATTTTATTTCTAGGCTTTTTTATGCTGCTTTTTGATCTTCAACATCATTTTCATCTTCTGTATTGCTTTCATCTTGAACAGTGATGGCTCCTACTGGACAACTTCCTTCTGCATCTAATACAAATTCTTTGTCTTCTTGCTTAATTTCTGTAATGTCTTTTTTTACTTCTGCTAATCCATCACTACCAAACTCAAAAACATTTTCAGCAATTTGAGTACATGCACCACAGCCGATGCAAATATCTTTATTTACTTTTGCTTTCATTTAAAAACTTCCTTTCTGCTTATTAAATTATACTGAAAATATTCGAAAATAACAATTGTATTTCTCTTTTTTTTTATAAAAAAGTATGCTATGATTATGTAAAATAGGATATAAGGTGATACTATGGCGAGTAGAATGGAACGATATACTTCAAAAAAAACAGACGCATTGGCAAGTCGTGCCCTTAAAAATCGGAGGATGTATGAGGATTTATATACAAATGCTACCTATACAACTTTTTCTTCGATAGAACCGAGTGTGAACGTAATTGATTTATCGGATGTTCCAGTTAAGAATACAAGTAGAAGAGAAGCCTATCAAAAAACAAGGGGAGCAGTTACGTTTGGTAAGGAAGAGGAAAGGGAGATTCGAGATTATGAATCCATCTATCCGAAAGCGGAATCCGTGGAAACTGAACGCAACTTTGATATTAATCAAATATTAGAAGAGGCAAAGAAGAACCGCGAAGATGAGGATGAACTTGAAAGAAAAAGAAAATTAAAAACTACAGAGTATAACATTTTAGCGGAATTAAATGAAGAAAAAATGAAAGAGTATCAAAAAAATAAAGATGTTCTTTCTAAAGAAGAAGAAAAAAATTTAGAAGAATTAATTCATACAATTACTTCTAAGACCATGGCACATGATGTGAATGAAATTTTAGAAAGAGAGAAGAAAGAACGGAAGAACAAAGAATCAGATAATGGTTCTCTATTAGATGATTTAATGCCTACGAAATTGGATGAGACAATTGTTCGTGGGGAGATTTTAGAGGAAATCAAAGATCCTGTGAATATAAGTATTAATGCAGAAGACTTAAAAAGTATCGAGGCACTAAGGAATTCAGAAGAATCGGGGGAATTTGAAAAATTAGAGAACTCTCAAACGATTTTAGATAAATCTTTTTATACTAGATCTATGGACTTGTCGAAGGAAGATTTAATGGGTGAAGAGGAAAGCCTTTATAGAGAAGATAAACGTTCAGCCATTGGAAGAATTTTCTTTACTCTCTTGATTCTTTGCCTGATTGCAGGAATTGTTTTTGTTGTATGGCAGTATCTTTTAAAGTAGTTTTTCTACTTTTTTTCTTTTGACATAAACTGTTATAAGAGGTGACCTCATGCATCATAGGATACGGTTAAAAAAAAGAAGAAAGACTAGAAAAATCAATCTATTGGTCTTTGTTTTATGTATGGTAGTTATTTCTGTTTTTGCGTTTTTACGTTTTTTAGGGAAGCAAGTAACTCCCATGTTATTAGAAACTTCTGAGTTAGAGGTTCAAAAGATATCGAATTATGTTGCGAATCAAGCAATTTATAAAGTAATTAATGAAGATGTTTCTTTTCAGAACTTGTTTGAGACAATTACTAGTTCAGATGGCTCTATTCAAACGGTTGACTTTAATTCAAATACAGTGAATCAAATTTTAAGTGTTATTACCAAATCCGTATTACAAAAGTTAAAGGATTTGGAATCTGGTCAATTGGACTCAGATATTTTATCTAATGGCTATTTTTCAGAAGAGCAACTGGGACATTTAAAAAAGGGAATTTTAAAGGAAGTACCAGTAGGTTTAATTACAAAAAATCCACTTCTTTCTAATCTTGGTCCTAGAATCCCAATACGTATTCATTATATTGGAGATGTTTTGGGAAATATTACTACCAATATTACATCTTATGGAATTAATAATGCACTAGTACAAATAGGAATTCATTTAGAAATCACAGCACAAATTCTTCTTCCATATTTAACGAAAGAGAAAGTAATACAATTTGATATTCCATTATCTATTAAAATGATTCAAGGAAAGATTCCTACATATTATAGTGGTGGTATTACAAAGGATTCAGCACTATATACATTACCAATTCATTGATTTTTTTAAAGAACTAGTTTATGATTAATATAGGGTGGTGTATATGAAAAAGGAAATTCAAATTGGTAATCATAAATATCAGTTAGTGAAGGAATATAAGGATGGTTTTAATTTAGAGGATGTATCTTTAAAGTATACAGATTATTTCGAAGATTTTGATTATATTTTTGGAGATTATTCTTATGATAAATTGCGATTAAAGGGCTTTTATCATAAGGAAAATCAAAAGTGCCAAGAAATCAATAATATTCAGAAATTGAATACTTATATTCAGGATTATTGTGCTTTTGAATGTCGACATTTTTTGCTTGAAAAAATAGATTCCTAAAAAAACTAAACAAAAATAGTTGAAATCTGATGAAATTGTGTTAAAATAGATATATATGATAATAAAGGGAGGATTAAATGATGGGAGAAGCGAGTAAAAAATTGGTTATTGTTACCGAAGATGGTAAAGAAGAAGAAGTAGAATTATTATTTGCTTTCGAGTTTAACGATACAAAAAAGGAGTATGCTGTTTATACTCGCAATGAAACAGATGATGCTGGAAATATTACTATTTATGTTTCTTCAGTGATTCGTGATGGAGATAAGGTACAATTAGGTAGTGTTGAAAGCGATGAAGATTGGTCTAGAATTAAAGACGTTTTGAGAGAACTTTCAAAAAAAGATTAGAAAGGTGGTAGTTTTATATGGAAAATTTAAATATACAGAATACTACTGCTTATTTAGTAGGTAAGGGAGATAGATTTAATAGAACTACTCCGCCAAAGAAAGTAAAACTTCGTCCTGCTAGTAAGGGTGGAATTTCAGAAAATTTAGGTAAATTTCCTGAAAAACAGGTGCAAGAAGTTGCCACTACAGAACCAATCGGCCAGTCTGGAATTAATGAAAGTGTATCTGAAATTGCAAATGCTAGTAATTTAGCTGTAAGTCCTGATTTACAACCTCCTGCTACAACTGATGGAGTAAAAGAAGAAATTTCAGTTCCTAAAATAAATTCTAAGTTGGATGGTTTGACTTTTTATGATTTAAAGGGAAAAGTAACGCCAGTTGTAGATTCTTTACCTAAGGGTCTAAAATTAAAAGATGCAAAAAAAGTAGCAATGCTTGGTAATATACCTGAACTAATTTCTACACCTGTTGCAGTAGTTGAATCTCCTAAGGAAGAAGTAGAACCAGAGGAAGATCAGTTCCAAACAGTTGAATTAGAGCTTCCAGAAAGAACTGATATGAGTTCTTTGAGTGATGCTACTTCAGATTCAGATATGGAAGATACAAGCTTGGATAGTGGAACTGACGGTTTGTCATTCGATTCTGATGATTTTATGAAATCTATTCATGATATCACTGATTCAGAAGAAGCACAAGATGATATGGTGGAAATAGAAACAGAGCCTATTTTTGAAGAAAGACATAGACCTACTTATTCATTTGAAAGTGAAGAACCAGTGGATACGATTTCAAACTCTTCTCGTATGAATTTAAATTCAGGAAGAGAAAAATCTGAGAAGAAGAAAGAAGCTGTTCCTATTTATGAACTTTGTGAAGCTATTGATACACAACGTTTAAAAACCAAAGAGGCTGAGGCAAAAGCAGATCGTTTGTCTAAAGACTTTCAAGCATATAAGGAAAAATCACAAGCTGAAATTGATGCATCCTATCGTGAAGTTAAAGATGCAGGGGATTCTCAATCAGAAGCAGAATCAAGATATCAGGCTGCAGAGCAGGAACATCGAACTGCTTTACAAAATCTAATGGATACAGGAAAAAATCAACAGAGAATGTTAAAACAACGGCAAAAAGATGCAGATGATTTAATTAAAAAAGTGGTTGCGGAGAGAGAAAAATTAGAATTGACTAATAATACAACATTATCTCAAAATCAAGTTCAACTACAAAAATACTTAAGTCGTACTATTGATTTAAATACAAAAGCACAGGAGAAGAGAGAGGAAGCAGCTAAGTGGGATGCAATTGCAAGAGCAATGGAAGATCCTGAAGAAGATTTAATGGGATATATTAATCCTGATGATGTTTATGGAAAAGAAACCGCTGCCTCAAAATCTTATGGGAGAGTTGCTTAAATAAAGTACTAATAATTTTAGTACTTTTTTCATATTCTTTAATAGGTGTGGAACATGAAAGAGTACATAAATTATTATTATCATTTATTTGTTATTGAACTCCGTCTTATAGATGGGAGATATTTTTTTCATGATTCAAAACATCGTTATTTATTGGAGCCTGTTTATATTTCTTTAGAATTGTTAGAAAATATTTATTCATTTCATGAGTATCTTCGGAGTAAATCTATTTTTTATCATCGCATCATTAAGAATACACGAGGAAATTTATTTTCTATAATTGATCAAAAAGCATATGTTTTACTAGAACTAAGTAATGTCTTAGAGGATGCTATTAGTATTTATGATTTGAAATCAGTATGGCCAATTTCTATTTCAAGAAATCAAAAGTATTCTCAAAGTCATTTTCCATGGTTTCCTTTATGGGAAGAAAAAATTGATTATTTTGAGAATATTTTTTTGAATCGAAAAGAGGAAATTTTGGTGGATTCTTCTCTTTTTGAATTTTTCGTTGGCATGGGGGAAAATGCTATTTCTTACATGAAAGAAACTTTAAGAACATTTTCTTCTACCAATGAATTATCATTTGTTCCATCTCATCGCAGAGTTTCTCCACATACAAGCTTAATTGATTTTTATAATCCCTTAAATATAATTATTGATCTTAGAGTCAGAGATATTGCTGAATATATGAAAGAATCCTTTTGGAAACAACAATATGATTTATCCGAGATGGAGCTTTTTTTAAGAGATGCTCATTTTTCAAAGGAGGAGGCACAGTTGTTTTTTTCGAGACTTTTATTTCCGAGTTTTTACTTTGATTATTTAGAACAGAAAAGATTTCCTAAGAGTTTAGAAAGTAGATTAGAGGAATATCAATTTTTTCTTACGGATATTTATAGTTTTTTAAGGGAGAAGTATGCAATTGAGGAAATTCGATGGCTCAAGAAAAAAACGTAGATTATTCTACGTTTCTTACTTCTATTACTTCTGGAATTTCAGAGGTAATTGCAATTTCGATCCCTTCCTTCAATGTTGTATCAATCATCGGACAGTCAGCACAATGACCTAGCATTTTTACATAGGCTATACCATCTTTATACTTTATAAACTCAATATTTCCTCCATCACTGATTAAAAATGGACGTATTTTGTTAATGACTTCTATAATTTTGTGTTCAATTTCTTTGCTTTCTTTATTTTTCTCCATAATCTATCCTTTCTTTCATTATTATATGTTATTTTTTCCGTTGAATCAATCTAAATTTTCTGAAGAGAAATGGATTCCATTTAATTTTTATTGTTTTATGTCGATGGATTTGTTATAATTTAAAACGAAGGTGTAAGTATGCAGAAGTATGAAAAAGGAAATATAGTAACGGGCTGTGTAACGGGAATCGAGAAGTATGGAATTTTTGTTGGATTAGATGAATTTTATAGTGGGCTAATTCATATTTCTGAGATTTCTTCTAATTTTGTTCGAAACGTTTCAGATTATGTAACAGTGGGTGAAACAATTCGTGTTCGAATTATGGATGTGGATGAGGAGACTTATCATGTAAAATTAAGTATTCGAGATTTAGATTATCGAGTAAATATGAAAAATCGTGGTAGAATTTTAGAAGTTGGTAGTGGATTTGAGCCGTTAGAAAAGCGTTTAGATGGTTGGATTCATGACAAGATGAAGGAAATATCGAAAAAAAAATAAAAAAAGCAAAAAATAGTATTGCATTTTGAAAGTCCCTATAGTATAATTTAACTTGTCATTAGTGGTTGACGTTTACCAAAATTTATTTTTTGGGCGATTAGCTCAGTTGGTTAGAGCACCTGCCTTACAAGCAGGGGGTCATAGGTTCGAGTCCTATATCGCCCACCATTATGCCGAAATAGCTCAATTGGTAGAGCAACTGATTTGTAATCAGTAGGTTCCGGGTTCGATTCCTGGTTTCGGCACCATTTTTTGCCTGAGTGGCGGAATTGGTAGACGCACAGGACTTAAAATCCTGCGAGCTTCAACACTCGTGCCGGTTCAAGTCCGGCCTTAGGCACCATAATGTGGAGAGGTAGCGAAGTGGTTAAACGCGGCAGACTGTAAATCTGCTCCCTCTGGGTTCGATGGTTCGAAACCGTCCCTCTCCACCACGAATATTGCCTCATAGCCAAGTGGTAAGGCATCAGACTTTGACTCTGACATGCGCTAGTTCGAATCTAGCTGAGGCAGCCATTTTTAAATTGCTTCGTTAGCTCAGTCGGTAGAGCATTTGACTTTTAATCAAAGGGTCTGGAGTTCGAATCTCCAACGAGGCACCATCTTAATGGAGGAATACCCAAGTCTGGTTGAAGGGACCGGTCTTGAAAACCGGGAGGTCGTGTGAGCGGCGCAGGGGTTCGAATCCCTTTTCCTCCGCCAATTTATATCGCGGGATGGAGCAGTTCGGTAGCTCGTTGGGCTCATAACCCAAAGGTCATAGGTTCAAATCCTATTCCCGCAACCAATTTGGTCTCGTAGTGCAGTGGTTAACACGTCTGCCTGTCACGCAGAAGATCACGGGTTCAAGTCCCGCCGAGACCGCCATTATGGCTTCATAGCTCAGTCGGTAGAGCAAAGGACTGAAAATCCTTGTGTCGCTGGTTCGATTCCCGCTGGAGCCACCATATTTTTGATTTAACCCTTATTAAATAAGGGCTTTATTATTTTTTGCTCTAAAATTACTCCCATTTTATATTATATTGATTTTTCTTTTCTTATCTTTTTAAATTGTTCAACAAAATAGTTAAGAAAAGATTTATATAATCTTAAAGTAAATAAAATTCTATTATTTTGAGTTTTGTTTTCTTGGTTCATTGAGTTCAAATTTTTTTAAAGTTCGTAAATTTTTAGACAAAATGGGGGTTACCAAAAAATAATATCAATGATATTTATGATGTCATTAATTAATGGTATGATTTTCATACGATTAAAATCTCAATTTCTATTGTTTTAATTCAGTTATAAAGTTTTTTTAGATTTTGTTCGTTTTTTATTATATAACAGTGTGTGTTTTTAATTTTCACACTTTGGAAACACCATTTCGAGTATAAGTTATTAATACTTAAAGATATCATTATAATAGATTACGAAATATTTGAAGGAGGAAAGTGAATGTTACAAAATATTAATGTTGGAGCAGTAGTTCATTTTACTAATTTTATATTTGAAAGTAGGGATATTGTAGAAAATGATGATATTTATGAGAGAATCCATGGGAGAAGTTATATAAAAAATGATGATGTTGATTTAGATGAATTAGTCTATATTAAAATGCTACATTATAATTATGATGGTAATGTGGTAGTTGGTGAGATGATTGTAAATAAAGCAATTCTTGATGAGACAAGAGAAATCTTCTCTGCATTATTTATTTTAAAATATCAAATTTACTCTATGCGTTTAATTGATGATTTTTGGATAGACGGTGATGCATTGAAAACAGATAGAAATAGTGTTTCACATAATAATAGTAGTTGTTTTTGTTACCGAAAGATAGCCAAACAGGAAAATTTATCGAATCATGCCTTAGGTATTGCAATTGATATTAATCCACTAGATAATCCTTATACGCCTAGAAATAAGGATGGTTCTTTTGATGATAGTTTTTTAACTGATTATGAAAAAAAAGCTTTAATAAATAGGGAGGACAAGGCTAAAGTCAATAAACATATCATAACTCTAGGAGATATTGCTTGTATGGTATTTGACAGTGTAGGATTTGAGTGTGGTGGGATATGGCCATTGCAGAATGAAAAGTGGTCTAGCGATTGGCAACATTTTGAGCCAAATGCTGAAAAGATGCCTGTAATAATAAAAAGAATAGAGGAGAAGAGGCAAGAAAAAAAGCGTCAACAACTGTATATTTAATATTAAATTGAGTATAGAAATAGGTTATCTTTTACTCTTAATTTTTTTTTCAATTATTTTTTGAGATAGTAAAAACTACTCTTTCCGTTTAGTGGGAGTAGTTTTGTTTTTTAATATATAGTATAAATTTATATCATGAAATTAGAAATCTTTGTCTTTTCAGTAACCATTGCATATGAAAATAGCATGTATATTAGATAAACGATATTATTTATTATATGTCATTTGTTTTTTTATTATTTTACCTGTTTGTCTATACCACTGTTTTGGTTTTAATATTTTTCCTTTTTCTAAAGCTATTTCTTCAAAAGTATCATTAAAAACATCTCCATAATTATATAGAGTTTGTTGGTGTTCAATCGATGCATTTGCTTCTGTAATAATTCCTTTTGTATTTACTGCTATGCAGGGACCAATATTACATAATCCATTTTGATCATATTTTGAAGCTTTACCTACGTAAGTAACTACGATATCTATGGGTTTTAGGGCAACTGTTAAATTTGGATTTAGATTTTTTGCATTTCCTTCTCTATATAATTTTAAATGCTTATCTAAATAGTGTAGTCCACCAAAATACTGGAAATCGGAGTATCTTTTAACATTTTCTAAATATATGTCTACCATATTTAATCTTTTTAGTTCTTGTTGATGATAAGTATCACAAGATATTTGAAATAAAATATTTTTTCTTGGTACGTAAGCTCATGGAATGTAGCAATGTTAAAAAGTCGAGACTATAGTTTGTACCATTGGTTACGACTGATATTTGATTCACTAGAATTCTATTATGGATAATATATTTAAATATTTCTTCAATTGTATCTAGTGCCAAAGTAGGTTCCCCACCACATAAATTTAGATTGCCAATTGCTTTTGTTTGACTTAGAGTTGCTTTAATTACCTCTTTAGACATATTGTTGTTACAACTTTTTCCTCTCATGCAATGTGCACAATTTAGATTACAGTTATCTGTTACAATCATTGCTAAATTTTGGATATATACTTGATTCATATTTTCCCCCATGTAATAGTGGATATAATATCATAAATTATCAATTTTGTGAAGTTTTAAGTTTTCATATATTTTATTTTATGATAATATAAATTTGCATTGGGAGATTTTTAGGTGAATGATATAGATATGACATTGAAGGAGGGTACGCTAAAGTGAAGTTTAAAGATGAATATATAGAATTTAATTCATTTTATTTTATTTTCAATGTTTGAATACTATTAAAGAAAATGCAATAAATAACCCCAATGGTCACAATGCAGGATTTTTAAATAGCTGTTTTAAGAAGGGTATTGATTTTGCAACCGTTATTCATAAAAAGATAATAGATGATTATGAAAAAATTGAGATTAACTCTAGAAAATATCAATTGCTTCCTATGGGAGTAATCAATGATAATCTATCTGATGAATTTATTAATCCAGAATATATTGCTGCTTCTGGGTATTTTAGTATTAATCAATTTCGAAGAAATATTTTAGATGAACCAGATTTTAGATTGTTTTACTATCCAAATGATATAAAAAAACCAGAAATTAGTACATTTCGTAGAATCTGTGAATCTTATAAGAAACATTATCAAGAAAATCTAGAAGAAATTTGGAATGATCACGATTTTTATCAAATGATTAAGGATTTAAATTATCTATCAGTTAAGTATGCAATAGATTTAGAAACGAAGGAGATATTTGCTATTGGCTTTTTTTGTGCCTATATAAGAAATGGGGCGGGAGGACAATCCTTAACGAATGCAGAGTTATATGTAATGCCTGAATTTAGACATCGCGGGATTGCAAAAAAATGGTTGGTTTAACATTTGAACTTGCAAAAAGTGGGGGAATTGAAAATTTTGACTCTATTACTTACCGAGTTCCTAATCATGATGCACTAGCATTTTGGCAAGGAATTGGTGCTTTTGTTAGGGGACTTTTTCATATTGAGGGAAATATTTCTGAAATGTTAGATCAAATAAAAACAGAAAGGAAAATTTGAAAATAAGTAATTATGGATAAAGTGGATATAGAATATAATCAACTGTTATATTTTGAACATTATATGAAACATACATGGTATGTCGTTTTGGCGTGGAAAGAAATTAGGGATATCTTAATCAATCAAAAACTAATTAATAAAGATGAATTTCAAAAAATTAATCAACTTGTTATATGGCATGATAATTCTAAAATATCAGAGGAAGAGTGGCTTCCTTATGTTAATAGGTTTTATTCTAATCGTGGAAGTGATGAATCCATTAAGAAGGAATTTAAAAAGGCTGTTTTACAGCATAAGAAGAATAATCTTCATCACTTTGAAACATTAAAGGATTATTCAGGTTTGGATTATAAGTGTTATATTGTAGAGATGGTATGCGACTATATTGCAATGGGATGGGAATTTGGAAAAGACGTTTTTTCCTATTATGAAGAGAATAGAGGTAACATAGATTTGCCTTTTTCATATCAAGAATATTTGAATCAGGTATTAAACGTTTTAAGGGAAAGTTCCATTTCTTCCTATTTGGTAGAACCAATCAGTCAAAAAAGAATCGTATATTTAGAATAATATTTTCGAAATTATATTGTTATTCCTTGTATTTTATTAAAAGTAGGATTATAATATCTAATTAAGGGAGGTTTTGAAATGGACAAATTAAAATTATTAAATAATCAATTATATGAATATCTTTATATACCACCAAATCCATATCCACACAAAGTCGCTACTTATCATGATGGGATACTATCAACATCGATTCAAGAAGATTTAGGTAACGTTAGAGATACATCTAGAATTGATCTTTGGAATTCAATTAAAGAGGATAAAGAATTATTAAAAGAGGCTATTAAGGTAACAAAAAATAAGTGGAATGAAGATACGGTTTGTGCTTCTACCATATGTGATATGTTATTAATGGATTTTCAAAATGTAGATTGTGATATATATCAAGAATTAATCAATACTATCTACTCTAATCGAAGAATTGCGCGAATTTGTCTTGATGATGCTGTAAGTTCCTCTTTTTTATTAATGAGTTTATGGAATTTTGATTTAAAATTAACGGAAGAACAAAAGGCTTTTGCCGTTTCGGAAGCAATGAATATGTTAGGAACCACTGAGGAAGATACTAACAAGGAATTTACAAATGTACATGGTAGTGGATATTTTGATATTGGCTATTGGATTTTGAGAAATTCTAATTGGACTTTAGAGGAAAAACAAAAGTTAGTTATGGAATTCTGGGATAATGATGATGATTATGATGAAAGATTAGAACAATGGGAGTGGAGCGTTGTAAATGATCCAGTAAATTATCAAGGAAATATGTTTCCACCATTTGATCGTTATGCTCTTTTTTATACACCAGACTATGGATATGACTATTTGTTAGATTATCATAAAGATAAGGAAACTACAGATCGATTATGGGAAGAAATAGAGTTTTGTAAAATGATGCATCAGCTTAGACCTATGCAGTTTGAAACTTCTAGTGTAGATATACATACACAAATTACTGTGACAAATGGTAATGAAAGTCGTATGAAGGAAATTGAAAAAGTGTTAGAAAGAATTGCTAAGATGCTTGATTTTTCTGTTTCTTTAGAATCATCAACTAGTGATTCTATGACGGTTTCCTATCAAAAAAAGTTTCCATTAAAATAAATTCTAAAATAGGAAATAGAGTTATTCTTTTTAAGAAATTAAATGAATTGGAAAAATATCCAATTCATTTTACTTATGTTATAATAATATAATGTGATAGGAGTGATTCATATGTTTTACGAATTACGTAATCAGTATAAAGAATTTATTTATGAATCTTTTCAAGTGGAGGAGAGTGAAGAAAAGTATACTGTAACTTATCATTATTATATTAACGAATTGTCATTTTCTCCACAGATTATTGTTGAAAAAAATCAAATTACAAATAAAAGTATTGATCGTGATTTCTTAAATTATCTATTTTTCCAATATGGTTTATTTGATTTAATGAACTATTATAAATTAACTTGTTCTCCTCTGATTATTATTAAACCAATGAAAATTAGTAGTGAACAATGTGAATTTTTTAAGAAAATTTTATATTATGGGTTAGGGGAGTATTTTTATAAAAATAGAATTACACTTTCTTATCAAGAATTTGTAGAGTTTGAGGTAGATGCAAAAGAAGAATATTTACAAAAGGAAATTCAAGGTGATTTTTCTGGAAATTTAATTCCAATTGGTGGTGGAAAAGATTCTATTGTAACCTTAGAATTATTAAAGGAATATCATTCTAATAATAAGGTGTTTATGTTAGAAAGAAATTTGTATCCAAAGAATCAAGCTGGGTATGATTCGATTCAAATGGCAAAATATAATGAAGAAGATATTGTTATTTTTAGAAATAATTTAGATTTAAAATTATTAGATTTAAATAAAAAAGGATATTTAAATGGGCATATTCCATTTTCAGCTTGTTTATCTATGGCTAGTTTTATAATGGCCTATTTAACTAATAAAAAATATATTGTGTTATCTAATGAAGCTAGTGCTAATGAAGGAAATGTTCGTGGAATGAATATTAATCATCAGTATTCTAAGAGTTATGAATATGAGAAAGATTTTAGGGAGTATACAAGAAAGTATTTCACCGAAAAAATAGAATATTTTAGTCTTCTTCGATGTATGAATGAGTATCAAATTGTTCAAGAATTTATTAAACATAAGGAATATCTTTCTATTTTTCGTAGTTGTAATCAAGGAACGAAAGAGAATAATTGGTGTAATCATTGTTCTAAGTGTTTATATGTTTATATTATGCTTTATCCACATTTAACAAAAGAAGAAATGATGAAAGTCTTTTTTAGCGAAATGTTAGATGATACTTCTTTAGAAGAAGTTTTTAAATCTTTAGTTTTAGAAGATGTTGACAAACCATTTGAGTGTGTTGGAGAAAAGAAAGAAATTAATTATTCTCTACAAAAAGCCTTAAAAATTAAAAATGGAGAACTACCATATTTACTAAAGAAATATAGTGAGTATCGACAGTCCAATATTTCTTTAGAGAAAATCGAAAATTATTTTAATAATCAACATTTTATTCCTTCAGAATATATACATCTGATAGGGAGCATTGTATGAAAAATAAAATTTTTGAAGAATTAAAGAATAAAAAAGTTTTATTATTAGGCTTTGGTAGAGAGGGAAAATCTAGTTATCAATTTATTCGAAGTATGGACGAAACTAAGGAAATAGGAATTGCCAATCTAGATTCCATTGAAGACTTTGATTTTTCTAATGATCCATATTTAACATTTTATATTGGCAAAGATTACTTGAAAGCCTGCTTTGAGTATGATATTATTATCAAGGGACCTGGTGTAGTTATTAAGGACTATGTAGATGAAGCAACAAAAAATAAAATTACTTGTCAAACGGACCTGTTCTTAAAATATTCCAAGAATCAAACAATTGGAATTACTGGTACAAAGGGAAAAAGTACCACTTCTAGTTTGCTTTATCATATGCTACAAAAACTAGGGAAATCAAGTGTATTAATTGGTAATATAGGTATTCCTGTTTTTGATATAATTGATCAATTAAAAGAGGATACAATTTGTGTATTGGAACTAGGGGTTCATCAATTAGAATTTATGAAGCATTCTCCAAATATTGCTGTTATTTTAAATGTTTATGAAGAACATTTGGATCACTATATTTCTATGGATGAATATGTAAATGCTAAGAGAAATATTTATTTATATCAAAATGCAAAAGATATATTTTTAGCAGGTAATTCTCCATATTTAGAGTCATTAGGTAAGATTCAAAGTACAATATATAGAAATCAGGCATTAAATGAAAATTGCTATTTTATGGATCAAAATCGTTTTGTTATTTATAAAGAAAAAGAAAAATTATTAATTTCTCGAACTAAGATAAAGTCGAGTTTAAAAGGAGAACATAATTTAAAGAATATTTTGACTTGTCTTACTATAATTTCTATCTTAGGTTTTGATTTAAAAAAGAGTATTCAATTTTTGGAGGATTTTAAAGGATTGCCTCATCGTTTAGAGTATGTGGGAACGTATCATGGAATTTTATTTTACGATGATGCAATTGCTACTAGTATTCCATCTGTCATATCAGCAATTGATACACTAGGGAGTGTTGATACCTTAATTTTAGGTGGAATGGATCGGGGATTAGATTATTTACCTTTAGTTACATATTTAGAAAAGAGTAGTGTTCGAAATATATTGCTTCTTCCTGAAACAAACCAAAGAATTGAAATATTGTTTAAGGATTTAAAAACCTCTTTAAATGTAATTTCTGTATTAGATATGAAGGATGCTGTTTCTTTTAGTTTTGATGTCACAGATCAGGGTAAAATTTGTTTATTATCTCCTGCTGCTGCTAGTTATAATGTTTATAAAAATTTTGAAGAAAAGGGAAATCATTTTCAGGATTTACTTAAGAAAAGAGGAAAATAGAATGACAATTGAGGAACACTTAAATCATATTATTAAGAATTTAGATGAGGAAGGGGTAATTGACGCAAATAAAATTAGTGATGGAAGTCATACTTTTGACGAATTGTATGATCATCGTGTGAAACTATTTAGTGTGATTTGCAACTTATATAGGGATATTAGTTGGAAATCTAAATTTCATGATGATGGTACAATGTTTGATGGTTATTTTATTGTTGGAATTGAAACGGAAGAAGGACAAGCTACTTATCATTATGGATTAGACCTATGGGATTTATTTGATGTAGAAGAATTACCTAAGGCGCCGAAATATGATGGTCATAATTCTAATCAGGCGATTGAAAGAATTTTATCGCTAGGAAAGATTAAGCCAAAGGGATGTTACCATAAACAATAATTTTTTAAGTTTTTTTAAAATATTTATAAAAGAGGTGGAAAATATGGCAAGTTTAGTGATTCATATGTGTGTTGCAAAAAGGATGAATGAGAAATTAAAATTACCTTTGAATATGCTTCTCCTTGGTTCTATTGCACCAGATATTAGTAAGCGTGTTGATGAAACAAAAACAAGAAGTCACTTTTTAACAGAGGGAGAAATAGAAGATATTCCACGTTTTTTAGAAAAATATAAAAATCAATTGAATCATCCATTTATGATGGGTTATTTTATTCATCTATATACGGATTTTCTGTGGAAAAAGTATTTTATTAGTGAACTTGCTGAAAATAATGCCATTACTTTGTTAAATGGTGATAAAATTCCAATTGACTCCCTGTTATATCATGAGTTACTTTATAGTGACTATGCGAATGTGGAGGTGCAACTTTTAGATGAATATGAGTTGGATTTATCTTTATTTTGTAAAGAAGTAGTTTTGCCAAAATTAAATATGAGTGAAATCCCTGTTGAAAGATTACAATTGATGATTGATTATGTAAGCACTCTTATTGAAAATGCTAAAAAAAGTGAAAGTAACATGTTTAATTTCGAACAAATCAAAGCCTTTATAGAAACAACTGCTGATTTAATTTGTTTAAAGATTCAAGAGTTGGGTTTTAATTAGGAGGGATTTTGTATCGAAACTTGCATATCTTATATCAAAGGAAATATTATAGCAGCCTACGAAATGCAAAAAAAGAAGTTTAATTATTGACTTCTCTTTTGTTTCGTGATAAGATTATAACTGTCTTATGAATTGATAGATAAGATTTCGGTCGTTACCCTGCGCTCGTAGCTCAGTTGGATAGAGTGTTTGGCTACGAACCAAAAGGTCAGGGGTTCGAATCCCTTCGAGCGCACCAGTTTCGGGAAGTGGCTCAACTTGGTAGAGCACTTGGTTTGGGACCAAGCGGTTGCAGGTTCAAATCCTGTCTTCCCGACCATTTTGTATACTAAAGGTCATCTTAATAGGTGACTTTTTCTTTGTCTGCAATCGCTTATCCCCAAACCCCATTCTAATAAAAATATTACTTCCTTATCAAATTCATTCTAATAGATTTTCAAGTAAACTAAACTTCTATGTAAGTGAATAATTTTTGAAGATTTGTCTCTTGAATTTCGAATCCTGTTCCGCGATCATGTATTTCTCCCATTCGTTCTCCCTGTCTAACAACTCCAATTTTAAAGGTAATTCTAATAAATCCTTGTTCTATGAGTTTTAAAAATTCTTCAAAACCCTTTAATTGATCGTAGTATTTATAATAATCTACTCCATCTATTTGTTTTGGCCAAGCTTTTATAAAAGCTAACACTTTCATTTTTCTTTCTAACTTTTTTGAATTGTACTAAAATCCCAATACGTATCATTTTCTAATAAACTTCCATTTCTATCTTTAACTACCAAGTAGATTTTTTGGTTCCCATAATCTATTTTTAACTGAAATGAAAATCTTCTTGCTATTAAAGTAGGATAGTTTGCTTGCACTGACTTTGCTAATACTTTTTTATTTTTTAACACCTTATCAGGATACCCATACCTATTACTAATCCTTTTAATTTCAAATTCTTCTTTTCCTTTTGGAGTCGCACAAAAAAGGGTTGTATATCCTTTGGAATATCCTCTTTTTGTCTTGATTTCAATTCCACGAAAGTCGGGAATTTCTAAAGTGTCTTCCTTTTTTCCAATTAAGTCTTCCAATGTTTTACCAATTCCTGTTACTCCACTTCTAGTCGATTTTACATATCCCATTTTTTTAATTGTTTCAAATTTTTGTTTTAGTTCTTTGATATCTTCTGTTGTCATTTAGAATATCTCCTTTCTTTTCAGATGGTATATTATAAGGTGCCATATATATAAAAATTGTCGAAAAATGAAATAGATTTTAAATTTCTATAATACATTGAAAAAGAGCATCTATTTAGAATTAAATGCTCTTAAAGATAAGGAATATTTGGGAGACAAGTTAAAGTTCAATTAGTTATTTCCTCTACAACCGCAACCGTTATTAGATCCAGAACCCCAGAAAATGAAGAAAATTACAAAGATAATAATAATAATCCATAACCAGTTTCCGTTAGAGTTATCATTAGATCCTTGACAAGCACAACCATACATTGGGTATGGATATCCAGTTCCATACATAAAATCACCTCTTCTTTCACTATATTATATTTTGATTTTTATTTTATCAACATAGCAAATACCTAGTTATTTAAAATATTTTTGTTTATTGTAGTAATCAGTAATTAGTGATACAATAGGATAGAAGTTTGGGATGATATAAAATGAAAGATTTAGCAAAAAAAATTACCGACTGGTATGTAGCACATAAAAGAAATCTTCCTTGGAGAAAAGATCGTAATCCTTATCATGTATGGATTTCAGAAATTATGCTTCAACAAACTAGAATAGAAGCAGTTATTTCTTATTATCAAAGATTTATTAAAGAATTACCTACCATTCAAGATTTAGCATTTGTAGACGAGGAGAGGCTTTTAAAACTATGGGAAGGGCTGGGGTATTATAACCGCGCACGTAATTTAAAAAGGGCAGCTATCATTATCACAGAAAAATACCATGGAAAATTCCCAACAACTTATGAGGAAATATTATCTCTTCCTGGTATTGGAGAATATACTGCTTCTGCAATTGCTTCTATTTGTTTTTCTCTTCCTGAAGTAACAATTGATGGAAATGTTTTAAGAGTTTATACGAGAGTTTTTGAAGATGACTCTGTCATTGATTTAGAAAAAGAAAAAAAGAAAATTCGTAATGCCTTAATGAAAATAGTACCTTCTTGTAGTGGTGATTTTAACGAAGGACTTATGGAACTTGGAGAAACTATTTGCATACCAGGAGGAGTTCCTAAATGTGGTGACTGTCCACTTTATGATATGTGTCTTTCTAGAAAACATGGTACTAGTTTAAAATATCCAGTTCGATTAGAAAAGAATGAAAAACGAGTAGAGCATTATACTGTTTTAGTTTTCTATTATCAAAATTATTTTTTGTTAGAAAAAAGATTAGATACTGGTTTACTGCATGGACTTTGGCAGTTTCCTAATCTGGAAGGCTCAATATCTCAAGAAAAGGTAGAACGTTACTGTAAAAATTTAGATATAACCCCTTTAAAAATTGAGAAGGGTATTTCTTATACTCATATTTTTACTCACAAGAAATGGGTAATGAATTCTTATTATATTGAAGTCTCACGAAATGATAAACATAAACTATCAGGCGTCTTTGTGACTGCACAGGAAAGAGAAGAAAATTACTCTTTACCTGGAGCTTTTCAACCATTTCAAAATGACTTTCTAGAAAGGGGAATGAAAAATGATGAAACGTAGTGTAGGTATTTTAATATATAGAATTCAAGATAAAAAAATTGAATTATTACTTTGCCATATGGGTGGTCCTTATTGGCAAGGAGTTGATCAAGGTGGGTGGTCCATTCCTAAAGGAGAAATGAAAAATGAAAAAGCAATGGATACTGCTATCCGTGAATTTCAAGAAGAAACCAGTTTCCAGATTGAAAAAGAGAAATTGATGTTTTTAGGTAGTAAAAAACAATCTAGTAATAAATTGGTCATTATTTTTACTGCCATCGGTAATTATGATGCTTCGAAAGCTTTTAGTAATGCATTTCAGATAGAATGGCCAAAAGGAAGTGGAAAAATGTCTGAATTTCCAGAGATGGACCGTGCAGAGTGGTTTACAATTCATGATGCTAAACGGAAAATTTTAAAAGGACAAGTTTATTTTCTTTTAAAATTAGAAGAAATGTTAAAGACTCAAGGGGAAGTTTTATGAAAATTGTATCATGGAATGTCGCAGGATTTCGTGCATGTCTAAAAAAGGGATTTCAGAACTTTTTTGAAGAGATAGATGCAGATGTTTTTTGCCTACAGGAAGTAAAAGCAACGAAAGAACAATATGACTTTCATCCCAAGAGATATTTTGAATATTTATTTCCAGCAGAACGAAAAGGTTATTCAGGTACTTTAATTTATAGTAAAGTAGAACCTATTTCTTGTGTTTACGGAATTGGTTGTAAAAAGTTTGATTTAGAAGGAAGAAGTATTACTTTAGAATTCACTGATTTCTATTTAGTAAATCTCTATGTTCCTAATGTTAAGAGAACTTTAGAACGAATGGATGAGAGAATGGAATGGGAAAAAATAGTGCAGGCGTACTTAAAAAAGTTAGATAAGAAAAAGTCAGTTGTAATTTGTGGTGACTTTAATGTTGCACATACTGAGATGGATATTAAGAATGCAAAACAAAATGTGGGAAATGCTGGATTTACAAATGAGGAGCGAGAAAAGTTTACTGAACTTTTAAATTGCGGGTTTATTGATACCTATCGATACTATCATCCAGATACAAAAGATTCTTATACCTGGTGGAGTTATATGAAGGGTGTTAGAGAAAGAAATATTGGTTGGAGAATTGACTATTTTTTAGTTTCTAACCGTTTTATAAAAGAAATAGATGAAGCTAAGGTTTATTCTGATATTTATGGAAGTGATCATTGTCCGATTGGAATTGAAATAAAATAAGAAAAGGAAGGAGAAAAAGAAGATGAAATATCCAAATTTTTTAAAAGAACATGAAACAATTGGTGTTACTGCACCATCTGATGGAGTCATAGATCCCATCAAACTAAATCGATTAGAGAATGCAATACTTAAGTTTTCGGAATTAGGGTATTCTGTCTTAGAAACAGAAAATGTTCGTATGAGTGAAAAGGGTGTCAGTAGTGATAGAAAGAGACGTGCGAAAGAGTTAGAATATCTATTTGAGGAACCTTTAGTAAAAGCAATTATTTGTGTAAGTGGTGGAGATTTCTTATTAGAAATGTTGTCTGATATAAGTTTAGAAATCATAGAAAAAAATCCTAAATGGATTCAGGGTTATTCTGATCCAACTGGAATTTTATATTTAATCACAACAAAATTAGATATTGCGACTATTTATGGAGATAACTTTAAAACATTTGGGATGGAAGAGTGGCATACATCTTTAAAAAATAATGTAGAGATATTAAAAGGAAACATTATAACTCAACGTAGTTTTGATTTTTATGAACAAAATGATATCCCCTATATCAGTGGATTAGAGGGATATCATCTAGATACACCAGTTGTTTGGAAAAGTTTATGGAATCACTCTTCCGTTACTATGCAGGGAAGACTGATTGGTGGTTGCCTTGATTTATTGGTTTCTATGATTGGAACGAAATTTGACTATACGAAGCATTTTATTGAACGTTATAAGGAAGATGGAATTATTTGGTATTTTGATGATTGTGAATTGACCAGTGAAGGTATTATTCGTGCAATGTGGCAATTAAAAGAAGCAGGATGGTTTGATGGCACTAAGGGAATTTTGTTTGGACGCAGTATGACCAATTCAAGTTATTATGGTATTTCCTTTGAGGATGCAATTCAAAGACAATTAGAAGATTTAAATATTGAAGTTTTATGGGATTTAGATATTGGACATGTAAAACCAAGTGTTACATTAATTAATGGGGCTTTGGCAACTATCCAATATGAAGAGGGAAAAGGAAGTATTCAGTTAAATTTAAAATAAAAATGAAATTCTAGTGCATAAAATTATTTAGGAGGTATTTTATGAAAAAACCAATTATTGGAGTTTTAGCTAGAAGTTTTATGGATGAAAAAGAACCTTGCCTTGGTATGCATGAAGCATATCGACTTGCTATTCTTGAAGCTGGTGGAATTCCTATTTTGATTAGTCCTACCAATCCGTTGGTATATAAGAATCAAAAGGAAAAGGAATCATCTAGGCTTACTTTAGGAGAAAGGGATGACTATTATCAGATACTTTCTTTATGTGATGGTTTTTTGTCCCCAGGTGGATGTGAATTTTATGATTATGATTGTATTGTGTTAAAGTATGCATTTGAAAATGATTTACCTTATTTAGGAATTTGTCTGGGTATGCAAATTCTTGGTGGAATGGATTCCTATTTAAAAGGAGAATTAATCGATCAAACTATTTTAAATGATACTGATATAGAACATTATCAGCCAGAAAATTTGTCAGTTCATAAAAATCAAATATTACCAAGCAAACTTTTTGAAATATTTAAAACTGAAGAAATCACTGTCAATAGTAGACATCATTATCATATTGAGGAAAAATCCTTTTTTAAAGTTTCTAGTCGTTCAGTTGATGGATTGATTGAGGGAATTGAAATCCCCAATAAAAAATTTATGATGGGTGTAGAGTGGCATCCAGAATCTATGATTACCGATTGTAAAGAAATGTTAAAGTTATTTAAAACTTTTGTGGATGCATGTAATTCATAAGAAGAAGATATTACAGTCTTTTTCTTTTGTCAAAGATTGTAAATTCTTTTGCATATTCTTTTTTTCTTTTATAGTTAATGGTATACTTTAAGAGAGCCTAAGAAAGTTCTCTTAGAGTTTTTTGTTTTTTAGGAGGTTTATTTATGGCAAAGTTTGTTTTTGTAACAGGTGGAGTTTGTTCGGGTCTTGGGAAAGGAATTACAGCATCAAGTATTGCATTATTATTGAAATCAAAAGGGTATAAAGTGTTTATGCAGAAGTTTGACCCTTATATGAATGTGGATCCTGGAACCATGTCTCCCATTCAACATGGTGAGGTTTTTGTTACAGCTGATGGGTGTGAAACAGATTTAGATCTTGGACATTACGAAAGATTTATTGATGAAGAGTTAAATTATACTTCAAATATTACGAATGGAAAAATTTATTCTAGTGTGATTGAAAAAGAGCGTAGAGGAGATTTTTTAGGTGCAACGATTCAAATTGTTCCTCATATTTCGAATGAGATTAAAAATAAAATTTATGAAGCAGCAACTACTTCTAATGCAGATATAGTAATCACTGAAATTGGAGGGACGGTAGGTGATATAGAGTCATCTGTGATGATGGAGGCTTTAAGACAATTTCGATTAGAACAGGGAAGAGAGAATACTTTATTTGTTCATACAACTTTAGTACCTTACTTATTTGGTTCGAATGAGTTAAAAACAAAACCTACTCAAAATAGTATTATTGAACTTCGTAGACTTGGAATTCAACCGGATATTTTAGTAACGAGAGCCCCTATTGAACTAGGAGAAACGGTGAAGCAAAAAATTGCTTTATTTGGAAGTATTCCTGTTGAAAATATTATTGAAGCAAAAGATGTAAATAATATCTATGAAATTCCTTTAAACTTTCATAGGCAAAATATTGAAGAAATTATCCTAAAACAATTTAATTTAAAAGTAACTGAAAGTAATTTAAAGGATTGGGAGTTTTTAATTCATAACGTAGAAAACTTAGAAGGAGAAGTAGAAATTGCTTTGGTTGGAAAGTATGTAGAATTAGAAGATGCTTATTTATCTGTGAAAGAAGCTTTAAAATCAGCAGGATATCAATATAAGAAACAAGTAAAAATTAAATGGGTAGACAGTGAACTTTTAGAAAAGGTTGATACTAATATTGAAGAAATTCTTGGTCGTGTAAAAGGAATTTTAGTTCCTGGTGGATTTGGAAGTCGTGGAATTGAGGGAAAAATTAAGGCATGTCAATATGCAAGAGAGAAGAAAGTTCCTTATCTTGGAATTTGTTTGGGAATGCAGATTGCTGTCATTGAATTTGCTCGTCATGTATGTGGAATTGAAGATGCTTCTTCTAGGGAATTTAATGAAGTGTGCAAAAACCCAGTCATTGATTTAATGATTGATCAGAAATCTATTGTCAATAAAGGTGGAACTTTGCGACTTGGAAATTATGAATGTCAAATAAAAAAAGGAACACTTGCCTATAAAGACTATGAAGAGGAAACAATTTATGAACGTCATCGTCATCGTTATGAGTTTAATAATCAATATAGAGAAATATTAGAAAAAAATGGAATGATTTTTTCAGGGATTCATCCTGCGCTTGATTTAGTAGAAATTATAGAATTAAAGAATCATCCACATTTCATTGCAAGTCAATTTCATCCAGAGTTTAAGAGCAGACCAACGAAGGCGCATCCACTCTTTTCTTCTTTTATTAAAGCATCTATTGACTATCAAAAAAAGAAAAAATAAGTGTAAAGTTTTTGAAAGAGAAATAATTTTCTCTTTTCTTTTTTAGAAAATTTTTAAAAAATAGAGAAAAATATGAATTGTTGTGTTAAAATGATTATAATATGGTAAGTAAGGATATGAGGTGAAAACCGATGGATGGAATTGTACTACTAATTATTACATTTATTATTATTGCTGTTGTTTTAATTACAGTCGTTTTAGTAGCAATTCAAAAACATAAAATTACAAAGATTAAAAACGAAATCAGTGCGTTAGATAGAGAGAAGAATTTGATAGCTTCTACTCCAGTTCTTTCTGAGTTATCTAAGGTAGAACCTATTATTAAAAATGATAAAATGGGTGAAAAATATAGGGCATGGCAAAGACGATTTGAAGTAATTCGAGATGATAGAATTGCTCAAATTAATGATATGATTATTGAACTGGACATGGAAGTAAATAATAAAAATTTAAAAGGATATCAACAAAAATTAGCAAAAACGGAGATTGAAATTTATAAAGCACGTGAGAGTGCAAATGAACTATTGGAAGAAATCAAAGAAATTACATTAAGCGAAGAAAAGTATCGCAGTATTGTTATTAAGTTAAAGACTAAGTACCGAGAATTATCTAATGAATTTAAAAATCATCAATCTGATTATGAAGATATTCAAGAAGTGATTGATTTACAATTTGAAAATATTGAGAAGCGTTTTATTGATTTTGATGAAACAATGGATAAAAATGAATACGATGAGGTTGTTCATATTGTAAAAGCATTAGATACAATGATTGATCATATGGAAATTGTAGTTGCTGAGGTACCTAACTTAGTACTTTTAGCAGAAAAATTAATTCCAAAAAGAATCGAGGAAATTGAAAATATTTCTAAAGATATGGAAGAAAAGGGATATCCACTTGGTTATTTAAAGATTCCTTACAATGTAGAAGAATCTAGGAAGAATGTAAAAAATATTTTAGACCGAATTCGTGTTTTAAACTTAGAAGACTGTATGTTTGAATTAAAGACAATGCTTGATTATTTAGATTCTATTTTTAATGAATTTGAACGTGAAAAGGGAGCAAGAAAAGAATACGAAGAGGAAACGATTTCTTTTGAAAAGAGATTTAAAAAGACAACGAAGATTATTAAGGATATTTATGCACAGTTAGATGATATTAAGAGCATGTATGATTTAAAGGATGATGATATCGTTGTTTTAGATAATATCAGTAGGAGGCTTCGTCAAATTAGTGAAGAGCAAAAGAAAATTAAGAAAAAGTTAGAGGATAGAGAAGAACCGTATTCTATTTTAGTTGGAGAAATTTCTGTTCGTAACCAGTTACTTTCTACTTTAGAAGAAGATTTAGAGATTTCTTTAAAATCTTTGGGTAGTATGTATGATGATGAAGTACGTGCGAGGGAGCAGTTGGAAGAAATTCAAGAGTTGTTAAAACAATGTAAGGGTAGAATTCGTAGTTATAAATTGCCGATTATTATGAATAATTATTTTATTGAATTGTCAGAGGCAAATGAGGCAATTCAAGAAATTATTAAAGAACTGGGCAAAAAACCAATTGTGATTCGGACATTAAATACAAGGGTAGATACTGCTAGAGATTTGATTTTGAAGTTATATAATACAACGAACGAGATGATAAAAACAGCCCAAATGGCAGAAATGGCAATTGTCTATGGGAATAAATTTAGAAGTAGTATGGCAGAAATACAGGCTGGGTTAAGTAATGCTGAAATGTTGTTTCATAAGGGAAACTATAAGGAAGCATTGGAAGTATCTATTGATACAATTAAACTGGTTGAGCCAGATATTTATGAAAAATTATTAAAATATTATAGCTAGAAGTCGGAGGAGTTATATCCTCTGATTTTTTGGTTAAAAATAAAAACCTGTGAAACTTTCATTTCACAGGTAAGTTCTTAATGGTGGAGCATAGCGGGATCGAACCGCAACAATTAAATTAAAAATCATCATTCATTAAGAAATCAAAAATATTTATTTGTTTAACCTCAGTATTAGAATAGTCTTCTTTTGTTAAAGTAATTATGTATTTTTCAGAATCTTCAATGCCATTAAAAGCACTAAATTCTCTGTTTCTTGTATTTTCATCTGATAAATCATAACATACTTGAATATACTTAAAATTATTAGATTTTGATGCAATGAAATCTATTTCTCCTTTTTTAGTTTTTCCAATAAATACTTTATAATCTTTTGCTATTAAATCATTATAAACAATATTTTCTAAAGCTACCGAATAATTAACTATTTCATTATTTGTTTTAATTTGTTTGATTCCTAAGTCATTAGCATAATATTTATTTAGCGTTTTTAAAATGTTTTTACCATGTATATCATATCTATATACTTTATTCATAATAAATGTTGATGAAAAAGCTTCTAAATAGTTATATAAAGTATCATTAGCAATTTCATGATATTCTTTTTTTAGATATTCTATTACATTATCTCTTGAAAATTCTCTAGTTTCAGTATCTAATATGTATTGAAGTACTTTATTAAACGATGTTATATCTTTTATTCCTAATCTTTCTACAATATCTTTTAAAATAATTGAATCATATACGCTAGATAAATAATTGATTTTATCTTCATTTTTAGTGAATGAAAACCTTTGAGGTAGACCTCCCCATTTAAAAATATCATATAATAATTTTTCATAATCCTTTTCTTTAGTATTTGTTAACTCAACGATTTCTTTAAAAGATAATGGATTTATTCTAAAACTAACATATCTACCAGATAAATCAGTTGATAATTCTAGTAAAGTCATTCTACTATTTGATCCAGTAATAAAAATACTATAGTCATTTGTAACTCTAAGGGAATTAATTCCTTTTTCAAAATCTTCAATTTTTTGTATTTCATCTAAAAAAACATAATATTTATTATCATTGATTTTTAAAGATTCAATATAATTATATAAATCTTTTGCACTTTTTATAAAATCATATTTTAATGATTCAAAATTAATATAAATTATATTATCTTTATTAATACCCAATTTAATAATTTCATCCATTATTTGATTTAAAATGACTGATTTTCCACTTCTTCTCATTCCATATATTATTTTTATTAATGATTCAGTATGATAAAAACCTCTAATTTTGGATAAATATTTTTCTCTAATAAGCATAGAAATCACCTCACTTACATTATACTATTATATATAATATTTGTAAATTTATTCCACTATACTGGAATAAATTTTTAAAATATTTTTGACTAGTCTTTTTAATATTTATTTAAAAATATATTAATTTATTAATTAAATAAAAAAACGAACTACAAGAGTTCGGATATTTATAATAATGGTGGAGCATAGCGGGATCGAACCGCTGACCTCCACGGTGCAAACGTGGCGCTCTCCCAGCTGAGCTAATGCCCCATTGTACTAAACACAGTCATATAGGCACTCATAACTGCATCAGTGTTTTAATCTTATCATTAAGATAAGAAAAAATCAATATAAAATTTGAAAAATATTATTTTTTTTTCATTTAAAGGCAGATTGTATGATAAGAATGACTATTATTGTCGAAAACTGCAAAAAAATTATAGCAGATTATCCATATTTTTGGTATAATTTTACTTAGAATAGAGTTGTGTGCTTACTTTTGGTGTATAGGAAGTGTTATTGTGAGTAAAATAAAACAATTTTTCATAGTATTTATTATGATTATGATAGCATTTATAGCTTCAAATGACAATGTAAAAGCAGGTGAATTGCCAGTTAGTGTAGAGGGAATGGAACTAACTAGTTTTTATAATGGAACTAACAATACCTATGAACTTGTAGTGGATTCTAATCAAACTACGGTTATGATTGATTATAATCGCTATGATTATATTTGGGGAAGTGGTATTGGTGAAGTTCAACTAGAAGTAGGTAAAGTTCATCCTGTAGTTATAATGGATAGTGAGGGAGTAGTTACTGTTCATGATATTTATCCAACGATGGGAAGAGCCAAACTAAATAATGTTTCAATCGAGGGAGCATCTTTTACGTTTAACAAGGATATTTATATATATGACTTGATTGTTGAGAATGAAACATCTACATTTACTGCTACGATTGATAAGGATGCTTCTATCAATGTAAATATTTCAAATACAGGATTAAAGGTTGGAGATAATACTATAAAAGTAGAAGTTTCAAAGTCAGGATTAGAAAGTACTACTTATACATTTAATATCTATCGTAATTTAAAAGCGGATGCAGAAAAAATTGTAAAAACTTATAGTTATACAGGAGATTATCAAGAATTTATTGCACCATATTCAGCAGAGTATACTTTAGAGGTTTGGGGTGCTAGAGGGTATGGTTATGTGGATAATACTTATAGTGGTCCAGGAGGTAAAGGGGGATATTCAAAAGGAACAATTTATCTAGAGGCAGGGGAAAAACTTTATGTTTATGTTGGTGGAAAAGGAGTTGCATGTACTACCAATGGCTGTACCTCTAAGGGTGGGTATAACGGAGGAGGAGATGGATTCTCTTATCGATCAGATTCAACGAACGCTACAGCTAGTGGTGGAGGTGCTACTGATTTTCGCTTTGTTGGTGGTAATTGGAATGATGGTCCATCTTTATTATCTCGTGTAATCGTTGCCGGTGGTGGTGGTGGAGGCGGAATGGACTCTAATACAACCGAACCTGGTGGTGATGGTGGAGGTATCACGGGTACTAGACCAAATTCTAAAACGGGGGTTGCAGGAACTCAGACTTCTGGCTTTGCTTTTGGATATGGTTTTAGTTCTTATAGGGGATCTCCTAATATAAGTAGTAGATGGGGCGGTATGGGTGCTGGCGGTGGCTGGTATGGAGGTTATTATACTGCTGGTAGTAACAAATGGGAAGGAGCTGGTGGAGGTTCTGGTTTTGTATGGACAAAGGATACAAAGAAGAACGTCCCAACTGGTTATAGTGTTTCCGAAAAATATTATTTGAAGGATGCAGAAACTATCGCAGGAAATCAAGCGGTTCCAACTTACGATGGAGTTTCCACTATGACAGGGAACAATAGCGATGGATATGCTAAAATTAGTTATTATAACATCGATGATTTAGATAATCTTTTAATGATTCAAACAGATAAAGGTGTATTGACTCCATCTTATAGTGAAAGAGAAGAAAATTACCAGTTACAATTGGGTGTAGATGATACTGAATTTACTATTACTGCAGAGACTAGACTAGGAAAAGCTCTAGTAACAGGACTTGGAACCTTTTCTGTTCCAGCAGGAGATACAGTTTTTCCAGTAATTATGACCAATTTGAATGGAAAAATTTATGTTTATAATATCAATGTTTCAAGACCAGCAAGTCCTTCTGCTTTATTAAAAGGATTTAAGATTAATGGAACGTTATATGAAGGATTTGAAGAAACAAAAACAACTTATGAAATAGAACTTCCAACCGATGTAGATAAGATTAATTTAGAATTAATAAAAAAATATCCAGGGCAAATTATTCCTGAGAATACGATTTATGATTTTACAGAAAATACTTTAACAAAGCAAATTATTGTATCTAGTGAAGCTAATTTATCGAATGAAGTATATACCTTTAATTTTACTAGAAAGAAATCGACGATTTTAAAGCGATTAAATATTTCAAATGCAGAATTAACGAAACCATTTGATCCATATAAAACGACACATACAGTCAATATGTCAAAGTATGAAAGAGAATTAAATATTGATGCAATTGCTTATTTTGAAGATGCTGTGATAACCATTAATGAAAATCGTTACATAAGTCCAAGTGATAATGTAGTTACAATCCAAGTAGATTTAGAAGGAGTCCCTTCCACTATTTATACACTGAATTTAAATCGTGTGGATGTTGTTGAAGAAGCAATCGATGAGGGATATAATTACACTGGAGATTATCAAACTTTTATCGCTCCATTTGACGGTAGTTATACTTTAGAAGTATGGGGTGCACAAGGTGGAGGAAGACATCAAAATTCTGAGCTTGGATATGGTGGTAATGGTGGATATTCTAAGGGGATTGTAAGGTTATCAAAAGGAGATACTCTGTATATCTATGTTGGTGGAAAAGGTTCTTATTGTCGTTCATCAAGGTGCTTAATTGCAGGAGGATGGAATGGGGGAGGTTCTGGTGTAAAAACAGCAAAGAATCCTAAAAATGACCCGGCAGCTTCTGGAGGAGGAGCTACAGATATTCGTATTATTCCAGGAACTTGGAATAATCAAGATTCCTTATTATCTCGTTTTATCGTTGCTGGAGGCGGTGGCGGTGGAGGAATGGACGGTACCGCTAGTGGTGAAGAACGAGGAGGTGCTGGCGGTGGACTTGAAGGATACGCATATAACTGGGAAACTGGTTTGGGTGGAACACAAACCTCTGGATGGTCTTTCGGTCAAGGATTCGCTGCAACGCTATCTAATCTTTCTTTAACAAATACTACTTATGGTGGCCCTGGTGCTGGTGGTGGATGGTATGGTGGTATGAATCCACGCTCTTCTGGTTGGACTGGAGCTGGTGGAGGTTCAGGATTTGTTTTAACCCCAAGTACTGTAAAAAATGT
>CAJTXV010000019.1 GCA_910584255.1 uncultured Bacilli bacterium
CAAATTAATATTTTTTACCACTTATTTAGGTGTCACATCATTGACAACTAAACAATCTACTCATTAAACTTATCTATTACTTATTTAATTCTTTTTCTAAATCTTTCATATATCTTTTTTGTTGTCTATTCAAATAAGTTTTTGCTAATAACTTCATTATGAAATTATTAGTTTCTATTTTTTCTGTAAAATCCAATAACACATTTCCATTATCTAACTTTTTAAATATTCCTATCCAGTTACCTTTAATATTAGTATTTTCTATATCAAATTTATATTCTTTTAATTTTTCTTTTGAAGTAATTGTGAAATAAGTAGGATAATTATTTTTAGCATATTCTATAAAATGTTTATCATCAATTATTTCAATTTTTGACAAATCACTTCTCCAAGAATAGTTTGTATTATCAGTTATAATGTTCCATAACTTTTCGATATCACAATTAAATTCTTTTTTTACATTTGACTTAATCATATTTAACTCCTAAATTGCAATTTAATGGCTATTTAAATAACCTAATTACTTGATATATATAATTATCCTCATACTCCAAAAATCCAACAGAAATACCTTTTCCATTATTTGATGTTTTTTTCTTAGAAGAAAGTTCTTTTGATTCTTTAATTAAATTATCGATTTCTTCATCAGTTAAATCATAATTGTTAGATTTTATTAAACACTTAACATATTTATGTGCTTCGTTTTCATTATATTTATCTTTATGAAAATAAAGTGCACTCATACCAAGAATATCTTTATCCTTATCTCCTGTAAATTCAACAGGTTGCAATAAATAAGAAATGTTTTCAGTTAAACCAAACCAATATGAATCATCTTCTATAGTTAAATAATCATCATAAGCTGGAGTATTTATTCCACCATCCATAATTTCAGTGTTAAATTTAGCAATCATTATACTCACATTTTCTTTATCAACCCATCCATATTCTTCATAAGTTTTTTCTAAATTCTCCTTTTCCTCATCTAATTCTTTTTTAGAATTTTCCACCTTGCTTTCGCATCCAGTCATACCTAATAACAAAACTCCTAAAAATAAAATAGTTAATACAGTCTTTTTCATTTTTATTCCTCCATTCAAACAAATTACCATTTATTCTTCTATTTAATTATATCAAAAAAAGAGTAAATCATAAACTAATCTACTCTAAAGAATTCATTTTTATTTTTTATTTTTTATAAATTCACATATTATTTGTGTTGTCTTTTCAACACCAATTGAAGAATCAATACATACGTCGTAATTATTTACATTTCCAAAAGTATTATTAGAAATTAGTTTGTAATAACTAGCTCGATTTTTATCAGATTTATGGATATTCTTTTTAGCATCACACTCACTATCCCCATACATTTCCATAACACTATGAATTCGATATTCTTCTGGAGCATAAATAAATATTCTGATGACATTCTTATAATTTCTTAAAATATAGTCTGCTGCCCTACCAACAATAACACAAGAACCTTTTTCTGCTATTTTCTTAATAACCTTTTCCTGTGCTTCTATTGCATATTTAGCAGGTGTTGTAGTTAAGTATAAGTCATGTAATATATTACTTTTTTGATTTAATTTAGAAATAAACTCTTTATCTAAACCACTCTCCTCTGCTGCAATAGCAGTTAATTCTTTATAGTAATATGGAATACCTAACTTTTTAGCAACTTGCTCCCCAATATATTTTCCACGAGAACCATGCATTCCGCTAATTGTAATAATTAAACCATCTTTACTATCTAGTATTTTAACCTTTTCACTTGATGCAACTTCTTCTTTTTCTAATTTACTAAAGAATAAAACAAGTAAAATTACAGTAATAATAATTCCAATTAAGTCTGCAATAGGTGCCGCATATAACGCACCTTCAACACCCATATATTTTGGTAGAATAATTACTAATGGAACAAATAATACAATATCACGGGTAAGTGATACAATAGATGATTTTACTGGATTACCAACTGCTTGAAAGAAAATACTACTTATCTTAATTGTACAAGTAAATACTATAAAGAATAAGAATATTCTAAATGTTTTGATAGCAAATTCCATATAAAGTTCAGATTCTGTACCAAACATCTTAATTATGATACTAGGACATAATTCAAATAAAAGCATAGATAAAAAACCAACAATAACTGTTGAAATTAAAGCGAGTTTAAATGTTTTCTTAACTCTATCATAAGACTTTGCTCCATAATTATATCCAAGTATTGGTTGAGCTCCTAATATAATTCCAACCGCTATATTGATAACAATGGTAAATACTTTCATACATATACCAATAACTGCAATAGGTATGTCTGCACCATATTTAGACTGTGCCCCACATTTTGCTAACATAATATTACATACTAAACTAATAATTACAATACTCATTTGTGTAATAAATGTAGATACTCCTAGTTTAATAACATTACTAAAAATACCAAAGTTTACTTTTAAACTAGACCATTCAAGTTTAAATGTCTTTGTCTTAGTAAAATAAATTATTGATACAATAAGTGATAAACATTGTCCAATTACTGTTGCCCATGCAGCACCTCCAATTCCCCACTTAAATACAAATATAAAAATTGGATCTAGAATTATATTTGTAATTGCTCCAATAAGAGTTGAGCCACAAGAAAATCCAGGACTACCATCTGCTCTTATAATTGCATTCATTCCATTAGCCATCATATAAACTGGAGTGAATATTAAAATGATTCTAAAATAATCCTGTGCTATTGGTAAAGTTACTTCACTAGCACCAAATAAGAATAATAAATTATTCATAAATAAGAATCCTAAAATACAAAAAAGAATACTTATAATGAAATTAATTAAAATTCCATTTCCAATTGCAATGTGAGCATTTTTCGTATCTTTTCTTCCTTGACATAAAGACAGATACGCAGCAGAACCATCTCCAATTGCCCATGCAAATGCAACAGAAATAATTGTAATAGGAAATACAATACTTGTTGCTGCATTTCCCAAATAACCAAGTTCACTATTTCCAATAAATATTTGATCCACAATATTATAAAGTGAACTGATAAGTAATGATAAAATACAAGGAATAGAAAATTTTAATAATAATTTTGAAACTTTTTCTTTTCCAAGATATTTATTGCTACCTTCCATAATTTTCCTCCTTCTGATTGCGACCCTCTTTGGGCATTAAAAAATGCGCAAAAACATTGTCTGTTTCTACGCATTTAAGCTGGGTCGACTTAATCATTTTATCACTTTTTTAAATTTTTTGTAAGTTTTTTTTTGCTAATTTTACTAGATAAATTATTTGTCGAACTAATACCAATCGTGTTTTTCATTACGATCTAATTCTTTTATTTTATTCATTTCCGCATCTGTTAATTGAAAATGATAAACTTGTGTATTTTCTTTTATATGACTTGGATTACTAGAACCTGGTATTACTACAACAGCCCTTTGTAAATTCCATCTAAGTATTATTTGAGCGACTGTTACATTATGACTTTTAGCAATTTCCATTAACACTTCATTATTAAGAAGTTCTTTTGTATAGCCACGACCTCCAAAAGGATACCATCCTTGAACTACTATTCCTAAACTTTGGATAAAGGGGACAACATCCTTTTCTTGATAAAAGGGATGAATTTCATTTTGAACTAATGCTGGAGTTATATTAACTTTTGGTAGAAAATCTTTTAATTCCTTCTCATACCAATTAGATAAGCCAATAGAACGGATTTTGCCTTGAAGAACATATTTTTCCATCACTTTATAAGCTTCCACATCATTTGTTCCTGGATGATGAAGTAACATCATATCAATATAATCTACACCTAATTTTTCAAAAGCAATTTCTATTGCATCACTCGGATGATCGTATTGATTAGTATAAAGTTTAGTAGTTACAAATATTTCTTCTCGTGGTACTTTTGAATCTTTTATAGCTCGACCAATTTCTTCTTCATTTGAATACATATATGCTGTATCAATAAGTCTGACTCCAGAGTTTAGTGCACTTATAATAGAATTATAAGCAACCTCTCCTGTTAAACTATAAGTTCCAATTCCATTGATTGGCATAACATAACCACTGTTTAACTGAACTGTTCTTGTTTCAAAATTAAATTTATTATCATGTGATTTGTTTTGTAATTCTTTTATTACATCCTTATCCATAATTGGTTTCTCCTCACTGTAGCCTGACATAAGATATATCAAAATACCAAATGCTAATAAAATGATACTAAAAATTAAATATTGCTTTTTCATATTACACATGCTTTTTTATGAATTTTTCCATTTGATCAAATGGTATAATATTTAAATTATCATATAAATCAGTATGAACCGCTCCTGGTATAATCATTAATTGTTTATTTTTTGTATATTTACTATTCGTTATCATATCTTCATAAGCTTCTTTACTAAAATAACAAGAATGTGCTTTCTCGCCATGAATAATTAATACTGCACTTCTAATTTCTTTGGAGAATGTATGTTCAGGTGTATTAATAAATGACAATGCTGAGGTCATATTCCATCCACCATTAGAGTTTAAACTTCTTTCATGATATGCTCTTCCTTTATAATATTCACTATAATCTTTTACAAAAAATGGAGAATCTTCAGGAACTGGTAGTTCTACACATCCCACCTAATTTATAGTCACCATTTTTATAATCTTCTACTCTTTGCTTATTTAAATCCATCTTTAATTGATATAATGAATCTTCTGTATTGGCATTAAAATAACCATCATGATTCACCTTACTCATATTATACATTGTTGAACATATTGTAACTTTAATTCTTGTATCAATACTTGAGGCATTTAAAGCAATCCCACCCCAACCACAAATCCCTATGATACTAATTTTTTCTGCATCTACATTATCAAGTGTACATAAATAATCAATGGACGCCTGAAAATCCTCAGTATTAATGTCAGGAGATGCAACATATCTAGGAATACCACTGGATTCACCAGTAAAGGATGGATCAAATGCAATTGTTAAAAATCCTCTTTCAGCCATCTTCATTGCATATAAACCACTACATTGTTCTTTAACTGCCCCAAATGGTCCACACACTGAGATTGCTGGTAATTTTCCTTCATAGTTTTTTGGTTCATATTGATCTGCTACTAATGTAAATCCAAATCTTGTATGAAACGTTACTTTTTTGTGATTAACTTGATCACTTAATTTAAATGTTTTATCCCATTCAGTTACTAAATATAATTGTTTTTCTTTCATATTTCTCCTCTTTCCTTTATATTTTAATTTTTAAATATTCTTCTATTGGTCTACTACGAAACTACTATCTTTTAAATTTCTTACAGAAAATTCATTTTTTATTTTAAAACCTCTCGAAAAAAATCTATTATTCCCTTTCAATAGTATTTTATTTCAAAATTAGTATAATAACAAATACTTATATTTAATATCATGACATGCTTGAAATGTATATCATGATATTATATTATAAATATGAGGTGCTACGATGGAAATAAGAGTTTTAAAGTATTTTTTAGTTGTTGCTAGAGAACAAAATATCACGAAAGCAGCAAATTACCTTCATTTAACACAACCAACTTTATCAAGACAAATTAAAGACCTAGAAGATGAATTAGGGAAAAAACTATTAATTCGTGGAAGTCATAAGGTGACTCTAACAGAAGAAGGAATGCTGTTTAGAAAAAGAGCGGAACAAATTATCGACATGGTTAGAAAAACAGAGGAAGAATTTTCTGTCATGGGTAATAATATAAGTGGAAGTATTTATATAGGCGCAGCCGAAAGTTATAATATGAAATATATTGCCAAAATAATTAAAGAGATACAAAATGATTATCCAGATATTCATTATCATTTATTTAGTGGTAATGAAGAAGATATCACAGATTTACTTGATAAAGGATTAATTGATTTTGGAATTTTAGCAGATCCTGCCAATATAACAAAATATGATTTTCTTCCTCTTCCAGAAAATGATATTTGGGGACTGATTATGAAAAGTGATTCTTTACTTGCTAAAAAAAAGTATATTACTAAAAAAGATTTACTAAACCTTCCTCTACTTTGTTCTAGACAAGCTATAAAAAAAGACGGAAAGCACAACGATTTAATTCATTGGTTTGAGAATGACTTTGAGAAACTAAATATCATAGGCACATTCGATCTTGTATACAATGCTTCTATTTTAGTAAATGAAGGTGTTGGTTATGCAATCGCATTTGATAAATTAGTGAATAAAAATGAGTACACTAATTTATGTTTCAAGCCCTTATATCCAATCATAGAATCTAAGTTAAATATAGTATGGAAAAGCAAATGATATTTTCTGCACCAGCACAAGAACTTTTAAATAGACTTCAAAACAAAATATAAAAAAGTTGTAATGAATGAAA
Organism: uncultured Bacilli bacterium; assembly: GCA_910584255.1. Taxonomy (GTDB): domain Bacteria; phylum Bacillota_I; class Bacilli_A; order RF39; family UBA660; genus Alloscybalousia. The sequence continues at coordinate 6,409 of CAJTXV010000019.1, forward strand.
TGCACCCTTTAGGATAGACATCATAATTACAGCTTTCTTGATTAAATTGATTATAGAAATTTAAAAAACTTTATATCTTAAAAGACATTTACTTTTAAAATTTTATTTTTCACAGGTATATCCTTGTAGCTCCAAAGCACTTTTTAATTCGTTATAAGTGATATCTCTATCTAATCCAAGAGTATCAAAATAACCATTACTCATTTTTGACCTTAATTGAATCCCATCTTTTGTACTGGATACTTCCATTTTACCACTAGCTTCCATTTGACTTATCAAAGCCTGTTTATTATAATCACTTGGCACTGTTACATCAATAGTCTCATACATGCTCCTAACCTTATGACCATTTATTTTGATTTTCAATGTAGTTTTACTTTCCATTCCATAAAAGTCATCATTAACACTACAAAGCAATGTCTTTGTCTTTTTAGCATCTTTAATACCAACCATAATTAATGCAAATATTACTACAACTACGATCATTACTATATGTCTTTGTTTCATAAAACACCCCCACTATTCTAATTCTTTCATTATAGTTTCTTCATTCGTAGCACCTATAAAATTTTTAACGACTTTCCCATTTTTTATAATAAGAATTGTTGGATACGCTTGAATATTATATTCCTTAACTACCCTCTCAGATTCCTTTTCACTAGCATTAACGCTAACTACTTTTATGTCCTTATTATTTTTAGCAATATTAATCATAGTAGGAATCATGGTCAAACAAGGTGGACAACTATTAGAAAAAAACTCTAATATTACAGGTTGATCTGAATTTAATACGATTTCTTCGAAATTAGAATCATTCACATGTACTATTCCGACGTCTTTCATATCTTCTTCATCTGCTGTTTCATTTCCTGCAAAATAATATAAAAAAGTTATGCTTACTAAAGCAAGAATAAAAAGTGCAATTTCAATAATTAATTTTGTCTTATTTTTCATTTCTATTTCCACATCCTTTATTTAAAAATTTCAATAACTCCATTCATAACATTAAAGATACCATATAATACAAGAATAGATCCAGCAAATTTATTTATGATATTATAATGCTTCTTGATAAAATCAAAAGTGACTTTAATCTTTTCCATAAATAAAGTAGTTATAATAAAAGGTAACCCTAACCCAATAGAATAAATAAGTAATAGTAATGCACCCTTTAAAATACTACCACTAGTACTTGCCATGACCAAAGCAGATGATAAAAATGCCCCTATACAAGGAGTCCATGTCAATGAAAAAAGTATCCCAAATAGTATAGAAGTAAAAAGTGTTAAATCAGTATTTCTTCTTTTTATACCATTTGTTTTATTAAGAATTTTAATAAATATTACTTCCATATAATTTAGACCCATGACGATAAGAAGTAAACCCAATATTATATTAATATAATTGGAATAACTATGGACTAATTTTCCAAAACTTCCTGCAAAAACACCTAAAAGTATAAAAATAATACTAAATCCGAATACAAAACCGAATGAATTCATAATAGCCTTTTTAGTGCTTTTACTGTCAGACGCAAAATAGGATATATATACGGGTATTACTGGCAATACACATGGAGATATAAATGAGGCAATACCCTCAACGAACGTAATCAAAAAATCCATACAAACCTCTCCTAATCGTGAACCACCTATGATTGAAATCATAGACTTTCAATGCGATTTGTAGCATTCATATCTCGATTGTACCTAAAAATACATTTACACATACTCAGTTTAGAATGCTTTAATTTCTTACATTTTTGTCCTTATGTTCACTATTATCAACAATTTAATGATATCATGTACAACCATAAAAAACAATATAGAAAAATTAAAAAGGCTACAACCAAAATTTATTCATAAACTAACCTTTCTTCTTATTCAATTTTGTTTAAATAGAAATAGAAAATTTATATATTTTTTCATAATAAATAAACTAGAATCAGTATCAAATATACTACTTTTCATCTTCAGTTCCCTTATTTACTTTCTTCCTTATCTAATACTATTTTTTTGATTTTATTAGTATCCTCAATATAAGTTTCAGTAAAACCACATTCAGGACACACTGCACATTTAATCTTTCCTAAATTGGCTTTAAATATACCTTGTTGAGTTACTTTTATTCCATAAGGTGCACCTTCAACTTTAATATCTAAATCATCTAACATTTCAGTGCTACATCTTAAACATTTTCTCATAATTATTCCTCCTCGGCAAATTACTATTTAACGATTACTTTTATAATCAATATTTGCTAATTTTGCTTTTTTACACAAATCCTTTGTCTGTATTTTATACTGTTTTCCATCTTTTATTGTATAAGTTCCACACTGCCTAAATTCAAAATCAACATTCTTTCTTATACATTGTTCTCTAATATCTAATGCCCAGTCATAATTAAATGCCCTAGCATTTATATCAGATTCTCCACCAACTACAACTAATTCAACATGATCAAGATATTTTTCAATATCAATTTTCTCTAATAAGGGTTGTGCTGTTATACACTTATGTTTGATTGGCAAATCTTTAAAAACTGATAATCTATAATCAGCATTTTTTTGATTTTCAATAGTGCAACAAACAACTACATTATCATATCCATCTCTCCAATCATCTGGGATACATTTCATAAATCTATCAATTCTCTTTGTTAAAAATAAAAAAGTACAGTCCTGTCTTTCTTTCATCATTTTCCAACATTCATCTCTCCATTTGTCTGCTTCTTCAATAAGAAAATCTGTAGAAAAACATAAATAAACAAGTCCAGATTTCATTTTATAATTACCATTTTTTAATTTTTCTATTGGCTTTCCAATATCTTTTGTTTTTATGACTTCATTAGTATTTATATTTCTTTTTAAATCACCCTTATGAATATAGCAATGTAAACAACCATCACTACATTTTTTACAACCTCTCCACGGATTCCACATTGCCATATTATCACACTCCTAAATTGTAATTTATTTTTTAGTTCCTGTCTTCCACAAAGTATAATTATCTTTTAATTGCTTAATTACACTTATAGTAACCCATACCCAATAAAATATTGAAACTATGATACTTATATAAGTAATAACAATACCAACTACAATGCCAATAGGAATAAGCCAAATAGTCCTAATAAATTTTCTTCTGTATGATAGATTATCATATAATAACTCAAAACCTTTATCTACTTTATCTTTTTTCATAATTTTTTCATACTCCTAAATTGTAATTTACCTTACTTTTGTAATTTCTTTATAAGAATAATAAAAGTTTCAGTTGCTATTGTTAATATAAATGGAAATCCTATCATTCTTGCTAAAACTAATTTTATTGGTGGTGTAGTCCATATATATAATCCAAATATATAAAAGAATATTATTGTTAGTAATAAATAAACAACATAAATCCCTATTTCTTTTAAAAGTCCTTTTAAAACTTTATTCATAGATAATCACACTCCTAAATTGTAATTTGTATTACACTTTAAATTTTAATCTAGTATCTTTTTTAAATTCTTTTCTTTTTGGATTTCCCTCAACTCTATAAATATCGCTGCTTATAATATCATAAATAACAGACCATACTGTATCAGCATCATTCTTTCTATTGTACTGACACATAAAGCCATATTTTCCTGATAATATATCTCTAACTAAATTAAGTGAATAATCGTTTTTGTATTCTTTTAGAGTGTTATAAGCAACCAAATATCTTTCTTCTGCTTTCCAGTCATCTACTTCATAATTATTAAATTTTTTCATTTTCATAGAATTAAATTCATTTGCTGTCGTTACAAAGTTTCCATCTTTATTCGGTCTTATTATTTCTATTTCTTCACAATTACACTCAACAACTACAATATTTCCAGTTCTATCTGCAATAGTTAATGTTTGTTGTGATGCAATAGGAATTTTTTTTAATGAAGAAAGTGCTTCATCGGTAGTCTTACATTTTTCTAATAAATATCTAACTAACATACCTGCATTAAAACCCGCTTTTATAATAGTAGGATAAATAAAAGTTAACCCAACTGCTAAACCATACTCATTGATTCCATCTTCCATTTCTATAAAGGCTGTTGTATTTCCATTAAAGGCATATACACTATCTAAATTATATAAACAATTCATATATAGTTTTTCTAGCGATACAAGAAAATCACTATTTCTTCCAAAAATTATATTATTCTCATCTTTAACTGCTATGCAAGTACAATGATTATTAAATTCAAAGCAATACATACTTAATAAAAAAGTATAAAAATCTTCATAAGAACTATTTTGTCCATCTGCCAAACCTTTAATTTCTTCTAAAATCTCTGGATAATATTTTTCATATATAGGTAAGCACTCTTCAGCAAATTTTCTTCTTTCATCTGTTATTTTAAAAGTATGATTATTACTAACTATTTTACCATTTTTATATAATAATCTTCCCCAATTAAATCCTGCCTCATAATGACTTTTCTTAAATCTTCCATGATACATATTTTTTTATCTTCCTCCTTAAATTTTGAGTAAGATCTTGCTCTGATTAAATGATAAGATAATAAAAAATTTAAGTCAATAGAATAAAAATTTTTAGTAAAACTTTTTTCAAAGCACTAAAAAAGACTATCATTATTGATAATCTAATCATTAAATTGTAATTTGAATTATAGTTTTTAATTATTCTTTTCTATATCTTGCCAATTAGCATTTGTTAGAATCTCTGCATTATCTCCTATAAATACTTTACTTGCTTCTTCATCATTTTGTAAATGATATAACATCCATGCTGTCATATATCCATCTGTTCTATTTAACATATCTTGGTGTTCTGCACCAGTTACTCTTGCTCGCATTTTAAATACATCATTTGTCATATTATTATAATTTTCAATGAGTGATGATAAAGGAGCAACTCCACCAAATTCATTTGTTATATCTTCTAATCCACGATCATCTGATTCCCCAGTTCCTGCTGTCATAAAATATGGAATGTTGACCTTTTTCATATCATAACCCCAACCCATATTTTTAGATAATGTAGAATAAGAAGCACTTCCAGTAAATATGGTTTTATAATACTTACTATTTTCAAATTCTGTAACTGCTCGTAAAGCTCCAGCTCCACCTTGAGAATATCCTATGATTCCAATATTATCTTTATCAACTTTGTCATGTAACACATTGTCTTTATCAACATTTAAGATAAAATCTAATGTTTCAGAGACACTCTCGCCTGTACCTGATTGTCTGTCATCATTACCGACAACAATAAATCCCCAAGATGCTAATCTTTTGTATGCTGCTCCTAAATTAAACGAAGCGACATTACTAGCATTTACAACAACTATTACAGGATATTTTTTATTACTATTTTCTAATTCTTTTGAATACCAAACTCTAATATTCTTGATTTTTTTATTTTCTGACTTATATTTTACTTCTTGTACTTCATAACTTCCTAGACCTGCATATTTTTTTTCTAATTCAACATCACTTTTAAAATCCTCATAATAATTGTCCTTAAACCATAGAGAATTATTTACAATTATATTTTTTATCGTAGTTATAATTATAAATCCTCCAATAATAACTAATAAAGCAATTCCAATAATCTTCAACATTTTTTTCATAACTCCTCCTCTTGAAATATATCTCTTTTTTTGATATATTCAATTTATGCAACAAGTGTAACATGATTTATTTATCATTTCAATATATAAACTCTCAAATGCAACAAAAGGAGGTAAAGTGTAGCATGGATAAAAAATTAGCAAAAGATTATATTACTGAAAGCTTATTTATACTTATGGAAAAGAAAGACTATAAGGATATAACGATTACAGATATTACAAATAAAGCAGGAGTTAATAGAATAACATTTTATCGTAACTTTGATTCAAAAGATGAAATTATCAATAAATATTTAGAAAAGTCTTTTGATGAATGGGGAAAAGAATGGGAAGAAAGTGGAGATTCCAATATTGCCTATCGACTTTTTAAATACTTTTCTGATAATAAAAATTTTATAAAAATATTATATAAATCAAATTTACAATTTTTTTTAATTGATTATCTTGTAAAAATTTGCAATCCAAGTAAAGAAGAAAATAATATTCTTGCATATTCAAAATCAATGTTTGCTTATGGATTGTTTGGTTTTTGTAATGAATGGTTTTTAAGAGATATGCCAGAAAGTCCTGAAGATATTTCTGCATTGTTAAATAATAATCAAAAAGAAAACTAATCAATTCGATTAGTCTTATCAACAAATTACTATTTATCTAACCCCTATAATCCTTTTTAAAATAGGAATTTTTTTAATAATTTCATAAACTAATATAGTACCTATAAAACTTCCAAAAATAATCATACATATTTGTAAAAATATATGATTAATCATGGTTAAAGAATAATAACCAACAATTACTAAAATAGGAAGATGTAAAATATAAATTGGAAATGATGCCTTTTTAAAATAGCTAGAATTTTACTTTCTTTATCTAAATACAATTTACCTATAATTATGAAAGATAATATTCCTAACTAGCCAACAAAGTTTACGAATATATCTTTATAGTAAGAAAAATTATAATATGCTATTACTAAAGTTAGTTGGGTCAAGCAAAATAATCCTAAAACAAATCTTTTATTCTTCATAATTTTATCTATCATTATTTCATTAGTAAACATATAATAACCTAATAAATATAATGCAAAATATCTACCAAAACTATATACTCCAAAAGATCCAATATAAGACATAATCCATACTGGTATAAATAATAAAATTATTTCGATTATATTAAATTTTTCTATTCTTTTGGAAACCTTTTCATAAGGTATATATTTTATTATTAATAAAGCAAGCAGGGAGATTATAAATAAAAATAATATAAACCACAAATGTCCTGGTGTGAAATACCCATCATTCCCACTTAAATCTGTAAAATGTGTAAAAAAATATTTGTAGTTATCTAAAACATTTCCATTATATCCAAAAAAGAATTTTCTTGCATATAAAGTTTGTATTGGAACAAGTAATAATGTTCCACAAATAAACGGAATAAGCAATTTAGAAAATCGTTCTTTTACAAATTCTTTCACACTTCTCTTTTCTAATGAATATCTTTTACACATCCCCGCTATAGAAAATAATAATGCCATCATCCAGGGATTAACTATAATAATGAGTGAACTTAATAGCTTATTTTCTCCTATCCATATATAAAATTTTGTTCCATAGTTATTCCAAATCATAAAAGTATGAACAGGAAATAAAAGTAGAATTACAATCTTTCTTAAATTATCTAAATAATATTTTCTCATAATTTATCTCCTGTTCAAATTACCATTTTTTGAATCTATCCACACTAAATATTATAGCATGAAAAAAGCAAATCCTCTATAACCATGGATCTGCCTTATAAATTTTTATTATTTACAATAATTGATTAATTCTCTAATTGTTGGTTTTTTATTTTTTTCAATTACCCAATATTCATTATCTTTATTAAAATGACATCGATATACATCATAAAATAATGTGTTATAGTAAATGACATCTCCAGCCATAGTAGTTTCTATTCGAAACATAGGAGCTTGCTTATTATTTTTAACATTTATATAATCAGTAAATAATAGAATTCCCATAGTTCCCATAAAAATAGCTACAATCAACAATAATTTTTTATACCACTTTACTGTATTTAATATTCGTGAAATACCAATCATAAAAATGATGATTCCAAATACTGAATAAATAGAACTCCAACTGCTTTCACTTGGGAAAATCATAATTGCGGATATTGAGATAAATAACCCAAATAGGATGATAATTAGGGAAATTATTTGACTATATTGATTCATTTTTTTTGTGGAATAATCGATTGTGTTTACAATATTTTCTTCAAATTTTTCTTGATATTTTTCCTTTTGTAATCTTTCTCCACTTAATAACTCGTTAATTGTAATATCTAAGATTTCACATAATGATTTAAACAAGGATAAATCTGGCATATTTTTACCAGTTTCCCAATTACTAATTGAACGATCTGTTACTCCTAATTGTTCTGCTAACTCTGATTGTGTAATCTTTTTTTCTTTTCTGCAAACTGCGATAAATTTTCCTATTTTTTCTTGATTCATAATCTTTCTCCTTTCACATTCATTTTATAATGTAAAGGCTATTTTTTACACGAAACAAAACTAGAGTTTTATAATATGAATGATAATTGAATAATTATTTTGTATTTTCTTTTTTACCCAATCCCAACACCATTAATTCTTAATATACCATAGATAAAAGATATATACATTTTATTTTACCTTTATAAACCTATGATTCATCGATACTTGAAATATCTTTAATTCTAAAACATCTTCGAATCACTTCTTTTTTATTTTCATATTCAAATAAAATCCACTCGTCATCATATTCAATAATTTTTCCTTTGGTACTACTGACTGGTGAAAATAAGTAACTATCATCAATATGATCATTTTCAATATTAAGACTTACTACTTTATTGATTAATTTTTTTATTTCATTCGATGTTATCCTTTTTGGTAATTCTTTTCTTTTATTTATTTTTGTCACTTTAGATTCTAAGTCTAATAAAAGAAAAAGAATAATGAATAATAAAAATATTTCCATTACTTAGCCCCCTTTTTCTCTACGATTTTAAAGGAATGGATGAGCCTAATATCCATTAGTTTGGTAATTTTCTCTTTTCCATACAAAAATTCAAATTTTAAATAGTTATCATCTATACTTAAAATTTTACATTTTGTAGATGCACCCATTCGATATTCTTCAACATCATCATCTATATCTAGAAAACATTCACATCCAATTAAACAATCTAATATTGAGTGTTTCTTTTTACATTCTATTTCAAGCTGTTCATTTAATAGATCATTAACACTCACTTTAAATATGTTAGAAAGTTTTATTACTTGACTGATATCAGGATTTGTAATATTACTCTCCCAATTAGAAATTGTCTGTCTTGCGACTTGTAATTGACTGGCTAATTGCTCCTGGGTCATATTTTCTTTTTTTCTGAACTCGATGATTCTTTTTCCAATATCCATTTTTCATCACCTATCAACATCTTACTACTGATTATTCTATCTGTATATAAATAAAATATAACATCTTGCAAAAATAACTTAACATTTTAATAAAATATATCCATTTTTATATTTAAAGTTATGTGAATGCATATATTGTACTGATAGTGAAAAATATAAATCAAAAATTAATATTTTTTGCTTTCTATAATTGAATATTTTGGTAAAAATTTCTATTAGAGAGGGTGAATTAGAATGAATTGTAAGGATTTTCTTAATGAATGTGATTCCTTAAATGGTTGCTATATTATGGGTCCAACTGGTCCCAGGGGTTTTCAAGGAATTCCTGGCGTTACAGGACCTACAGGTCCTCAAGGAAATCCGGGAGAAATTGGTCCAGCACCACAACTTACGATTGGAACAGTGGACACAGGACCTCCAGGATCACAAGCATCTGTCAATATTACCCCTATTGATTAAATTTTATAACACTTAAATATTCAATCTACGAAAGGAGATTCAAAAGATGAATGAAAATGCTTCAGGTTATGTTTTAGATTTTGTTATTCCACAAGGACCTACTGGACCTCAAGGATTGGAAGGTGCAACTGGACCCACAGGTCCTCAAGGGTTAGCAGGTACCACTGGACCCACAGGTCCTCAAGGATTAGCAGGTGCCACTGGTCCGACTGGACCTCAAGGGTTAGCAGGTGCAACTGGACCATCCCCAACATTTTCTATTGGAACTGTTACAACTGGAGCACCAGGTACACAGGCTAGTGTAACAATCACTCCTACTACCTAAATCTATAAAGAAAGGAGTGTAGAAATGAATTATGAAATAAATTTTGTAATCCCACAGGGACCAACTGGTCCTCAAGGAATATCTGGCATTACTGGTCCTACTGGGCCTCAAGGATTAGTAGGTGCCACAGGTCCTACGGGGCCTACAGGGCCTACTACAGGTCTTACTGCCTATGGAGGAAAATATAATAACACCTCTAGTACTATTTCTCTAGGAATTGGAACTCCATCACAGGTACCACTTCCAGTTTCTATGCCAAATTTAAATACTAGCTACACTACTACAAATAGTATTACTGTATCACAAGGTGGCATTTATGAAATTAATTTCTATACGAATATATCGGTTGCTCTTGGTACCACATTAACCTTAGCTATACGAGCAAATGGAACAAATATTGCATCTACTGTTATCTCTAGAGCTTTATCTGTTGGAACCAGTTCTATTTATAGTGGTAGTGTCTTAGTACAATTACCTGCTAATACCGTAATTGATATGGCAGTATCTGCACTACTTGCAGTTGGAGTTACTTTAGGCAGTGGAACTAGTGCAAGTTTAACAATCAAAAAAATTAGTACATAAAGAATGAAGCGAAATTGCTTCATTTTTTATAATTCTTTAAAATCAATATACCTTCCAAAATCGCAATGCTGGTAAAATTCCGGTACTGAAATTCCGTATTTCGGTTTTTTATATTCATGCAATACAAGTTTAGAATCTATATAATTATTTTCTAACCTATGCTCAATAAATTTATTTTTAACATCAAGAAAGAGTTCCTTTTTAGAATTATACTCATGAATTCCTCGATATATTTGATAACTATGTTCGAACCAATAAAATTTTCCATTTTTTTCAAATGTTAAAAAGGTATGACTAGGACACATATCATCATCATAATGTACTAAAAAGTAAGTTTCAATATTCCAATCATTTCCTTTAAAATAGTATCTTTCAAGTTCCACCTGATCCCAACATACCCCAATTTTACTTTTTATAATTTCTCTAGGCGATTGCAACCTATAATTTTCTGAAAAATCATTGTCTACTTTCTCGTGGGGTTTATTATTTTTATCAATCCAACCATATTGAATTTCTTCCATTTTTTTCATGATTTCAAATTCATCATAATAATCCCAAAATCCAAGGCTTCCAATTGCGGGAATAGGCTTTTCCAGTTTTTTTATTTTCTCTAACTTCAAGGCGTATCCGCCTCTACCCCTTGTTGCACCGTAAATTAGTTCATTTTCAACAATCAAGCGATTCTCAAATTCTTTCTCGACCTTAATGCAATCTGTAATTTCTGCACTTCCGATAATACAACCTGTTGGATATTCTAAATTTAGGCAACGAAATCTATCCATATTTTCATTTTCTATTCCTTTACTCGCATGAATTAGAAATTTCCCTCTAAAGTTAGTTTTCCAACTTCTAAATTCAAAACATTTATATCCTTCTACAATTAATGTCGCCCATGGTTGTTTGATACTTAATACTTTCATATTTTTCACTTCCTATTTCCATTTTTCTACTACAATTGTAGCACATTTTTATAGTAAATAACAATGAGACTATTAAGGAAAGAATTTATGTTTGAAGTGAAGACAAAGCTTAAAAGTATAGAACTCATCAAAAAGTTAAAATTAAATCAATTTCTAGAAGAGTTATTTCATTCGGACGAAGAACAAAAAAAGTTTGACTTATTTTCAATCAATGTCAGTCCTTATAATTATAGTTCTCACTTAGTACTCATTGGAGACATTAAAATAAGAGCCAATAATGAAATTTGGTTAATTGCAACTAACAATCAACAATTTACTGGAAAGATGGCAGAACAACACCCAGAATTTAATTTGAGAACAACTATTTTTGATAAGGTTTTAGATCAAATACCTAAATTTGATGAAATTTATCAATATATTTCTAATCATCAACTAATCGATGTAATTGTTGAATTTGCCTATTATGATATCCCTGTTAGCATTTATCAAGAAAATATTATTGTTTTTGAAATTAGGACTCACTTTTAAACTTACTATGATATACTTAAATTAAGAAGGAGAATATTTATGAATCAAGAAGAAAAGATAAAAGTACATGGCATCTATCGTCACTATGGCGGAGATTACTATATTGTAGAAGGAATAGGAACTCATACAGAAACAATGGAAAAAATGGTCATTTATCGTGCGCTTTATGGAAATAATGAAATTTGGATCCGTCCCTTAAATATGTTTTTAGAGGAAGTAGAAGGAAAAAATCAAAAACATCGATTTGAATTACAACATATTAAGAGTAAAGCTCATCCAGAAAATGATATGGAGGAAAATTATGCAAGAAATTGAAATAAAGTTTCGAATTGATAATCGTGAGCAACTTATTTCAAAACTAGAGTCACACAACTCTCATTTCTCAGACCCTATCCATCAAAAAGACATTATTTTTGTACCAGATTTAAATGATACCGCAAATGGTGAAGGAAAGATTTTTGTTCGAATTCGAAAACAAAATGAGAAAAAAATAATTACATTAAAAAACAATCCAAAGTCATTATGCAAAGTAAAGAAATTGAGTTTGGTATTAGTGATATTGATAAAGCTTATGACTTTTTGGAAACCATTGGATTTAAAGAATGGGTAACTGTTGAAAAGAAACGAATAGAAACAGCCTATAAAGAATTTAATATCTGTATTGATCATGTAAAAAGACTTGGCGATTTTATAGAAATAGAAATCTTATCAGAAGAAGAAAATCAAACAGAGTTTTATGAGAAAAAAATTTTATCGATTGCAAAAGAATTAGGAATTCCTATCGAAAATCGAATTAATAATTATTATGATTCTATGATTGCAGGGTTAAATAAAAAAGAGAATTTATGCTAAATGAAAAAGGCTCTAACTTGAACCTTTTTTTGTTTTACACGCTCTTACAATATTATTTAATGCCTTCTTTGTTTTCTTCAATTAAAAATTTACTAGTTAAATCAATTTTACTACTATTTTGACTAACAAATGCTTGATATTCACTTAAAACAATATGCCTTAACTCATCAAATAATAAAGGTGCTTTTTGATAGGAATCTAAACTCATGGAAAAAAGTTCTGCAAAAATCTCTTTTGAACTTTTAAGATATACTGGGTTTAACAGTTGCTCCAAGGAATGCTGACTGGATAGTTGAGTAAATTTCTGTGATTCTGAGATTTTTACAAAGCTGTCTAAAAAATGTCCTAATTCATGCCAAAATACATGGCGAAATTGTTCTCTAGTCAATATCTTATTCAAAAACTTATGTTCCTTTTTGTATAATGAGGTGGAAAAAATATGGCAGTAAATATATCTTTTTTCTCCATAGTCGTAGACTTATGATAAAAAGTCATATTTGAACGATTATTGTGATAATAAAAATCGGTATGCGTGAAATCAGAAAAATATCCAATCTCAATATTGCCTTCACAATCATTCTTTAATTCTAATATATTCTTATCTGTTTCATTTTGTAAAACAAAATCAGTAGAATCTAAAAAAAGATATTCGAGGGAGAAATTCATAACCGCTTCAAAAACACCAACAGAACATAATGATTTTGAAAGAGCTGGATATAACTTTAAAAATTCACTCAGAGAATTACATACCTCTTCACAAAAAGAAGAATCCAAGTCATGAAGATCAACTAATGGAATTCCTAAATCAATTAGTTTCTGTTCATACTCATGGTTCATTATAACCTCCTACTATTTTTGTTTTAACAATTCTTCATAGATTTCTTTTAAATGTGAAATGCTAGCACAACTCATAAAGCACACAATTGCATTTTTATGTTTTAATAATTTATCAATAGATGTTTCATCAATCATTTCCCCATTTCTTAACTGATCTAAGATAATTTTAGAAGAAATTCCTGGATAGTCACTTGCTTTTTCACGATTACAATCTATTTCTGTTAAATAGGCTTTATCTGCAATATTTAAAGCACTCGCAAATTCCTTTAGAAAAGCCCCTGTTCTTGAATACGTATTTGGTTTAAATAAAACAACCAACTCTCTTTCTGGATATTTTTGTCTTGCAGCTTCTAATGTCACTTTAATTTCCGTTGGATGATGTGCATAGTCATCAATAATTACTGTATCACCAATTATTTCTTCTTGAAATCTACGCTTTGCATTTTGAAAAGTGAGTAGTAGTTCATGGATTTTATCTTTTTCTATGCCTAACTTATCACAAATCGTAACACACGCTAGTGTATTTAATATCATATGGTTTCCAAATAATGGAATTTCAAAATGTCCATAAAAAGAACCATTCATATAAATATCAAAATTACTTCCCTCTTTTGTTAATTCTATATTTTTAGCAATGACATTATTTTCTTCATGAAAACCATAAAAAATGACTTCTTTATCAAACTGAATCTTTCGAATATTTTCATTATCTCCACAAACAATTAACCCTTTTTTTGTATTTTTTGAAAACTGTTCAAAAGTTTTGATGATATCTTCAATGTCTTTATAACATTCTGTATGTTCTAATTCAATATTTGTAATAATGGAATAGGTTGGATGATATGCCAAAAAATGACGATTAAATTCATCTGATTCAATGACAAAATATTCATTTTCTTTGTTGGCATACCCTGTCCCATCTCCAATAAAGTAATTACATCCATAGGTAGAATTTAAAATGTGACTTACTAAAGAACTCGTCGTTGTCTTCCCATGAGTTCCTGAAATGGAAATCGTTTGAAATTGATTGGTTAAATCTCCTAAAATCCCATTATAAGCTTTTTTTTCTACTCCTAATTCTAACATTTTCCTAATTTCTGGATGATTTTCACTAAAGGCCTTAGAACAAGTAAAAATGGTATCTGAATCTGGTATGAATGACGCATCATTATAAATCACGATATTTCGTTGATCGAGTCCTTCTTGTGTGAACTTCCATTCCTTTGTGTCATCATATCCAGAAACAGTATGTCCTAAATCATGAAGCAAACAGGCAAGTGTTGCCATCCCACTTCCTTTAATACCAATACAATAGTATTTCATTTCATCAACTTCTTCCTACTTAAATTATACACTATGAGTATAAAAAAAAGAAGAAAAAGAATACTTAATTCCATTCATCTAGCATAACTTTTTGAAGTTTTTTAATTCCCTTCTTGTAATGCTTTTGAGCATTTTGTTTAGTTCCACCAAACCTTTCCACAATCTCGCGAAATAACTCTTGTTTCCCTGTGATAAAACCTAAATGATATAAGATAGTCTCTCGTTGTTTTTGATTTAGATGATCTAATTTTTGATACATGTCTTTTCGTAAATCCGAAAAAATAATATCCTCTTCTATACCTGCATGATACAATAACGACTCTTCACAATGTTTTTCACGTAATTCCATGTTCACATCGATATCATCTTCACTTATGCAATCAATAGGAATTTCTACAAATTCGGATAAAGAAGTTGTGATACTTCGACCCATCGTACGATTTAGAAATCCTAGGGATTGAATCGTTGTAGGACTTAAATTAGTTATTCGCTTTTCAAGTTCTTCTATGGATAAGTATTCCCCTGTTGCGATTCTATGTTCTTCTTGTATTTTTGAAATTCTATATGCTTCCTTTGCATAACATAACGGTACATATACTACAAACTTACTCATATTTATTAAGTCAAAAAAACGGTATCTAATTTGCAATATTAAATAATTTTCTAAAGTCCTTCCACGATTAGAATCATAACTAGAAACTTTTTGATAAACTGTAATGCAAGCCTCTTGATACAAATCATCATATTCAAGAAATGAATATCCATGAACTTTATCACTGTATATATGAGCCATTGTTTCAATTAATGGAAGATACTCAATAACTTGATCCCATATATCTTTTTCTACTATTTCCATAATGATTCCCCCCTTTCAAGACTCCCATATTATAACATAAAACACAAAATAAGAAAAGGAAAAAGATGTTACTTTCCACCTTTTTCCTTAGTAATTATAAAGGATACGCCATCTTTAGAATGGTTTTTTACTGTAATATCATAATGCATATAACTAAGTGTCTTTTTCACAATCGATAATCCCAATCCAAATTCACCTTTAATTCCTTTTCGAAATGGAATAAAAATTCCTTCTAATAAATCTGAATCTATATTTGGACCATCGTTATAAAAAATCAATTGATTCTTTTTTAATGTAATTTTAATTTCCTTTTTCGCATATCGAATAAAGTTATTTAAAATATTATCAATCACGGTTTCCCAAGAATCAACAGTTCCATAAAATTTCCCATTTCCGATAACGTTTACTTTAAATTTTAGATTTTTGTTGTGATATTTAAATTTTTCAATCGAAGAATTTAAAATGCTTTCTATATCTACCTCATCCATTTGAATCAAATTTCTCTCACGAATATAATCTAGTTTATTTAGATAAAGTAAGGAGTGTACTTTATTTTCTAACTTGAATGCTTGTTCTTTAATAATTGGAAGTGCTTTTTTAGCATCTTCCACCTGATCTTCAACAGCCTCAATGTACGACTTAATGACTGTCAAAGGAGTCTTAAAATCATGAGAAATATTTTGATACATTTGATTCCGATACTCTTCTTGATTCTTTAGAGTAAGTCTCATATCTTCTAGAGCCTGTTCTAAAGAATAAATTTCATCTCGTTCAGAATCACTAACCTGATGATTGTAGTTATCATCATCAATATGATCAATTTTTTTCTTTAATTTTTCAATTCTTCGAACTACAAGTGTTGACCAGATTATTAAGAGTAAGGAGACAACAAACATAGTGATAAAAACGATAGGAAAAACACTATGTAAGGCATCCTCTCTTGCTTGCCGAATATAAGAGTTATTAGTTAGGGCAACCCTCTTTACGGAATCTGATTCACTTGTATAATAGTAGTACAAATGTGCTTTATAAATAAATTTTCCATACTTTTCAGTAAAATAATTTGTTAATTTATAGATATCAGCAAAATGCACAATCTCACTTAAATTTTCACTAACTGAAATTACATCTTCATAAATATAAATATAGGCAATTTCATGAGAGATTGGATTTTCCTCAATATCATCCGATACTAACTCTAATGGTTGTTTTAAATAATTATATAAATTTTTTTCATATACAGGGAGTAAACTTTTTGGTAGAATGACACCAAGAGAAAAAAGAATAATACAACTTGCAAGTACAACTACTAAAATTAATTGTCTACTTAACTTACTTTGAATATACTTTTTCATAATAGACGGTATCCATATCCATAGATAGTAGAAACATTTAGTTTGGGCATTTTCCTACGAAGTCTTCGAATTAAATCATCTACGACGCGATCACTTCCAAAGTAATCTTCACCCCAGATAAGATTTAAAATTTCATCTCTAGAAAATGTTTTATTTTTATTAGAAATAAGGAGTAATAGTAAATCAAATTCCAAAGTAGTTAATTTTATTTCTTTCTTTTCTTCAAAAACAATTCGTTTATCTGTATCCACACTATAATAGGTTTCATATTGTATTTTATTTGTTTCTACCTCTTTATACACTCGCTTCATAATGTTATTTACTCTTAAAACCAGTTCTTTGGGAGAGTATGGCTTCGTAATATAATCATCACTACCGAGTTCTAGCCCAATAATCTTATCTAAATCTTGATCTCTTGCAGATGTAAATATGACTGGAGTTGTCGTATCATTTTCCCTGATTTTTTTAATGATATCATAGCCTGTCACATCATCCGATAGCATGATATCTAAAATCCATAAATTACAAGGAGAACCAATATAAGAAATGGCATCTTTTCCTTGACTAAATTGAACAACCTCGTATCCAGCTTTTTCTAAATAAGTTTTAATTAGACTGGATAAATCTACCTCATCTTCTACCAAACATATCGTATACATGATTTCACCACCAGCATTAGTATACCATTATTTATTTATCTTTTCTACTTTCTATCACCTCACTTTTAAAATTATGTAGGAGTAATTTTATTTTAATTTCATTGAAAAGAATAAGTTTATTTAAACTCATTTTTTTAACTTATACAAATCACCTTCCTTTCATATTTTCAGTATAGATAAAAAATACAGTTAAAATACGAAAGAAATATGGGAAATTATGGTAAGAGTTTGAAACATGAAAAAAGACAAGAATTTTATCTCTTGCCTTTACTTTTTAATTTATATTCTTCAAATAATTTAGAAGTTTCTTCTCTCATATTATGAACCGTTTCTTGAATGACTGGATGGATTGTCCTTAATACGCTATCACGAACACGTTCATTTTTTATAAGAGTAATCGGTAATATTTGATAAGCTGGGTAAGCAATAGATAACATACCATCACATTCAAATACTTTTAAAAAATCCCATGGGCAGTTATTAGCTACAAACCCCTCATATGATATACATTTATCTGTAAAATATTCATATAACCGATATTTGTCCGATGATCCTTCTTTTTCTACTGCATATAAAAAACTACCATTCTCTAGTACAACCAAGTAAAGTTTTTTACATTTTGCCTTTTTATCAAAAACATGCTTAATAAACTCGATTTGTGGAATCTGCTTCATTAACTCATGATTAATTTTCGTTAATACAATTTGTGATGGTAATTGTTTGGAAGAATCATATGGAATAGGAACACTTTTTGTTTGAGTCATTTCCTCATCTAATTCTTTTCTGTTTACAGAATCTAACAAATTACTAGCTGCTTGATTAATTAATCCTGATACATATTCACCATTTAGCTTCTTCAATTTGTTCCTTGGTAGCATTCTGACTAATACCTAAAATTTCATATGGATTATATGATTGCCCCATAGAATCACCTCTTCATAATGTCTCATATTATACTAGAAAATGCGTATAAATGCAATCATTTTCTATAAAAGCTATCTTTTGATTTCAATTAAATCAAAAGTTTCAATAATATCACTTTCTTTAATGTCTTGATAATTTTCTAAAGTAATACCACAATCCATTCCTTTAGATACTTCTTTTGCCTGATCCTTCTCTCTTTGAATAGAATTAATTTTTCCTGTATATAACACAATCCCATCACGAATAAGCCTTGCATGACTTCCGTTTTTAATGACTCCATTTAAAACGTGGCTTCCTGCGATATTTCCAACTTTTGAGAACTTGAAAATTTGACGAATCTCTGCTTCACCAGTTACTTTCTCTTCAAAAACTGGTTCTAACATTCCTTTCATTGCAGCTTCCATATCTTCTACTAATTTATAGATAATATCATAGGTACGAATTTCAATACCAGTTTCTTTTGCAGTTTCCGTAATTTTTGTATTTGGACGAACATTGAATCCTATTAAAATTGCATTGGATGCTTTGGCTAAAGTGATATCACTTTCCGTAATCGTTCCAACACCCGCACGAATCACTTTAACGCGTACGTCTTCTACCTGAATTTTCTCTAAAGAATTTTTAACAGCTTCACTACTTCCATTGACATCTGCTTTAATAATTACATTAATTTCCCGAATTCCCTCTTTAATATGTCCGAATAAATCTTCTAGTGTCATTCCTGGCTTATTATTGGTAAGTTCCCTTTGTCGAGTTGTTCTTTCTTCAGCAATTTGTTTTGCCTGCTTTTCCGTTTCAAAAGCCATAAACTTATCCCCTGCCATTGGAGTTTGATTTAATCCTGTGATTTCTACAGGAGTAGATGGAAATGCTTCTGTAATATCTTGTCCTTTATCATTCTTTAAAGTACGAATTTTTCCTACACTGGTTCCAACAACAATAGGATCTCCCAAACGAAGGGTTCCATTTTGAATAAGTAATGTAGCAACACTACCTACTTGTTTATCTAATTTCGATTCAATTACAGTTCCTGTTGCATATCTAGATGGATTTGCTTTTAAATCTGCCATTTCGCTTACCAAAAGAATATTTTCTAATAATTCAGGAATTCCTTCTTGTGTTTTGGCAGAAATCTTACAGCAAATCGTATCTCCACCCCATTCTTCTGGAGTAATTCCATATTCTGCAAGTTCTGTTAACACACGTTCTGGATTTGCCCCTGGTTTATCCATTTTATTGACAGCTACAATAATTGGAACTCCTGCTGCTTTTGCATGATCGATTGCTTCTTTCGTTTGAGGCATTACACCATCATCTGCTGCTACAATGATAATAACGATATCTGTAACTGATGCTCCCCTTGCTCGCATCTCTGTAAACGCTTCATGTCCAGGAGTATCAATAAATGTAATTTTTTTATCATTACAAACCACTTGATATGCACCAATTGCTTGTGTAATCCCACCTGCTTCTCCAAGTGCTACATCCGTTGAACGAATTGCATCTAATAAAGAAGTTTTTCCATGATCTACGTGTCCCATAATCGTTACTACTGGTGGACGTTCCTCTAGATCCTTTACATCATCTACAATTTCATATTTCTCAAAGTTAGAAATATCTGCTGTTGATTCTTCTTTTAGAGTTTTATCATAATCTACGACTAATAGTTCTGCTACTTCAAAAGTTAAAGATTGATTTAGATTAGACATAATTCCGAGTCCCATTAATTTTTTAATGAGTTCACTAGCACCAACGCCTAGACTATCAGCAAGTTCTTTAACAGTCATATTATTCTTATAGAGAACAATAGAGTCATCTGCTTTTGTCTCATTAGTCTGTAATTTTTCACGGTGCTTATAGAGTTCCTTTTTATCTTTTAAGAACTTGCTATTATCTTGCTTATTGTCTTTCTTAGCTTTGTTTTTCTTTTTATGATGCTCTACATCGAGTTTCGTATCTGCCGCTAAGCTTTCTACCTTCTCGAAGAATTCATCTGAATCAATTTCTACATCTGATTCCTTATCATCTACAACAATATCCTCTTCTAGTTGAATTTCTGTATCTAACATTGTAATTTGATCTTGAGTTAGTTCTGTTTCTTCATTTTCAATGTCAAACCCTAATTTATGACATAATTCGAAAATCTCCTCTACTTTTTTTCCTACATCTTGTGCATAATCTAAAATGTTCATTCCCATGATATCACCCTCCTTTTTATTTATATCATTTTTCCAGGCTTTCCTATATTCTTCTTAATCACCTTCGTTGTTTCACTAAAAAATTCTTTATAAGATTGTTTATTCCACTCTATTTCTGGATTATAAGCATGATAGGAAGTTTCTGTTTTTGAAAACCACCTTGCATAATTAGATAGATTAATCTTTTCATAGGTCCTAAGCCAAACAATTTCCTTGGGTGGAACAATACTTAATCTTTCAGTACACGGCATACATGGAGAAAAGGTCAAATATAACTTCATTCGATTTAAATCATCTTGTTGTCCACGATAATTATCTAAAACATTCATTTCTGCATGTGCAACATAAGGATCCTTTATATCTTTTTTGATTCCCGTCCTTTCACCATTACTATGCCAAGGTAGCAGATCATCACTCATCCCATAAGTTGCTCCGTTATAACCAACCGAAATCACTCTTCCTTGTTCATCCACTAGGCAAGAACCCACTTGAGTCGATGGATCTTTGCTTCTTAAAGCAGACAATACAGCAATTCCCATATAGTATTCCTCTGCACTGAGTGGTCCATCTGACTTTTTTAAATACTTCTTGAGCAAACTTTGGAATTCAACTAAGAATTCAGAATACTCTTCTAAAGTATAACCATCTATATAAGGAACCCTCTCTACTTTAGCAGCATCTAATATAATATTTGCAATTTCTTTATCTTCACTGTCCGCTTTGTCTTGTAAGTAAACAACTCTTTGTAACCTTGCCTGTGCTAAATTTCTAGCATCTGCTGGCGTTGGAAAATCGGATAAGTAAATAGTTCCACCTTGAAACTCAGACCGACACCCCTTAAATGTAAACAATGCATTACTAACAGGATTTAAAACATATTGAGAAAGTCCTCCAGCAATTCGATCATATACACTATAGGGTGCTTGATTACATCCAATAGATAAAATTCTATGATCCGAATCGACTAGACATGCACCACTACTACTGTAAACACTACGTAAAGATGCTAAAGTAACAATACTCATAAAATATTCATCCCATGTTAGATAATCTGTTCTTTTTCCAGCCATAATTTAATCCCCCTACTACAAATACTAATCCATTTCTTTTTGAATCGTAATCTTTATTTGCTCATAAACAGATTCTGGTATTTCTACTTCTAAACACTTTGCTAAAGCACGTGTCTTTTTGGCCTTTTCCAATACAGCTAGGTCTTTTTTAATATATGCACCTCGACCATTCATTTTTCCAGAATCATCAATTTTTACTTCTCCCTCTTTGGTTCGAACGACTCTTAGAAGTTCTTGCTTTGGCAATTTCTCTCTTGTAACAACACAACTCCGAAGTGGAATCTTTTTTTGTTTCATTCTACTTCTTCCCTAAAATTAATTCCTGCTTCTCTTGCTTGTTCCATCGTTTTAATATCTATTTTATAGTGGGTCAATCTAGAAGCAAGTTTTGCATTGTTTCCTTTTTTTCCAATTGCCAAAGAGAAATTATCATTATCTGCAACTACTAATGCTTCTTGCTTTTTAAGGTCCATGATTAAAACCTTCAAGTTTTTAGCAGGAGAAAGTGCATTTTCAATAAAGACTGCTGGATCTTTATCATATTTGACAATATCAATTTTTTCTCCATGAATCTCTTCTAAAATTCTAGCAATTCTAGAACCTCTTTCTCCAATACATGCACCAATAGGATCAATTCGATCATTCTCTGAATAAACAGCTACTTTACTACGATTTCCTGCATCTCTTGCAACACTATATAAAAGAACACTACCATCACTGATTTCAGGAATTTCTAATTCAAATAATCTTTTAATAAAACCGAAATGATTTCTAGAAAGTAAAATAAATAACCCCTTATTATTCGCATCTACCTTACTAACATATACTTTGATTTGAGAATTCATCTGAATCTTTTCTCCAGGAATACACTCCTTTTTTGGTAAGATTCCATTACTTCTACCTAAGTTAACATAGTAGTTATCTGTATCCTCTAACTCCACAGTACCAATTAATAATTCATCTTGCTTATCTCCAAGATCATCTAAAATACTATTTCTTTCTGCCTCTCTAATTTTTTGAATGAGTACTTGTTTTGCTGTTGAAGTTGCAACTCTACCAAATTCTTCTTTGGGAGTCACTTCTGTATCAATGGTATCTCCAACATTTAACGTTTTATCTCTTTTTCTTGCATCAGTTAAAGAAATTTCAATATCAAGATCAATTCCATCTCCATCTTCATCTTTATCATCTTCTACAACTGTAAGATAAGAATATACCTTGATGACTCCTGTTTTTTTATCAATAACTACTTTTGAATTAGGAGACCCTGTACTTCTTTTATAAGCTGCCATCAAAGCATTCTCCATAGCTTCAAAAATAATCTCCCTATCAATTCCTTTTTCTTTTTCAACAGTTTCTACAGCTTTTAAAAACTCTTTCCCGTTCATTATTCTTCTACCTCTTCCTTTGATTTTGCATATACATCTAATGTATATGACTCTTCAATTAAATCTAACTTATCCAAAACTGGATTAATAATTCTAGTTGCCATTACAACAATATTTAATGGAATTATCTTTTCACTATCCAAGACAATCGTTAATGTATTTCCTCCATCTACTTTTCCATAAGTTACATCATCGATAAAGACATTTAAGTTTTCTAACTTATCTCCTATCGCTTCTATAACTTTTTCTTTCATACTAAATCATCACTCCTTTACAATTTATTACTAAAAATCAAACAAAACCGAGTGGTCACCCACTCGTTGTAAATTCATTATATCATAGAAATATTATTTTACATAGTAAAATTCAAAAAAAGAACTAAAAATTAGCATTTTCTATGTACTTTATGATAAGATTATAATAGAAATTGGAGGAATGGTTATGATAACTAATATCTTATGGACACTGTTATTCAACAATGTACTATTTTTTGTAGAAAATAAGCGTGGTTTAAAAGTTCCAAAAAGTATAGTTTATGTTTGGGGAATCATCTCGATGATGTTAACAAGTATTTTGATGTTGATTTCTCATTCACAACTTTCTCTTCCAAGTATTTTAATTACTGGAATCATTGGAACCATCATCAATTTAACCGTTTGGGAAAACTTAAAATTACAACGTGTTTTCACAAAAAGCCTACTCACTATCTTTTTATTCTTTTTTTCATCCATTTTTCAAATCATTCCAATCTTAATTTTTCAAATTAATATAGAACATGCCAGTCTTTTAACAGAAAGTTATTTATCCCTATTTTCACAGATTTGTTTTATCTGCTGCATCATGGTTATATATTATCAAGAATTAAAAGAAGAACTTCAAATATTCTTAAAAGATAAAATGAAAAACTTAGATACTGGTTTTAAATGCTGGTTCTTAGGGTTTGTTGTAATGATTGTAAGTAATTTATTAATTGCCTTTCTTTTACCAAAAGCAATTGCTGGTAATGAAGAAAGTGTACAAGAAATGATTAAAGTATCTCCTTGGATTTCCCTGATTGGAACTGGACTCTTTGCACCATTCGTTGAAGAAATCACTTTCAGAAAAGCCTTCCGTAACATGATTTCTAATGATAAACTTTTTATCCTAATATCAGGAATTATTTTTGGAGGACTTCACGTCGTCTTATCACTCAATTCCTATTATGACCTTGCATATCTCATTCCTTATTGTTCGTTAGGGATTGCCTTTGGATTTGCCTATGTAAAAACAAAAAACGTTTTTACATCATTTGTGATGCATGCTCTTCATAATACTGCCCTTACATTGATTTCTATCGCATCAAGTTTGGTGATTTTATGCTAAGTAGAGCCGAAAAAAGTGAAAAAATTTTAAAGGAATGGGAAGATGAGGAAAGAAAAGAAAAACGAAAAAAATCAATAATTTTATGGGCAAAAATTATTGTAATTTCTATGATTGTCATATTTGGAAGTTTCTATTATATGCGATTTATAGGTACTAGTGGATTAAATGTTAGAGAATATCGAGTGGTAAACTCGCTCCTACCACCCTCGTTTCATGGATTAAAGGTAATCCATTTTTCCGATTTACATTATAACTCGACGTTCTCTGAGAAAAATTTAAAAGTTTTAGTAAAAAAAATCAATCAATTAAAACCAGATATTGTTGCATTTACTGGGGACCTAACAGACAAAGAAACCGTGATTACTGAAAATGACCTAAAGATTTTAGTGGAACAACTGAATAAAATTGAAGCTACTCTCGGATTATACGCAGTTCGTGGAAATCATGATTATGAAACGAGTAATTTCGATGTTGTATTTACAAAAACAGCATTTAAGATTTTAGATAACAATTATGATTTTATATATTCAAAAGGAACTACCCCCATCTTAATTACAGGATTTGGTAGTAAACTAAAAGAAGACCTTAATCCTAAACAAGCATTTTCTTTTCCAAGCGAAGAGTCATTTTTTACCATCGCACTAACACATGAACCAGACACTGCAATAGATATTTTAAATACACACCCCGCTGATCTAATCCTATCAGGGCACTCCCATAATGGACAAATTCGTCTTCCTAAAATAGGAGCCATTTACTCTGTTCCAGGTGCTAAAAAATATAAAAATGAGCATTACAAAATCGACCAAAGTAATCTGTTTATATCTGGAGGACTGGGAACCAGTGGTTTTAAACTTAGACTATTTAACCGTCCAAGTATCAATCTTTATAGAATTGTAGAAAAGTAAAAGAAATTCCTAAAATAAAAGAATTTCTTTTTTATTGATTGATAAGTTCCACTTTATCAAAAATATAATGAGAATCCTCCTTTGTAAATGTAAATCGATAACGATTGACAGATTCCTTGAAAGGTTCTAACTCATACTTTTCACTGACACCAACTGAGTATATTTTATTTGCATCCTTATAATATTGATAATCCATTTGACCTGAAGTTCTATCATATGAAAAATCTACAAATGCTATCCATACGATAAATTCTTCCTTTTCCTCTGTATGAACTGTGCTTTCTTGTTCCATTAAAATACTCATCGTTTTCTCGTCTTCACACTCTCCAGGCTTCTGAATATATTGCTTTTTATCCTTATTATAAATAAAAGAAGAATAGCTGCAAGAATTTCCAATAAGAGATTCGTGTTTTAATTTTGCATTTTTTCCAAATAACTCTTCAATAGATTGCTCTACTTGTTTTAAAGAAATTGAAAGTTCTCTACTTGGATCTTGATAAATAGTGGGGTCTTCTGCCATGATTTTACGAATAGCCATATAGATTTTCACCTGATTACTTATCTCCTCTGTCTGATAACTATCCTTTTTAAAGAAATAACCAAAGTATTCTGAAGGTAGCCCTGTAATATTTAAGGAACTAATTAATGTATAAAAATCAGTTTCTTTCTTTGTTTTTTCTGTTTCTTCCGAATTTTTTGAATTCCTATTCCAATCACCACTAGTTAGATTTTTAATTAATATATACCCCCCAAAAATTAATAACAAAAAGCTTAAAATAAAGAAAACTATCCACATCTTTTTGGAAATTTTTTTAATTCCATTACGCCTCATTTCATTATTCAAAATCATGACCCCTTTCTATCTATCTTTAATACTGTTTTCCCCAATATACTAATTTTGTAGCCTCATCCCCACAATAGATACATTTACCACCTTTAAATTCTTCTTGAAATGGAATACATCTAGAAGTAATTCCTGTTTCTTCCTTAATTTTCTCTTCACATGCTCTTTTACCACACCATGTTGCACGAATAAATCCATTTTCTGTTTCTGCTAAATATTTCATTTCTTCAAAACTCGTAACTGTTTTTGTCATTTCATCTCTTCTCCACTGTGCTCGCAAATACATGTTCTCTTGAATTTCTGATAACAGTTTTCGGATTTCTTCGATTACTTTTTCCAAACTTACTTCAATTTTTTCAAGCGTATCACGTCTTACTAAAATACAAACATTCTTTTCAATGTCTTTTGGACCAATTTCTACTCGAACAGGAATTCCCCTCATCTCACTTTCTGCAAAACGGTATCCTGGAGACTTTTCACGATCATCCACTTCACAAGAAATATTTTCTAATTTTAAAGATTTAGCAATTTGATAACTTTTCTCCATCACTTCTGTATCATGTTTACCGATAGGAATAATGTTCACTTTAATTGGTGCAATATTCGGAGGAAGCACTAGTCCATGATCATCTCCATGAGTCATAATAATTGCTCCAATAATTCTAGTTGATAATCCCCATGAAGTTTGATACATATACTGATATTTATTTTCTTTATTTAAAAATGTCATATCAAAGGCTTTTGAAAAGTTATCACCAAAATAATGAGAAGTAGCAGATTGTAATGCAATTCCATTATGCATTAATGCCTCAATTGTATAAGTATTTTGTGCACCTGCAAATTTTTCTTTTTCTGTTTTTTCTCCACGTACAACTGGAATTGCTAAAACATGTTCACAAAAATCAGCATAGATGTTTAACATTTTTAAAGTTTCTTCTTTTGCCTCTTCTGACGTTGCATGGACGGTGTGTCCTTCTTGCCACAAAAACTCTCTACTTCTTAAAAAAGGTCGCGTTGTTTTTTCCCAACGCACTACACTACACCATTGATTATAGAGTTTCGGTAAATCACGATAACTCTTTACAATATTTGCATAATGCTCACAAAATAAAGTCTCACTGGTCGGACGCACACAAAGTTTCTCAGGAAGTTCTTCTTTTCCACCGTGCGTTACCCATGCTACTTCAGGTGCAAAACCTTCCACATGATCCTTTTCTTTGTTTAATAAAGATTCAGAAATAAACATTGGCATATATACATTCTCATGTCCAGTTTCTTTAAATTTCTTATCTAACTCTTTTTGAATATTCTCCCAAATAGCATACCCATAAGGTCTAATAATTAGACATCCCTTAACAGAAGAATAATCAACGAGTTCTGCTTTTACACAAACATCAGTATACCACTGTGCAAAATCATCATCGCGATTGGTAATTTCTTTTACTTGTCTTTCTTTCATATCTGTATGTCACCTCTATTTCTATCTTATCATATTTCATCTAAGATTAGTATAAAGAAATGAAGGAACCAAAACTTTCTAAACAATTTCACAATTTTTTACAAAAAAAAGACTCAATCATTGAGTCCTCTTTTTCCTAAGATGTAGTTTTTAATTCGAATAACATCTGGTGCTGTCA
>CAJTXV010000020.1 GCA_910584255.1 uncultured Bacilli bacterium
TACATAAAAAAGACAAATAAGTAATTTCTTTTACCTATTTGTCAACAGTCTGAAGGAACTTTAATTGTTCCTTTTAATTTGCTTCTAAATAGACTTCTTTATTAAAAACGTGTTGATCTGATTCTAGAGCCATTAATTCTTCAGTTGTGATTAAGAAGTAACTATATTCTAATACATCTTCACCTGTATCTGTAATAGGGTCATCCCATGTTAAATCTAAATGTAACCATTCACCATTGATATGAACTAGATTCCAAATATGATTTTCACTTGCAATTTTATAGTTTTCTAATCCCATTCGATCTAGAAATAATTTCATTGCATCGGAGTATCCTCCACAGATTGCCTTATGTTCTACTAACGCACCATAAGCAGTATCAGAATGATATTTTTTCACTTTTTTATCACTTCGTTCTTTATCATATTGCGTTGTATTGATGATATAGTCATGAATAGCTTTAATCTTTTCTTCGGTTGTCATATTTTGTGTTAGATATTGACGTTCTACACTTTCTACCACTTGATTAATTTCTGCTTTTTGTTCTTCTGTATAACTTGGTGAAATCGTAATATTTACTTGTCCTAAAGTATCAAATTCTGTTTTAATATGAGTAAAACTGTTATAAACAGGTACATAATTATTTACACTAGAAAGAAGGGGTTTATCATCTGATAGATCATTGATATCCGAAATACAATCTCGATATTCTTTGGGACAATAAAAAGTGAAATTCGTCATTCCTGAATTGATAATTGTATAATATAGATTTAGTAGATGCTTTTTATTCTTAGGTGAAAAGTCATCCGTTAATTGAATATATTGATAACTATTAGAGGATGCGTATTCATTATTTTTTAATACTGTGGTTTGTTCTGATTTTTTGACATATATATTTACAAAAAATGATACAATTTCTTCATTATAATAAAAAGAGATAAATAAGATTAACATTAAACTAAATAAAAAAAACACTTTCTTCATACTGATTCTCCTTTATTTTTATTATAGCAAATTCGCAAAAAAAAAAGAAGTAAAATTTTTACTCCATTTCATTTTTCTTTTTTGTTAATCTTGATTTTACTCTAGCAGCCTTATTTTTATGAATTAATCCACTAGATTGAGCCTTATCAATTCTTTTAATAGCAGTATTTAATGCAGTAGTTGCCATTTCTTTATCATTGGTACTGATTGCTTTTTCACATTTTTTAATGGCTGTTTTCATACTAGAGGTACCAACTGTATTTCTTTCAGCTTTCTTTTTACTTGTGATTACTCTTTTCTTCGCACTTTTAATATTTGGCATGATTTTCACCTCACTTTTTTGTAACAGTTTAATTCTAACAAATTTTTCTATAAAATGCAAATAAAACTTCTATTTTTTGGAAAAAATAATGTTAGGTGATGATATGAAACATGAAATCGATTTAAAAAAGTATACAATACGGACAGATTTAGTCGTAGATTTATTAGAATCTAAAGATTTAGAGGGAGTAAAAGTAGAAGAGGTAGAGAAAAATGGAATTCATATTACAGATGTTTTTGTAGAAGATGATGAAAATCTATTAGGAAAGAAAAAAGGAAGATATACGACCATTGATTTTCAAGATGTGACCGATAAAACGAATGCCAAGAATGTAGAAGATGTTTTTGTTGAGTATTTGAAAAAGTTTTTAGAACAGGAGGGCATTTCTTTTGATCAGAAAGCATTAGTTGTAGGACTTGGGAATGAAGATTCTACGCCAGATTCTTTAGGGCCAAAGACTGTAAAACAAGTACTGGTTACAAAATATCTTTTTGATATGGAAGAAGTTACTCCCTCTTCTGATTATCGAAATGTTTCTTCTTTTATTCCAGGAGTTATGGCAACGACTGGCTATGAGAGTAGCGATATTATCAATAGTCTTATCAAAATCGGAAAACCTAATTTTATTTTAGTTGTAGATGCTTTAGCATCGAGTGCTATTTCTAGAGTAAATAAAACAATACAAATTAGTAATACAGGAATCTTACCAGGAAGTGGTATTGGAAATAAGAGAAAGGAGTTATCAAAGGAAACTCTTGGAATTCCTGTTATTTCAATTGGAGTTCCTACTGTGATTGATGCCATTGTTTTAGTTTCTGATACCATTCAATATTTATTGAAACATTTTAGTTATCATAAAGAACATATCAATCAAAATAAACTAGCGCCCATTACATCGATTGATACATCTAAGCAACAGGAGGAACTTTCAAAAGAAGAAAAGGAGACTCTTCTTGGGGAAGTAGGACAACTTTCGGAAGAAGAACTGCAGGAGTTAATTTTTGAAGTATTAACACCGATTGGATATCATATGGTAGTAACACCAAAAGAAGTTGATTTTGTAGTTCAAAAATTGGGTGATGTAATTGCTTCTGGAATTAATAGAGCACTTCACAAAAATTTCGACAATTGATACGATTGGTCCTTGCTATACTGATAGAAAAGTAGGTGAGGAATATGAAAAAAAGAAAGACTAAAACGAAAAACAAGAAACAAAAGAAACTCAAATATATTTTTCTTTTGATCATTTTTCTTGGTTCTTTTTTTTATACTTGTATTACACTTTCTCTTAAAATGTCGAATGAAGAGTTTGTTCGTTACTTATTTATGAAGGAAGACCATCCCATGATTTCATTTTATTTTTCTAAGGTATGGGATAGTTTTTCTAAGAATGGATTTTCTCTTAATTTTAAAAATCCATTCCAAATTTTTAAAGGGAATTATGCTTATCGTGACTATTCTTCTAATGATGGAGATAGCACGGTACAAAGTGTGGATAGTACTTATGTAAAAGATCCTTATCCAGAAAAAGAAATAACAGAACCTAAAGTTTATTTATATAATACACATCAATTAGAAGAATATTCTAGTAAGAATACTGCACAATATAATGTCACCCCTAATGTAATGATGCTAAGTTATATTTTGAGAGAGAAATTAAATGATCGAGGGATTAAAACGATTGTAGAAGAAAATAATGTTTCAGAGTTTTTAAAAGCAAATAATTGGAATTATGCTTCGAGTTATAAAGTAACAAAAATGTTGTTAGATGATGCAAAGACAAAAAATCCAACACTCGAGTATTATATAGATCTTCATAGGGATTCCGTAAAAAGAAGTATATCGACTACTACTATCAACGGAAAAAGTTATGCGAAGATTTTATTTTTAATAGGATTAGAACACGAAAATTATCCAAAGAATCTGGAGTTTACGGAAAAACTGAATGCAATGTTTAATGAATACTATCCAGGACTTAGTAGAGGGATTTATAAAAAACAAGGAAAAGGAGTCAATGGTATTTATAATCAGGACTTTTCACCACAAACTATTTTAATTGAAGTTGGTGGGATGGAAAATACGATAGATGAAGTGTTTGCAACAGCAGAAGCGATTGCCGATATTTTAGATAAATATATGGAGGGACATGTATGAAAAGGGATTGGGCAAGAATCATTGGTATGACTTTGTTATTTTTGTTTTTAGGACTGTATGTGGCATCCAGAAATGGATATGTAGATTATCAGGCAAGGAATCAAATGATTTTAACGGAGGAACAAATTAAAAAATTTGAAGATGATGTAAAAAATCAAAGACCAATTGATATTGACAATTATGTAATTAGGGAAGAAGAATTATATGATAATCAATTATCGAGATCTTCTTTAAAATTGTCGAATACAATTGGGCATACTGTTCAGAATATTTTAAACTTTGTATTTGGAAAATTAGAAGGAATGTTAGAAGATTAAATATGGAACATAGGGTATAAATTATTTTGGTTCGTTCTTAGGGAAATTGCAAGAAATTAAGAATAGTGATTAAATAAGGAGAAAAGTAAATCTTCAATATGATGAATATCATATTGGTAGGTAGCTAATCTCCTTTTAACTGTGAGATGAGAAAGCTTATCATCTAATTTAGTAAGATTGTAACAAAACTTACGAACAGTAGAAAAATTATAAATAGAATTATCCTTTTTAGAAAGTGTTAAATCTTCCCTAAAGTGAACATCTAAAATCCAATGAAGGTTATTTTCAATAGACCAATGTTTTCTGACAATATCAGATAGATCAAAAGCAGAAATATCTAAATCAGAAATATAATAGCGATCTTCAATAGAAAGATTATTGTATTCTTCTCTGTAATTTCTAACTAAAGCAATTATTTTAATATTACACCATTTATCTTTATCATTAAGAAAATCAATATCATTTCATACAAAACATTCCCGCTTTTCAATTCTGCCATGATCTTTATTGAAAGAAGAACAATATTTAAGTTTAGATCATTCAATCTTATCATTTAAAGCAAATTTGAAATACTCATCAATATCGTAGAATAAAGATTTCTGATTATTTTTTTACAGATAGACAATAGTGAGCCTTCTTTTCATTAACAATTTTCTCAACAATATTTTTTTGAGTACTAACTGCATCGATAGTAACTATGCAGTTTTCTATATCAATTAAGTCTAAAAGATCTGGAATAGCAGTAATTTTATTTGATTTATCATCTACTTCTACTTGACCAATTGAAATACTTAGATCTTGGCAGAAAGCGGATACAATATAAGGAATATTACCATTATTTACTTTATCAGTAGCATTTTTAATTGCTTTACCATCAATTGGAATAGTTTTATATCTACTATCACTAGATTTTATTTCGATAATGCTTTTTATCCAATTTATAAATATGTTCATAAATTCTTTAGGATCGATAATTCTAAATATCCAAGAAATGGTATCATGTGATGGTGTAAAATGCTTAAGATTTAAAAGATTAGTAAAATAATCTTTTCTAAGTTCTAAAAAAATATTCTATATCAGTAGCATCCTTGCAATCTGATAAAATAGCATATATATACATAATAATTACATCGTTAAGCTTATGAAGATTTCCTTGCCCTTTTCTTGGATTGGGGAGAATCTCAAAATAATTTAAAACACTTTTATTCATTAAAATACTCTCTATTCTTATTATAGTATATTGAATAGTTTACATATTTCAAAACATTATTGACTTTTTTCTTGCGATTGCTTTAGTTCGTTCTTCTTTTTCATTTATCTTTTTTCATATCTGTGATATAATAGGTAAGCATTTATTATGTATAAATTTTTAAAAATCAATGTATTACTCTTTAATTTTTGATACAATAAATAAGGTGATAGAATGAAACAATCTAATATTCGTAATTTTTCAATTATTGCACATATTGATCATGGAAAAAGTACTTTAGCAGACCGATTATTAGAAGAAACAGGGTCTTTAGAAAAACGTGAATTAAAAGAACAAACACTTGACTCTATGGATATCGAAAGGGAACGTGGAATTACTATTAAATTAAATGCAGTAGAACTCTCTTATAAATATAATGAGGAAGATTACCTATTACATTTAATTGATACTCCAGGTCATGTAGATTTTTCTTATGAAGTAAGTAGAAGCCTTGCTGCTTGCGAAGGTGCTCTTTTAGTAGTAGATGCAGCACAAGGGATTGAAGCACAAACACTCGCTAATCTTTATCTTGCATTAGAACATGATTTAACAATTATTCCAGTTATTAATAAAATCGATTTGCCAAACGCAGATCCAGAACGTGTAAAAAAAGAATTAATTGATGCGATTGGGTTCAGTGAAGATGAATTTATTTTTACGAGTGCAAAGACTGGACAGGGAATTAAAGAATTATTACAAGCGATTGTAGAAAGGATTCCATCTCCGAAAGGAAACTCCAATGAACCATTGCAAGCATTGATATTTGATAGTTTCTTTGATTCATATAGGGGAGTGATTATTTCTTGTAGAATTGTATCTGGTCGTGTTTCTGTAGGAGATAAAATTCGTATGATGGAAACAAAAGCAGAATATGGCATTACAGAGTTAGGTGTTATGACTCCTAAGGAAAAGAAAAAAACATCTTTAGTTGCAGGGGATGTTGGTTATATTGCAGCATCTATTAAAGATATTCAGGATGTCCAGGTAGGTGATACCATCACTTTAGTAAAAAATCCTTCTCAGGAACCACTTCCAGGATATCAACCAATGAAATCGATGGTATTTTGTGGTTTATTTCCGATTGAATCTTCTAAATTTGAAGATTTAAGAGAAGCCTTAGATAAATTAAAATTAAATGATGCATCCTTAGTCTTTGAACCTGAGACCTCAGAGGCCCTAGGATTTGGGTTTCGTACTGGTTTTTTAGGCCTTCTTCATATGGAGATTATTGAAGAAAGAATCGAACGTGAATTTGGAATTGAGATGATTGCGACTTCTCCTAGTGTTGTCTATGAAGTAGAATTAACCGATCATAGTGTGGTGATGGTAGATTCTCCAAGTAAACTTCCAGATAGACAGAAGATTTCTGAAATTAGAGAACCTTATATTAAAACTAATATTTTTACACCGAGTGAATATATAGGACCAATTATGGAACTTTGCCAAAATAAAAGAGGGACTTATATAGGCATGGAATACTTAGATCAAACTCGAGTAAACATTCATTATCAAATTCCTCTTTCTGAAATAGTATATGATTTTTTTGATAAATTAAAGTCATATACGAAAGGATATGCATCTTTTGATTATGAACTAATTGGGTATCAACCAAGTGATTTAGTTAAAATGGATATATTGTTAAATGGAGAAGTTGTTGATGCCTTAAGTACAATTGTACATAAAGATTTTGCTTATACCAGAGGAAAAGCAGTAGTTGAAAATTTAAAAGAATTAATTCCAAGGCAAATGTTTGAAGTTCCAATTCAAGCATCAATTGGGGCAAAAGTAATTGCTAGAACGGATATTAAAGCCTTAAGAAAAAATGTACTTGCGAAATGTTATGGTGGAGATATCACAAGAAAAAGAAAACTTCTAGAAAAGCAAAAAGAAGGAAAGAAGCGAATGAAACAAATAGGGAGTGTAGAAGTTCCTCAAGAAGCCTTTTTAGCAGTTTTAAAAATGGAGGATTAACATGGATTGTTATCAGGGGTATGAAGAATTTATGACTAGTTATGAAGTAGATGAAGCGAGTCAGAAAATTACAATTGAATATGCAGATAAAACGAAAACTACAGTGATTGATTCAAATCACAATCGAAATGTAATGACAGAAAGACTTTATAATCAACATCAAGAGATTAAAAACAAACTACTTCCTCATTTAGAGCAACTACGAGGAATTGAAGGTTGTGCAGTTATTAATTTTATGGCATTTGTAGGAGTAGAACTCGTATTGGCTAAAACTTCTTCTACGATATCTTCTGTTGTATTTATAATGTATTTTGGTCGCAGATGGATGTATTCTCATAAACAAATTTCTAGATTTCAACTGATGGATTATTGTTTGGAACATGCAGATTCTATTCAGTTAACAAAAGATTCTTTTAATTCACATTTACATCTTTCTGATGCTGGAGAAAAGGCTTTTGAACTAGATCATGGGTTTTCACTGAATCATGCACATCTTTATACGGATCATGATTTAAGAGTATTAAAGAAAATAAACAAACAGAAAAGTTTACAGGAAAAATCTCATGAATGATTTATATTTTATGGATTATGATACCTATCATCAAATAATTGGTGGAAGTTTTTTAGATTATACTATATGGATACAATCAGTGAGACCAGATTTATTAGAAAGATTTTCTAAGTCTTCATTGGATGATATTTTAGGAGCGAAAGAGGATTTTGGCTTAAGTTTAGGGCATGAAGACACCTGCAATTCCATTGTTTTATTTATATTAGAATTATTAGGAAGTCATAAAGGAATCGTTTTTGATCGTTCTAGTCATCATAGTATGGAAACGGAAGAAAAGATAGAAGAATATTTTAGATTATATCAACAGGCTGGTATGAGTCGTGAAGATACTATCCATATGGTAAAAAAATATTTAAAAGATTTAAGGAGATGAATGAAGTGATTCAGAGTTGTTATATTCATATTCCTTTTTGTGAGCATATTTGTAGTTATTGTGACTTTTCTAAAATGTATTATAATGAAGAATGGTGTAAGAGATATTTGGATTCTTTAAAAAAAGAAATTTTTGATTATTATCAGGGTGAAAAATTAGAAACTATTTATATTGGAGGTGGAACTCCTTCTAGTCTTTCTATTTCTAACTTAGAATACCTTTTTCAAATATTACAAATTTTAAAAATGAGTTCCTCTTGTGAAGTAACGATTGAATGTAATATAGAAAATATTACATTAGAAAAACTAGAATTATTCAAAAAGAATGGGATTAATCGTTTAAGTATTGGGATTGAATCTTCGAACTCAGAAATTTTATCTATGTTAGAAAGACCTTATTCGAAAGAAAAAATATTTTCTACTATGAATTTAGTCAAGCAATGTGGTTTTTCAAATATTAATGTAGATTTAATGTATGCAATTCCTGATGAAACTACGGGAGTTCTTTTAGAAGATTTGGAGTTTTTTTTGTCTTTTGATGTGCCTCATATTTCTACTTATTCTTTAATGATTGAAGAGCATACAAAATTATTTAATCAAAATGTGATGCCAATTGAGGAAGAATTAGATTTAGAAATGTATAAAATGATTCATAAAAAATTGAAAGAATCAGGATATGAACATTATGAAATCAGTAATTTCGCAAAACCTGGATTTCGTTCCAAACATAATATGACCTATTGGAAAAATGAAGAGTATTATGGATTTGGATTAGGAGCATCTGGATATATTCATGGAATTCGCTATTCAAATACAAGGAGTTTTCAAGATTATGAGAAGGGAAAATATTGTGAAAGGAAGGAAAAAATTTCTAAGCAGCTTGACATAGAAAATGAAATTATGTTAGGATTTAGGACAATGGAGGGTATTTCAAAGGATACTTTTAAAAAGAAATATGGATATGATTTTAAGGAAATCGATGTAGTTTCATCCTTATTAAAGCAAGGAAAACTAGTGGAGAATAAAATATCATATTATATTCCATTTCGTTATTGGTATATTTTAAATGAAATTCTCATTCATTTTATAAAGGAAGTAGAGTAGTATGGATAAAATTAAAGTATTTGAAAAAGAAATTGGTTATATTAAAAGCAAAGATTATCAAGAAGATTTAAAAAAGTTAATTGAAGGACTTCCTGATTATTTTTTTGAATTAGAAGCGTCTTCTACAGGAAAATATCATCCTAAGTATGCATTAGGAGTAGGAGGATTAGTGCGTCATACGAAAGCAGCTGTTAGAATTGCTTTTGAATTATTAAATGATCCTATCATTGGAGATAAATATACCCAAAGGGAAAAGGATTTAATGCTTTTGTCACTTGTACTTCATGATGGTTTAAAGTATGGAAATCCAAAAGAAAAATATACAAGAGCGGATCACCCATTGGTTGCTAGTGAATATGTGAAGTCAAGAAAAGAAGAATTATCTTTGATTGATGAAGATATAGAATTTGTTTATGATGTGATTGCTTCTCACATGGGACCTTGGAATACTCATCCTTACACAAAAGAAGAAATCTTACCAAGGCCTAAAACTAGATATCAAAATTTTGTTCATATGTGTGACTATTTAGCAAGTAGAAAATGTATTTTATTAGAATTTGATGATCAGAATAATATAGTGGATTAAAATATGGAAGAATTAAGAAAAAAATATATAGATTTACTTTTAAATAAATGTATTTATCCTAAGAATAAATCATTATTTATTTCCTATGAAAAAGAAAATATCGATTTTATAACACTGCTTATACAAAGAGCAAAACAACTAGGATTTGAAAACTTTTTAATGGAAGAACGAGATATTGCTTTAGAACATAAATTATTATGTAAACTTTCCATTCAAGAAATCAAGACTCACCCATATTTTTGTAATAATGTTTGGAATCAAGCAGTAGAAGGAAATTATGCCTTTTTAATAGAATCCACTACATTTCCTCACTATTTGGATGATATTGAGGAAGATAAAATCATTGCTATGAATCAGACAACAATGAAGACTTATAGTGAGTATATGAAAAGTGTAATGAATGATTCTATTTCTTGGACTATTTTTGCACTTCCCAATCAACTGTGGGCTAAAACACTATTTCCGGAAGAGAATTATCCTTATCAGAAATTAGAAAAATTGATTTATTCTTTTTGTATGGTGGATACTACCAATCCGATAGAAGCATGGAATCAATATATTCACCTTGAAAAGAAAAAAACTATTTACTTAAATCAATTGAATATAAAAGAACTTATATTTAAAAATGGTTTAGGGACAAATATCACAATCACACTTCCCCAAAATTATATATTTCGTTCTTTAGAAAACAATCATTGTATAGAAAATATTCCTATCTATTCTGTTTGGACTCTACCACATAAATATCTTGTAGATGGGATTATCTATGGGAGTATGCCAATTACATATCTAAATTATCATATTGATAAATATTGGTTTAAATTTTCCAATGGAAAAGTAGTTGACTATGATGCGGAATTAGGAAAAGAGTATTTGGATGAATTTTTTTCTAGGGATGATAGTCATATGCGTCTAGGAGAAATTGCAATTGTAGATTCTAATTCCCCAATTTCTAAAACGAAAATGATTTATAATAATAATTTATTTGATGAAAATATTGGAACACATTTGGCATTCGGTAGTGCTTATCAGAATACAATTCAAGGTGGAATAAAGATGGATACAGAAGAGTTAGATAAGTCTGGATGTAATGTTTGTTCTGCTCATATGGATTTTACAATTGGAACATCTGATTTAAAGATAATAGCTAAAACTTATGATAATTACGAATTTGAAATATTTAAACATGGAAATTTTAATTATGAATTAATTAATGAAGATGGCCCGTTTGATAAAGATGATTGAAATAAGTATTTTTCTTAAAAGGGAGGGTAAATTTTTTGATTATAGATTAGAGGTTGTAGATGGTTCTATTCATCGTTAATCGAATAAATGTACGAATTTGTTGTAAATTTAATTTTTGTATGCTATAATTAATTTATAGTGAGGTTGATAGTAT
The DNA here is from genome assembly GCA_910584255.1 of uncultured Bacilli bacterium. GTDB lineage: Bacteria > Bacillota_I > Bacilli_A > RF39 > UBA660 > Alloscybalousia. The sequence goes on from CAJTXV010000020.1 coordinate 11,028, forward strand.
GAAAGGAAGACTAATTGTAATTGAAGGAACAGATTGTTCTGGAAAAGAAACGCAAGCAAATTTATTGGTTAGAAAATTACAAGCAATGGGAATGAAGACCGTTCAGATTAGTTTTCCTATGTATGATACTCCAACTGGTAAAATCGTTGGTGGTCCTTTTTTAGGAAACTCGAATATTGCAGAAAGCTATTTTCCTGAGGGTGCTACTAAGGTAGATCCTAAAATTTCTTGTTTATTTTATGCGGCAGATCGAAAATATAATTTTCCAAAAATTCAAAAATATTTAGAAGAAGGATACTATGTAATTTTGGATCGCTATGTTAGTTCTAATATGGCACATCAAGGTTCTAAGATTGTTGATAAAGATGAGCGATTTTATTTTTACCGTTGGATTGATAAACTGGAATATTGGTTACTGGAACTTCCTAAGGCAGATATTACGTTTTATTTACATGTTCCATATCATGTTACAAAAGAATTAATGAAACAAAGAGGAGAGGATGATGACGCAGAAAAAGATGATAATTATTTAATTCGTTCCGAAGAAACTTATATTGAACTATCAGAACTTTATCATTGGAATACTATTCAGTGTGTAGAGGATGAAAAGATTAGAACCATAGAAGAAATCAATGCAGAAATTTTAAAGGCTGTAATAGAATAAAATATCATTTTTGGTATATTTCTATTACAGTTTTTTTCAACTATATCAAAAAATTAAACTGGAAGGTTTCTTTATAATTATATAATATAGATTATATAATTTTGTTCTAGGCATTTAGTATGTTCAATTGTTTTATGCCTATCACTAATAGTATAATATTTATAGGAATATTTAGTTAGTTTAGGTACTATCCTCCTTGTACTATCATAATACTCCTTATTATTGTGATTTTAGTCATTTTAATAAAAATAGTACCAACTGTATAAGTCGGTACTAAATCTAATTTTTTAGGAATAATACCTAGCTCTGCAAAACTAGGTATTCCTTTTTTTATTCTATGCAAATTTCTTTGGTATATTCATAATAACACATTTTGTTATTATTGTCAAAGTGTCCTGTTGCAAAAAAATGGATTTTTATTCAACATTCCTTAATGTTTAAGAAACCTTAAATTAAACTATCATCATTTGAAATTGAGTTTTCTAATACTGTATTTTTTGTTTCTGAAGTATTCGTTGGTGGCTCAGTAATTTGGATGGTTGGCATCTCAATAGATGGAGTAGTTTCTATTTTTTCTTCTTTATTTTCATTTGTGGTTTGTGTTGTTTGGGTGGATTCTAATGTAGGTATTTCTAAATTTGTTGCAGTTGAAAGTTCTTGTGTTGGGTTTTCTACATTCGTAGGTGTTTCTACCGTTTCAGGAGTTGGTTTTTCTGTTTCTTGGATGGGTTCAGTCGTTTGAACTGGTGGTAATTCTATATTTGTATTTTCTGTAGTAATTGGCGTTTCTACGATTGTTTCATTTACAACTGGAGCTGGTTCTATATTGATTGGAGGTTCCTGTACAACTTCTGAAGGAGTGTTTTCTATACTTTCTGTAGTGGGAGCCGATTGTGTTGGTGGTGTTAGTTGCGTTTCTAAATGGACATTTTCAATGGGAACTGGGATTGGTTCCATACTTTGAGTTTGTCCTAATTCTATTGGTTGATTCTCTACAGGTGTTTGTATTTCTATTGATTTTGCCGGTTGCAAATCGATGGTAGGTGTTTGAGTAACTTCAGGAGTAGGTGTTTCTATAGGTAAGGTAGGTGGTGGTGTCAAAGTAGGAGCATCTACTTGAATCGATGTTATTTCTTGTGCAGGTTGAAGTTCTATATTTGTGTTTTCCATCGTTATAGGGGTTTCTATTACGGTTGTAACGGGTGCTTCCGTAATCGTTATGGTATTTTGTTCTTCAGTTTCTGTAGGTGCTTCTGTTTCTGTTTTTTCTACTTCACTTTGTTCTTGATTTTCCTGTTCGTCATTTTCCTCTGCTTGATGAATCAACATGAGTGCTTCATCAATTTCAATTAATTTATAAATTTCTTCAAAGGTCGTAAATCCTTTTGCTACTTTATCGAGTCCATCTTGTAATAGGGTAATTGTATCATTTTTTTCATATACTATTTTTCTTAATTCTTCTTTATCAGAATCTGTTTTGTTAATAATATCTCGAATCTCATCATTTACAGTTAGTACTTCTTGAATAGCAATTCTTCCCCAAAAACCATTACTACAATGATCACATTTTGCAGGTTCCCACATTTCGTTAATATTTATTTTCATGATATCTTTAAATACCATTTTTTCATAGGCAGTCGCAGGACGTGTTTTTTTACAGTGAGGGCATAATCTCCTTGCTAGTTTTTGAGAAATAATTCCTTCTAAGGCTGTTGAAAGTAAATAACGTTCTACATCCATATCGATGAGTCTTTCGATGGTGGATAGGGAATCATTTGTATGAACGGTTGATAATACTACATGTCCGGTAATGGATGCACGAACGGCAATTCGAGCAGTTTCGGAATCACGAATTTCTCCAATTAGAATGACGTTTGGATCTTGACGCAAAATTGAACGTAGGGCTGCTGCAAAGGTCATTCCAATTTCACTGTTTACCTGTACTTGGTTAATTCCTTCAATATTCATTTCAATTGGGTCTTCTACGGTAATAATATTGGTTTCTTCCTTATTTAAAGTTTGTAACATAGCGTAAGTCGTAGTAGATTTACCAGAACCAGTTGCACCAGTTACAAGAATAATACCATTGGGAACTTGGGTCATTCGAACTACTTTTTCATAATTCGTAGGAGAGAAGTCTAATCGGTTTAGTCCTTCTAGACTCATACTATAGTCGAGAATACGGATTACCACTTTTTCACCTTCATTGGTAGGCAAAACAGAAACACGCATATCTAAATCTAAATTGTCAATTCTTCCCTTAATTGCACCATCTTGGGGGAGTCTATTTTCAGTAATATTCATTCCTGAAATCAACTTAATTCTCGTTGTGACATTTCGCTCGCTATCTTTTGGAAGAATGGTATGATCTTGTAAATTACCATCAATTCTCATTCGAATTTTTAATCCGTTTTCCAAAGGATCAAAGTGAATATCAGAAGCCCTCGATTTTACAGCAACTAGGATAATATTGTTTACCAAGTCAACAATTGGTGTATTCGCTACATCATACTTTACCATATTATCACCCTTATTATTCTCTTAAATTCCCTATAGTATTTTATACTATTTTATTATATAATAATTTTAAAGGATAATCAATAAAGGAAAGTGAATTTCATGAAAAGAATAGGGAGTCGGGGGTTTATATTAGTAGAAACATTGATTGTAGCCGTTTTTATTATGACACTATTTATTTTTGTCTATAAAAACTCTGTTCCTATGATTGGAAGATATGAGCAGTTACGCCGTTATGATGACTTAGATAGTGTATATGCAATTAACTTAGTACGTAAGATGGTAACCAGTTACTTATCGTTTGATAGAATTGATGAATTGCTTTCTAATGTAGCGTATGTAGATATTTCTGATTGTAACGATACGAATTTGTATACTGATGCATCTTACTGTTCTAAATTAAAGGAAAATTTACAAATTGAAGATGAGGATGTTATTTTAATTACTCGTTATGATATATCTGAAGATATTCCTGCTTTACAAAAAAGTTTTCGTGATATTGTAAGAGAAGATGTTCGTTTTGATTCTGGAAATCTTAGTAATTTTAGAGAGTATTTAAGAACTGTTTCCAATCGTGAAACTTTTTATAATCCATCGAGTCTTTCTAATAAGGCAATGGGCGTTTATCGGTTGTTTATTACGAGAAGTGTGCATCTTGCAGATGGAACGAGAGAGACAAAATATGCAAATATTGGAATTTATAAAACTACCTATCTACTTTCTAGTATTAGTAATAGTGCTTCTCTAAAAGCAAATGGTACTTCCTTAGTTTTAGACATCGGAGAAAATTATCCATTTACCTCTTTTTTAAAGATTGAGTATACGACTTCTGGTGGAACTGTTGCTTGTGACCCTCCCAATAATGTTTCTTTGGGGAGTTCTAATCAAGAAGTAAGTTGCACACTTACTGAGAAAAATGGCAATCAATTACATGCTCATTTTACTGTGAAACATGGCTATACTCCGTCTTTTGAGGGATACGAATACAACTGCGGAGATGAGGATTGTGGTTGTACAGAGAATGAAGATGGAACAGAGTGTATTCCGAATGAGTGCCCAATTGTTTGTACTGGAATGATGCCAAGCTGTTATAAAGGTGGAGTCTATGATGAAGAGTCTAGTAAATGTCTTTATTAGAAACGGGGGTTGTTATGAAAAAGTTAAATAATCGAGGTCTTAGTATCGTTGAAATTGTTGTTACTTTTGCGATTGTGATGGCAATTATTAGCGGATTACTTGCTATTATTATGAACTACCGACAAAAGGCAGAAACCTCTTTTTCTGAATTGGAACTTGAAACCATAAGGAATACACTGACAAAAACGATACAAGATGATATTTTGAATTTTGGAATTTCTGAAATTAATTATGGAGGAAGTTGTATGAGTTCTACTAGTTCCTCTCGTTTTTCTACTTGTGCGAATTTGGTATTTAAAAATGGAACAGAAAAGATTTTAGCGGTTTCTAAAATTGATCAGGATAATCGAAGTTCCATTGAAAATAAATATATTTTTTATGATGATGAAAAGTATGTATTTAAAGACAATTTACCTCAAAATATACCTGCTGGTAGACATGCTTATGATTTTCAAACCATCTTTATTTCTACTGAAAATTTTTTATCGAGTGATAGTACTGTTTTATCTGATGGTACTTCCATTAAAATCTATTCGATTGATATCGCCATTGAACATATTGAATATGAACAAGATTTTGGACTCCATATTGTTGCAACTGATTTTGATTTGTTAACCGCCAATGCGATGAGAAATGAGTTTTCTTATACAGGAAGTAGTCAAGAGTTTACGGCTTTAGCAGATGGAACTTATCAGATTGAATTATGGGGTGCTTCTGGTGGCAATCAAGGACCTTATGTTGGAGGAAAGGGTGCCTATACTTCGGGTTATATTGCCTTAAAGAAAAATGAGAAACTCTATATTTATGTTGGTGGCAGTGGAAATAGAGAAGAAAATGCTGGTTATAATGGTGGTGGAGAGATTGCTCCTGGAAATGAAAAATATGGTGCGATTGGAGGAGGTGCGACAGATGTCCGATTAGTGGATGGAACTTGGGATGATTTTAATGGTTTAAAATCTAGAATTATGGTAGCTGCTGGAGGTGGTGGAGCCAATTACAGAAATGTAACTTCCGAAGAAGAATCTAAATTATACGGATCTGGACATGGTGGTTCTGGTGGTGGACTCATAGGTTATGATGGTGAGAGTGAATCTTTTCAAGATACGCATGGAGCGGATTATAAAAGTGCTAATTTTCATGCGATTGGTGGGGGTGGAACTCAAGTGCTTGGAGGAACTAAAAAGGGATATAATAATGACTTAGAATTACTTTCTTCTGCCATTACAGGTGGTTTTGGTAAGGGTACGAATCCAGAACAATCTGCTGGTGGTGGTGGATGGTACACGGGTTCTCAAAGTAGTAGTGGTGGTGCTGGTGGTGGCTCTTCTTATATCTCAGGTCATTTAGGATGTCGAGCAGTAAATCAAAATTCAGTAATCAACAGTATTAGCCATAAAGCAAACTCTGAATATGATTCTTATATCTTTTCAAATACATTGATGATTGATGGGGAAGGGTATGTTTGGAACTCTATAACAAAACCTACCCAAAAACAAACGATGCCAAATAATGTAATTACAACCATTGAAGGTGGAAATGTTGGAGATGGATATGCTAGAATTACGTATTTAGGATTATAATTGAAATAGATTAAAAAAAATGCTATAATATCCTCCAAAACAAAGGGGATGCAATATGATATCTTTAGAATTTTTAGCATTTGAAATCACTAGAAGATGTAATGAATGGTGTAAAATGTGTATGCGCGGCGATTCAGAAGATGTGGATATGACAGAGGAAATCGTTCGTCATGTTCTATTAAATAATGATATTCAAGATATACAAACCATTATGTTTACTGGTGGAGAGCCTACTCTAAATGAAAAATTAATTTGTTATACGATTGATTTAATTATAAGAAATCATCTACCTGTTCATCGTCTTGCTATCGTGACAAATGCCAAAAAATTTCCAAAAATTGCTTTGGAAGCTTTTGATGATTATCAAAAATATTGCTTATGTAATGGTATTAAAAGTGGTACTTTTCAAAGTAATGTAACCATCAATTTTTCTATAGACTTATTTCATGAAAGCTATCTAGATATAATGAAAGAGTATCAAGAGAAATACCCTCAGTTTGCTTATAATAATAAAAAACTAGATTGGGTATGGAAGACGGGTAGAGCGGAATACGGAGATAAATTTGAATATGAGATCATTCCAATGTATGTAGAGATGGTAATGAGATATTTATGGGTAATGAATACACTCTATGTAACTGCAAAAGGAAATTATGAGACTATGGGAGATGGAATGTATATCGATATGGATCGATTAAATATGGGATCTGTTTTTGATTATTCGATATTAGATTTAATAGAAAAGCATGGTAAAGTGCTAAATGGAACTGAGGAGGAATTTAAAAGATTGTTACATTATGCAAGGAACCAGTAGTGGCTCCTTTTTTAGGCGATTACTAGGGGAAACAATAAAAGATATAGAATACTTGCAAGGATTACTTGAAGAATTCTTCCCCATAGGTATGGAAAATATTTTAAATTCTCTTCGGAGATAAATGATAATACTTGCATATGAATACTAAATCCTCCAAAAGAAATAAAAGATAGAATAGCCCATCCCTTAAAAAACATAGGAATAGATAAGGTCCCTACTAATTTAATACCCTGAGTCATTTCGAATAATCCTGATAACAAAATTCTAGTATTTGTACGCATTGGTATTAAACTTTGTAAAAGAGTCGTTAATACTAAAAAACAGGTAACAACACCTAGTAGAAGAAACATAGTATTTAAAGAATCCATAATACTTTTAGAAAAAGAAGAACCAAAAGAGGTTTTCTTTTTTTCTTTTTGACCCCCTTTTTTTATCTTTTCTTTTTCTTTTACTGTATCCTTTTTTTTGGATAAAAAGCCAATGATTAAATTACTAAAGATATGGCAAAATAAAATAAGAAATGCGAGTTTTTTGTTATGTAAAAGAGAGGTTCCAATAAATCCTAGTATAAATAGTGGATTTGCAAAATGTGTAAATGTTAAGATTTGTTCTCCTTCTTCTTTGGATAGAATCCCTTCATGGACTAGTCTCGATGTATATTTTGCACTACTAGGAAATCCCGAAATCATACTGATAAATAAAATAAAACTAGCATTTTTAGGTAACCCAAATAAGGTAGGCATAATACTTCCAAAATACTTTCCTAGTAATTCAATAAATCCATATTCAATTAATAGGTTAGAAACCACAAAAAAAGGAAACAGAGAGGGGAATAAATTCTCTTTCCAAATAGAAATAGAAAATGATACACTTTCAATCACTTCTTTTGAGTAAGTGATTAATAAAATAGTTACCATAGACAATAAACAAATTACTAGAAAAGATCGATTTATTTTTTTCATAAAAATTCTCCACTTGTGTTATAATTTACTAGAAGGAATGATTCTATGTTTAATACACTATATGAAAAAATAAAACAATTTATTAAGGATTACTATTTATCTCTTAGTTTCTATTTCGTGTTATTAGCGGTCTCTTTATACCCACTTCCTTTTTATATTTATAGTGGTGGTGGATTACTTCCAGTAGATGATAAAATTCAAATAGAAGAAAAACAGGAGATAAATGGAAGCTTTCATCTATGTTATGTTTCTGAACTACGTGCGACTCTTCCTACTTATATTCTAGCGAAAATTTTACCTAGTTGGGATTTAGAGCCAGTGAGTGATTCTAAATTAACTAATAAGGAAACAGAGGAAGATATTTTTACAAGAGACAAGTTGTTTTTAAGTACAGGAAACACTAATGCTGTTAGTTTGGCCTATCAAAAGGCAGGGCGTTCTTTTAAAATTACAGGTACTAGGAATTACGTTTTATATATTGATGAATATGCCAAAACTACTTTAAAAATTGGGGACGATATCCGAAAGATTAATGGAAAGGAAATTAAAAATACAGAAGAGATTGGCAAAATTATTTCATCTAGTCGTGTTGGAGAGGAATTAAAACTTTCTGTCATTCGAAACGGACATATTAAAGAGGCGACAGGAACTGTCTATGAAAAAAATGGTACCCATCTTCTTGGGATTATGATTCAAACGGGATTTGACTACGAGACAAATCCAAAAATTGATCTTCATTTTAATGAGAATGAAGCAGGAAGTTCTGGGGGATTAATTTTAACTTTATCCATTTATAATCAGCTAACAAAACAAGATATTACAAAGGGATTAAAAATTGCAGGAACTGGAACTATTGAAGTAGATGGAACGGTTGGTGAAATTGGTGGCGTTAAATATAAACTAAAAGGGGCTGTTAAAGAAAAAGCCGATGTTTTCTTGGTGCCAAAAGGAAAAAACTATGAAGAAGCAATGAAAGAAAAAGAAAAACACCATTACAGTATTCAAATTATCGAGGTAGAAACCTTTGATGAAGCGCTAAAATCCTTAGAAAATCTAAGACTTTAAATGTAAAATCATGTAAGAAGTGATTTTCTTTTTATTTGTTCTTTGTTATACTAAATACAGTTTCTTAAAAAGAAACTTAATAGAGGTGTAGTAGTATGAAGCGCAGTGAAGTAGATAGAGAAAAAATATCTCCTATGATGAAGCAATATCTAGAAATTAAAGAACAGTATGAGGATACGATTATCTTTTTTCGCTTGGGAGATTTTTATGAAATGTTTTTTGAAGATGCTACCCTCGCAAGTCATGAATTAGAACTTACATTGACTGGAAAAAATTGTGGGTTAGAAGAGAGAGTCCCTATGTGTGGAATTCCTTATCACGCTTATAAAACCTACCTAGATAAACTGATAGAAAAAGGATATAAGGTAGCTATTTGTGAACAAATGACTGATCCAAAACTTACCAAAGGAATGGTTGATCGAGATGTAATTCAAGTTGTTACGAAGGGAACAAGGTTAGACGATGCCATTGATTCTCATGATTTTAATTATATCGGAGGAGTTTACGATTTTGAGTATTGTTATGGGATTAGTTATATTGATGTTTCAACGGGGTATGTATATGGGTTAATTATTGACCATGATGAAGACTTATTATTAAAAGAAGTGGTAAATCGTAATATTAGAGAGCTCATTGTAAATGATAAGATTGATCGAAATATTGTAAGTATGTTTCGTGAACAGTATAATTTATTAGTAACTTTTAGAGAAAATATTTATGAAGGAGAAGAATATCAATACATTTATCAAGATGTAAAGGATGTTAGAATTGTTACGGTTACAAAGTATTTGCTTCAATATTTACTAGATACGAAGAAAGGAGATTTATCTCATCTTCAAAAAATAGAACTAGTCGATGAACAAGAGCATTTATTATTTGATGTGCATACGAAGAAGAATTTAGAGTTAGTTGAGACCATTCGAAATCATGATCGTCAATATTCTTTATTATGGTTACTTGATAAGACTAAGACGGCTATGGGTAGTAGGTATTTAAAAGCTAATATAGAAAGCCCGTTAACTAGTAGAGAAGAGATTATAAGAAGATACCATATTATTGAAAAATTATTAACGGAATTTATTAAAAAAGAGGAATTAAAAGAAGCATTAGATAAAGTTTATGATTTAGAACGATTGTCTAGTCGTATTAGTTATGGAAATGTGAATGCTAGAGATTTATTACAGTTAAAAAATTCACTTTCGGTTTTACCAACGATTCATGCTATTTTAGAAGAGATTGAGTATGATAAAAATGTAGAAGTTTTAGATGAATTGTATCAATTATTAGAAAGTGCGATTCATGAAGATGCTCCTGTTACAATTCGGGAAGGTTCATTGATTAAACCCAATTATAACGATGAATTAGACCGGTTAAAGAGTATTCGAAAAAATAGTAAAGATTTTATTCTTCAAATTGAGAATGATGAAAAAGAACGAACAGGTATTAAAAATTTAAAAGTTGGGTTTAACAAAGTATTTGGTTATTATATTGAAGTTAGTAAGGGGAGTATTCCTCTAATCAAAGAAGAATTTGGATATGACCGAAAACAAACGTTAGCAAATTGTGAACGATTTATTACACCGTTGTTAAAAGAGAAAGAAGATATTATTTTAGGGGCCGAAGAAAAAATTATTGAGTTAGAATATCAACTATTTATGCAAATTCGAGAAATTGCCAAAGGATATATTGGTAGACTTCAACAAATTTCGAAAGTACTAGCAGAGGTTGATATGATGCTATCTTTAGCAACTGTTGCAGAAGAAAATAATTATGTTCGACCTACACTTACAGAAGAAAAAGTCATTCAAATTAAGGATGGAAGACATCCAGTCGTTGAGAAGGTCAGTAAAAAAGATTATGTACCAAATGACATTTCGATGGGGAAAGATACAAATATTTTATTAATTACTGGTCCTAATATGGCAGGAAAAAGCACTTATATGAGACAACTTGCTATTATCATTATTATGGCTCAAATTGGTTCCTTTGTTCCTTGTCGGAGTTGTATGATTCCAATATTCGATAAGATTTTTACAAGAATTGGTGCGAGTGATGATTTAGTAAGTGGAGAAAGTACCTTTATGGTAGAAATGAAAGAAGCTAATATTGCAGTTAGTGAAGCAACGGAAAATAGTTTGATTTTGTTTGATGAATTAGGAAGAGGAACGGCAACTTATGATGGCATGAGTCTAGCCCAAGCAATTTTAGAATATATTCACGATAAAATTAGGGCTAAAACTTTATTTTCTACGCATTACCATGAATTAACTTCTTTAGCATCCGACCTTCCAAATTTGAGAAATGTACATGTCAGTGCAATAGAAGAACAAGGAACGATTACATTTTTACATAAAGTAAAGAATGGGGCAGTAGATAAGAGTTATGGAATTCATGTTGCATCTTTAGCTAAACTTCCTACTAGTTTAATTGAACGGGCAAATGAAATTTTATCTGTTTATGAGCATAAAGGAACAAAAAAACAGACATTTACGCAGACCAGCCTATTTTTAGATGTAGATTCTAAAGAAACCTCAATAGAAAGTGAAATTGTAGAAAAATTAAATGAAGTCAATCCATTAGAGATGACCCCTATCGAAGCATTAAATTTTCTTTACGATTTAAAAAGTAAAATCAAAGAAGACAAACGATAAAAAATGTTTTGAAAATGATGGGAAATATGTTATAATAGGAACAATTTAATGGGGTGGATAGAAATGTTTCAATATTTAATTAACACTTTAACAGAAAAGATAAAGAATGAAAAAGTGAATTTAGAAGAAAAAGAGCAAGAAAAAGAGAATATCGAAAACAAATTAAGTTTGATAGAAACATATAATGATTTAAAAGAAAAAATAAAAATCTTCAGAGTGAGAACAGGATTAGGGGGTGGAAGTATGTTATTACTAGGAGGTCTATCTTTAACCCTTGAAATGCCAGTAGGAATGTATTTAGCATTATACTTTGTGATTATGGGTGGATGCTTAGTATTTGAAAAAATCCATCAGTTAAGAGATTTCAAAAAAGCGATTAGGATGAACTTTTTTGAAGGAATCAATAAATTAATAGAAAACCAAGAAAGTATGGAAGAACGCTCTCAAAGTTTAAAAAAGGATATTGAAAATAGAAAAAGAGTAATTCATGGTTATGAAGAAGAGTTAAAAAGAGTTTTAATCATGGATGAATTTGAAAGGAATCAATTGTATAACCAACTATTATATCAAGCAGATACGAAGGAAGAATATGAACTACTTAGAAGAAAACAGGAGCAAGAAATGATGCCTTTTGAAGAATTTTTAAATGAATCAGTAGATTATGGAAATGTACATCTAGAAGTATCAGAAGTAGATCGTAGTCAAAAGGTTTTTGTAAAAAAGAAATAATGGATTAAAAAAAGTTAATATAGAATTAGTGTGAAAATAGAACTCTAAGAATAGGATCAATCATTCAATTTACTTTGAGTGTTGAAGAGTAGATCGTGATATCTATTCTTTTTTAGTTTTTTTTAAATTTCCACACTTTGGGAATGTGATTCATTGTCTTTTTCGTTGACTTGTGCTTCTGATTGCGTTAAAATAGCACACATTTAAGGAATGGTTTTATGAAAGAAATAATTACAGAGCGTGTCAAAGTGCTAAGTAGGGAGATGATTACCAATCCCCAGTGTGATACTTTAGTTTTACCAGATAGTATTGAAGTCATCGGCTATTGTGCACTTGCTAGTTGTACACAATTAAAAGAAATTATATTCGTTGATGAAGATGGAAAAGAAGTAAATAATAAAATTCAAGAAATTGATCCATACGCATTTGCACATACAAAAATCGAAAAATTTATCTATTCTCATCATTTAAAATCGATTGGGTATTATGCATTTTATGATACACCTCTTTCTATATTTCAATACCAAGATGATGCCTCCTTGGAAAGTTCATTAAAAAAAATTGGTAGTTTTGCTTTTAAAATGACTCAGATGAGGGATTTTGTGATTCCACCTTCTGTAGAGATACTTTCCTTAGATAATTGTATCCGTTCTGTTCTTTGTAAAGATAGTAAGGGTCGTATTGTTCCTGGTTTTCATGACCTTGAATCTAACTATTATTTAGAAGAAATCTCTTTGATTGGTGCTTCTTTTTTAGAGATATAAGATATCCTAATCCAGTGTCCTAATTTAAAAAAAATTCATCTAAGTATTGATGTGGCAAGTAGGTGTTGTGACATACTTCTTGCAAATTGTTTGGAACTTTCTGAAATTGAATTCGTATTATATGGAAAGGCTATTGCATTAGGACATTTAATGGGTATTGTTCATAATTATAATCAACAAGTACCAATCCATGTCAATTTAGAAAATGCTAATATTCAAGAGATATCATGTTATTTTTTTAAAAATTTATTTAACTCTACGTTGATTATTCCAGAGGGTGTTTATCAAGTGGAAGAGTTTTTTCACTACGATTGGCAGCCAGAAAGAATAGAATTTCCTTCTACTTTTATGAGATTTTCTGAACCACAATATCGTGCTAGTTTTAGTAATCAAAGTATAGATAGAAAAACAACGATTGTTGTTTATGAAAATATACCAGACGATTGTTTTAAAAAACTTTCCCATTATTTGAATCCTTTGGCATCTAAAATTATTATTAGAGGGAAGGGTTTTACATGGAGCAAAAAACGGCATTTTAAAAAATTAAGTCCCTCTAGATTACCTTTAAAATTTGTGGAATCTAACGTATATAATGAGGTATATCCTCTAGAGGAAAAAATCCAAATTCAGTTTATCAAGCACCAGTCGATGAAATTACAAAAGAAATTATCAAGGCAATTTCTTTTATGCCAACTGATTTACAACTTAAAATAAAAGCAAGATATAATCGGATTGTTGATGAGTATCGGCAAAACAGAAAAAAAGAAGAAGAATCTATCATGAGTGATCAAACTTTTCTTGTCGTGGATTCTGGAACCGATTTATATACAAAACTTATTTCTTTAAAAACTGAAATTGTATGTAATCGGGATGCGGTTTCTAATTTAAAGGAAATTCAGGAATGTAAAAGCTTATTAGATTCACCTAAGAGAAGTGAAAATGTTGGTGTAAGTAGTATTCAGACAATGATTCAAATGATTCTTAAAAAGGGGCAACAACTTCCAGAAGTTTATTTGCATCAGATCAAAAATAGAATAGAAAATCTTTTGCTAGTAGCGGAAGAAAAATACAAAGTAGAAATGAATGGTACTTTGGAAGATACATCTGCTATGTTTATTTCTCATTTTAACCCTATGGAGAACTTACAACAACAATTGACTTTGTTATTAGAAGTAATAGAAAATCCACTCATTATGGAATGTATGGATGTAGAACAAGCAGTAGTATTAGAAAAGATAGACTTAAATATAGAATCTCTATCCGATCATATTCAAACTTTAAATTATGTGATTCGAAATATCTCTAGTAGGGAACAGAGGAGGAAAGAACAATGGGAAGAATTGAAAAGTAACTATAATACACTTTCTCAAAAGACGATTTTTGCTGTTATCAATGGAATGGAAACAATCGATGCACTTGAACATTTAAAACAACAATTTTTGGTAGATTTAAAACACCTAGTAGATGAAATTCTTTTAATCTCCGATTTTGATTTTTATTGTAGGAGTAAGTTAGAGGAGGTACAAAGTGCTCATAATTTTTATATAAGTATTGCACAAAAAAAGAAAAGAAGAGTATCTGCTTTTCATTTTTTGATGGGTGATGAAAGGGATGAGAAAAAAGAAACAGTTACTTCTTTATTAATCCTAGATCTTTTGAAAATATTTCCAAATTTAGAAAATGGAAAGCAAATTTACATACAAAATTTAATCAATGAAAAAGTTACGAATACCATAAATTTATTAGAATTTACTGCTGATTATCAAGAAGTAAATGCGATTATGAAACAATTTTATCAATTTTTAACTGATATGATATTTTTGGCTTCCGAGATGATTCGCTATCAAGATTCTTTCGTTTTAATTAAGAAAATATAGGTGTATATTTGATTTTAGGGAGAGTAATTTTTCAAGTACTACTTCTTTTTCTTTGTGTTAGATAAAAAAGATGTGAAAAGTTTAACTTTCTATGGTAGACTAGATATAGGTGAAGTGATATGAAAAGTCGTAGTGAATTACGTGAAATTATGATGAAAGTTCTATATCAAGTTTTTTTATTAGAATCTTCTTCTATTGAATATGATGTAAAGAGTTTGATTAAAGAACAATTAGAAGTTGAAAATGAATTTGTAAATACAGTGGTTTACGGTGTTTTAGAACATAAAAAAGAAATTTATGAGATGGCAAATAAGTATTTATCTAGTTGGCCAATGGATCGTTTAAATAAAGTAGATCAAGCGATTATTTGTATTGGCATTTATGAATTAGAGTATACGGAAACACCAAGCGCTGTTGCGATTAATGAAGCCATTGAACTATCTAAAAAATATTCAGATGAAAAAGTTACAAAAATGATTAATGCCGTTTTAGATGAGTGTTATCATTCTCATGAAAATTAAGAGGGAAAAATGCAAGAAAAGTATATTAGTATTTCTCAACTTACACGATATATCAAATTTAAATTTGATACAGATGAAAATTTAAAACGGGTTTACTTGAAAGGTGAAATTTCTAATTTTAAAGCACATACGAGGGGACATTATTACTTTACGTTAAAAGATGAATCTTCTAGAATCAATGCGGTTATGTTTTCATCTTCCGTTTCTCGAATAAAGTTTCAACCAGAAGATGGAATGAAAGTTTTAGTTACAGGAAGAATTTCAGTATATGAGGCAACAGGTGGATATCAAATTTATGTAGATGAGATGATTGAAGATGGGGTAGGAAATCTTTATATTCAATTTGAACAATTAAAAAAGAAACTTTCAGCAGAAGGGTTATTTCAAGAAGAACACAAACGTCCAATTCCTAAAATGCCTACTCGTATTGGGATTGTAACAGCTTCCACTGGTGCAGCAATCAGGGATATTTTATCGACGATTCGAAGAAGATGGCCACTTACGGAAACTATTTTGTTTCCTTCTTTAGTGCAGGGAGCTTCAGCTGCTCCAAATATCGTTAGACAAATTGAAAAGGCTCAGGAATACGATTTAGATGTATTAATTGTTGGAAGAGGTGGCGGAAGTATCGAAGATATGTGGTGTTTTAATGATGAGTCTGTCGCACGTGCTATCTATCATTCTCATGTTCCAGTCATTTCTGCCGTTGGACATGAAATAGATTTTACTATTGCAGACTTTGTTGCAGATTTACGTGCACCAACTCCAACTGGAGCAGCTGAGATGGCAGTTCCTAGTAAAAAGGATATATTAGAGTACATAAATCAGTTACATGTAAGACTTGATAACTCTATGGAAAATATGATTCTTTTGTTTAGAAAGAAATTAGATGCGATTCAAAAAAGTTATATTTTAGAAAATCCAACGTCCATTTATCAAATGAAAGAACAAAAATTTGATACACTTTTGGATAAATTACAGATGGTGATGAAAGAAATGACTTCTAAGGAACGATTACGCTTAGATCATTTATTACAATCTGCCTCTTATGGAATTACACAAAATATGAAAGGTCAGATTCATCGCTTTGAAAAGTCGATGGGACGTTTAGAAATCTTGAATCCTCTTTTAACGATAGGACGAGGATACAGTATTACAAAGAAAGATTCAAAAGTAATTTCTAGTATTTCTGATATTCATGAAAAAGATATCTTAGAAATTGAATTAAAAGATGGAGCGGTTGAAACAGAAGTTTTAAAAACATGTAAAAAAGGTAGGGATTAAAATTATGGCAAAAGAAAAAAACTTTGAAGAAAATATGTTGGAATTAGAGGCAATTGTAAAAAAATTAGAAAGTGGAGATGTTCCTCTAGATGATGCAATTAATGCATATACAGACGCAATGAAATTGGCAAAAAATTGTGATAAAAAACTAAAAAGTGCTGAAGAACAGATTCATAAAATTTTAAATGAAGATGGAAAATTGGAAGACTTTGTAGTCAGTGAAGAAGAATAAAAATTCTACTTCTTTTTTCTAAGAAATTAATAAACTAAAAGTAGAAAGTAGGAGATAAAAATATGCAAAGTAATGTAACAGATCAAAAATGTCCAAGTTGTCGTGCTCCTTTAAAATACTCTCCCAAAAGTAAAGGTTGGGATTGTGAGTATTGTCATACACATTTTACTTTAGAAGACTTGAAGAAAGTTCAAAAGAAAAAAGAGAAAAAGCAAAATAAAACTTTTAAGTCAGAAGGATATACTTGTAAAAATTGTGGGGCTAGTATTTTGGTTTCTGAAAATACAACTGCTACTACTTGTGTGTATTGTCGCAGTACGGCGATTATCGATGAACGTTTAGAAAATGAATTAACACCCAACTCCATTATTCCATTTAAAAAAACGAAAGAAGAGGCAATGGAAGCTTTTTTAAAGATGGGAATTCGAAAATGGTTTGTACCTAAGGAATTTACCAAAAAGAAAAATATTCGGGAAATTCAGGGAATCTATATTCCGTTCTGGCTCTTTGATTTTTGTTTAGAAGCTCATATTGCTGGAAAAGGAATTCGGCTAAGTACTTGGATTTCTTCCAACTACCAATATACGAAAAGAGATACCTATCATTTTGAAAGAGATGGGGACTTTCCTTTTTTTGATATTCCAGTCGATGGGTCTAAGCATTTTGATGATGCTTTAATGAATTCTATTGAACCATTTAATTATCAAGATTTGGAAGATTTTAATGGTGCCTATTTATCTGGATTTTTAGCGGAAAAGTATGATCAAACAAAGGAGGAAGTCCAGAGTGTTGCTATTCAAAGGGCAACTGAAACAGCAAAAGAACAGCTTGAAAAAAGTTTACATTATCATTCTCATACAATTGAAAACAAAAATGTAAATCCTATAAATTTAAGTGGAGAATATGTACTTTTACCTGTATGGCTTTTAAATATTAAATATAAAGATAAAATATATCCATTCGCTATGAATGGGCAAACAGGAAAGATGATTGGAGATATTCCTGTTCAAAAATCGAAAGTATTTTTCTGCTTTTTTTCTTTAGGAGTCTTGATTTCTGTACTAATCATTTTAATCTTTTTGATGATTGGAGGATATGTACTATGAAAAAAATCAGTATTATTATATTTTCTATACTTTTATTATTTTCAGGTGTTGTGAGTGCTCAATCTTTGGAGACAAAAGAGCGAACAGAAGAAAACAGATATGGGATTCCTAAACGATTTGAAACAGGAGAAAAACAAATTTATCGTGCTTTAATGACACCTTATATTGATGAAACTTTAAAAGTTTATGACTTCACACCATTATTATCTGTAGAAGAAGAGCAAGAATTACGTGAGGATATTCAAAATAAGTTTTCAAAAGAAGACTATGAGGTTGTTATTGTTACCATTCCTGATTTAGATTCAAGGTCTCCTAGAGAATATGCTGAGGATTTTTATGATTATAACCATTTTAACCCGAATGGAATTTTACTTTTGATTTCCTTAGAATCAAGGGATGTTTATATTGTGACATCTGGCTATGGACAAATTTTGTTTGACCAATCTAGAACAGAAGCGATGATTGAAAAAATTACTCCCAGTTTATCTAGTGGAAGATATTTTGATGCCATGAAACTATTTTTAAATGAAGTAGAATCGTTTACTGAAAAAGGACCAGCCAAAGCGATGAAAAGTTGTAAAATTATTAATTCTTATGGAGATTATCGTTGTAAAAAGCAAGTTCCTATTTTTTGGATTGTACCAATTTCTTTTTTGATTTCCTTTGTAGTAACTTATCTTTGTGCTAGAAAGTATAAGAAAATTTTACTTGCTGATGATGCGGATACCTATTTAGAAAAAGAAAAATTAAAATTGGGTGGTAAAATCGATTCATTTATGTATAGTTCTACATCTCGGGTTCGCCTTTCTACTAGTACTTCTGGTAGTGGCGGAAGTCATCACGGAAGTTCTGGTGCCTCTCATGGAGGTAGTGGAGGTAAGTTTTAGATAAAATATCAATTCCTATTGGTATTTTTTTCTTGCTATAAAATAGTGTATTTGGTAGATGATATAAATGTAGTGATTTTTAAAAAAAGAAAGAGGTGATACCTTTGAATTTAAAAAAAATACTACATATTCATCTTCTTATTCTTCTAACTTTAGTTCCATCTTTAGTATTTGCATATTCTCCTTATGTTATACCTGGTGGAGAGAATGTAGGAATTAGTCTCAATACAAAATATGTAACAGTTGTTGGCTTTTATAAAGTAAATGGTCGCTATATTGGTGAAGAAAGCGGTTTTAAGATTGGAGATTATATTCTAAAAGTAAATGACAAAGAAGTTTCAAATATTGATCAGATGATTTCTACAATCGATCAGGTAAAAAATGAAAATAATATCCATGTTTCCATTTTACGAAATGGGAAAAAGGAAGATGTTTCTCTTCTTTTAGAAACAGATGAAAAAGGTGTTTATAAGACAGGACTTTATGTAAAAGATAAAATTAATGGGATTGGGACACTTTCTTATATTGATCCAAATACTTTAATTTATGGAGCTTTAGGTCATGAAATTGCAGATAAAAACACCTTACAAAAAGTGGAATTAAAAGATGGAAAAATTTTCGAATCGAATGTAACAGAAATTACACCAAGCAGAGATGGAACTCCAGGAGAAAAACAAGCAAAGTTTAATCAAGAACAGGTATATGGAAATATTATAAAAAATGAAACTAGTGGTATTTTTGGTACCTTTTCTAAAGAAGTTCCAGTACGGGATTTAATTGAAGTTGGAAAACCTGAAGATGTAAGACGAGGAAAAGCAAGTATTAGAACTGTCATTGATGGAAGCAAAATGGAAGATTTTGAAATTGAAATTTTAGAACTTGATTCATCTAGTACGACAAAAAATATGTTGTTTCAGATTACGGATGCACGTTTATTAGAAAAAACAGGTGGGATTGTTGCAGGTATGAGTGGTAGTCCCATTCTTCAGGATGGTAAACTAATTGGGGCGGTAACCCATGTAGTAGTAAATGATACCGATAAAGGATATGGAATCTTTATTACGACAATGTTAGAAGAAGGAGAGAAATAGGGCGTATATCGTCCTTTTCTTTTTGGATTGTACTTGTTTCTTTTTTTGATATGATGGTATTATCAATTAGAGAGGAGAAATATTATGATTCAAGAATTTAAGAAATTTATTAGTCGTGGAAATGTCATAGATTTAGCAGTTGGTGTTATTATGGGAAGTGCTTTTGGTAAAATTGTATCTTCTGTTGTAGATGATATTTTAATGCCAATCATTGGAATTCTAATTGGAGGAGTGGATTTTAAAAATTTAAAAATCACAGTAGAAAATGCAACGATTACTTATGGTAACTTCTTACAAAATGTAATTGATTTCTTAATTGTTTCTTTCTGTATTTTCATCATGATTAAATTCATCAATCGATTCTTTGCATTTTACAAAAAAGAGGAAGCAGTTAAGGAAGAACCTAAAAAGAGTGAAGATGTATTGTTGTTAGAAGAAATTCGTGATTTTTTAAAGAAAGAATCTATGGTAAAAGAGAAGAAAAAATAGAAAATTTTAAGTAATTTAGATAGATAGGAAATATTTACTTTCAGGAAACTGAGAGTTTTTTTATTATCACTTAAAATTTGTAGAAGAAAGTCAATTTTTATGGTATTATATTAAATAATAGGGTAGTGGGAAGTGTAAGTATGAAAAAAATAAATTTTAT